>JBOGTE010000031.1:0-17937 GCA_050692015.1 Candidatus Limnocylindria bacterium
GCCACGGCCTACGGACATCTGCTGCGGATCGCGTTCGAGCCGAAGGACCGGCCCGCGCCCAAGCCCGCTCCGGCCCGGCCACGTCCAGCGGCGCGCCCGGCGGCCACGCGCCAGCGCCCGCGGCGGCGGCCGGCCAAGGCGCGGAGGCGCTAGCCGTGCTCGGTGGGGTCGTCCGCGGAAAGGTCACCACGCTGCGCACTCCCAATGAGAGCGATCTCGAGAAGGTCAACTCCTGGATGGCGGACATACGCGTCCGCCGCGGCGGGCATCTCTGGGACGAGCCGGCCTGGATCGACACCTGGAAGGAGCGCCTGAAGGAAGCGGCCAAGGATCCGCTCAAGGTCCTGTGGATGATCGAGGCCGAGGGCCCTCCGATCGGGATCGTGCAGGTCTCGCACGGCTGGTCGGCCCCGTGGACCGAGCAGGCGGACATCTCCTTCTTCCTCCTCGGCTCGGAGCACTGGGGCCGCGGCTACGGCTGCGACGCCGCGCTCGCGCTACACCGCTACCTGTTCGACTACCTCGACCTGCGCTGGTCCGCCGCTTCGCTGCCGGCGGACAACGCGGCGGGCTTGCGGATCGCGGAGAAGCTCGGCTACCGCGAGTTCGGCCGCGGGCACGAGGTGTACTACCGCGACGGCGCCTACGCGGACCGCGTCGAGTTGCGCTTCGACCGCGAGGTCTGGCGTGAGCGCTGGGAGTCCGAGCGCGAGTACGAGGCCCTCCCGGGGGTCGCGCGGGCCTGATGCTGGGGCCACGGATCCTCGGGCGGAACGGGATCGAGCTGCGGCCGCTCACGCTCGAGGACGCAATGCGCAAGCTCGAGTGGCTTGCGCAGCCCGAATCCACCCGCTTCTGGTCCCCGCGGTCGGGCAACTGGACCGAAGAGAACCTGAAGGAGCGGTTCGAGCGAGACGCGAAGAGCCACGACTCGGTCAACTGGGCCATCGCTTACGAAGGTCAGACGGTCGGCTTCACCGGCATCTTCGATATCGACTGGACGGCGCGCGACGGCGAGAGCGGTCTCTTCATCGGACGCCACGACCTCTACGGCCGGGGCATCGCGTCCGAGGCCGTGCGGCTTCGCACACGCTACGCCTGGGAGGGTCTTCGCCTCCACCGGGTGCACAACTGGATCGCGTTGCAGAACCGCGGGAGCAGGCGAGCGAACGAGAAGGCCGGGTACCGCCAGATCGGCCTCTTCGAGCGCTACGGCTACCGGTCCGGCGCGTGGATCGACGACTGGATGGGCGAGGTCTTCCCGGAGCAGGTGTTCACAAAAGGCCGTTCCTGATAGGCTTCGGGGTGCCCGAAGAGGGCGGTGACGAGAGTCCACGCGAGACCTCGAGCGAGGCCACTTCCTCCCGAGACCAAGCGGAGCTCAAGCACCAGCGATAAAAGGGAGGAAGACATTGAGTCTTTCCGACAAGACCCTGACCTGTAAGGACTGCGGTCAGGAATTCATCTGGACCTCGGGAGAGCAGGAGTTCTACCAGTCCCGCGGTCTCATGAACGAGCCGGGTCGTTGCCCGACGTGCCGTGCGGCGCGTCGCAGCTCGTCCGGTGGCGGCGGCTACGGCGGCGGTCGTGGCATGGGCGGCCCGCGCGAGTTCTTCGTCGCGACGTGCAGCAACTGCGGCGGCGAGGCGCGAGTTCCGTTCCAGCCTCGTGGCGACAAGCCCGTGTACTGCAGCTCCTGCTTCGAGCAGGTCCGCCCCTCGGCTTCGCGCGGCTCTCGGTACTAGACCAGAACCTCCGAAGCAAGTGATCGAGGCCCCGGGGATCGCCCCGGGGCCTCTTCATGTCCCTTTGGCGCGCCGAATGCTTGCTCCACCTCCGAAGCATTGGTCCGCTCCGTTCCCCCGGGCGCTACGATGGCGGCGCCTGACCGCTGGGGGAGCGGCGGCGGAGCTCCGGGATCGGAGGCCCATGTAGATGCTCCCCGAGCACCGGCCACGTGCTCGTAGAGACCTCACGACGTTCGCTCTCGTACAGCTCTTCCTCGTAGCCCTCCTCACCGTCGCGGGCCCCGGGCAGATCGCGTCCGCGGCCCCCCTCGCCTGCGCCAGCCCCAACCCCGGCGAGGTCACCGTGTACTGGTTCGACGTCGAGCAGGGCGACGCGCAGCTCGTCATCGGACCAGCCGGCAAGACACTGCTCCTCGACCTCGGCGAGACCGCCTGGAACAGCAAGGGGACCAACACCAAGGCGACCCTCATCGAGGCCAAGCTCCGCTCGATCTGCGGCACCGGCTCGAACCCGGTCGCGCTCGACTACGTCATGGCCTCGCATCACCACCTCGATCACATCGGCTACGCCTGGAACCCGCAGGACTCGCCCGGCGCGGTCGGCAACGGGCTCTACCAGCTGCTCACGCCGACGTCGCTCGGCGGGTACGGCTTCACGGTCGGCACGCTCCTGGACAGGGACGGTGGGACCTGGACCGACACGAACGGCGACGGACAGTGCACCGTCGGCACCTCGACCAGTCCGTCCAACGAGATCGCCTGGCACAACGCGGGGACGACGTCACAGACGGCGCGGCGCTGGATCTGCTGGCTCTACGGCCCGGCGGGACAGGCCGACCGCTTCATCATCCAGGGACATGTCACGACGCTCACCAACAGCGGGTCCTGGCCGTCCATCGACCTCGGGACCGGCGTGACGGCGACGATCCTCAACGCCAACGGCAAGGACACGATGCTGGCGGACGGCGTGACGCCGGTCTCCGGCGACCACACGGAAGACGCGACGCCACCCTCGGAGAACGACTACTCCGTGGCGGTGAAGGTCACCTATGGACTGTGGGAGTACGCGACCGCAGGCGACTCCGACGGCGAGTACGCCACGAGCGGCTTCGGGTACACCTACAACGACATCGAGGCGAAGCTGGGTCCACTCTACGGCAACGTCGAGACGTACCGGCTCAACCACCACGGGAGCGGGCACAGCTCGAACGATACGTTCCTCGCGACGCTGCGGCCCGAGACCGCCTTCATCTCCTGCGGCAACAACAGCTACGGTCACCCGTCGAACAGGGTGACGGACACACTCCGGGGCCTCGTGAATGAGATGGGGACCGGCACGGACATGTACATCGCCAACGACCCCTGCGACACCAAGCAGGCGGACGGCTCCAACACCAACTACCAGGGCATCCTGAACAACGACGGCGACGTGAAGCTGGTGACCACTGGGAGCGGCGCAGGCTACATCATCTACTACGACGTCGGCAACAGGACGTACGCCGCGTACGACGAGGGTGCTCCCCCGCCACCACCCGACCCGTCCGCCGTGCGGATCAACGAGTTCCTCATGGCACCGAAGCAAGGCAACAAGCCCGAGTGGGTCGAGCTCTACAACCCGACGAGCGAGGCCATCGACCTCTCCGACCTCTACATCGACGACGTCGGCTCGGGCGGCGGCGCGCCGAAGCAGATCCCGTCCGGAACGACGATCGCGGCCGGCGGGCGATGGGTCTTCGAGTTCGCCTCCGGCTTCCTCAACAACACCGGCACGGAGTCGGTGCGGTACCTCCGGATCGAAGGGGGCGTCGAGACGGTCTACGACACGTACACCTACTCGCTGGGCAGCACCCAGTACAACAAGGTGTTCCACCGCATCGGCGACGGCGGAACGTGGTGCGACACGATCTCGTCGAACGTCACGAAGGGAACGGCGAACCCGACGACCTGCCCCTAGTGCGACCTCTCCTCGCGCTTGTGGTGGCCGCAGCCCTCGGGCTCTCCGGGGGTTGCGGCTCCATCGCGGGGACCTCGACCGTGGCCATGGTCAGCGGGCGCGACGACCACGGGCAGCTCCAGCACCGCGCACTCGGTCTCCAGCGCTCGCCGACGGACAGCACGATCACCGGCACGGTCGAGGACGGCACGTTCGTCCGGGTCACGCGGCGGGACGGACCATGGGCCCACGTCGTCTCCGCGGGCAGCGCGGACGAGGGCTGGATACAGGACCACTACCTGCGGGGCGAAGCCGTCCGCATCGACCCGGCCCCGCCACGCCGCGTGACCTTTCTCGACCTCGAACGTCGGGACGCGGCGGTCTTCGTCCGCGTGCGCTTCGCCGACGACGGCACAGAGGACTGGATCCCGGCGGCCTCGCTGCGCGAGGTCGGCGCCCGCTGAGAGTCGCGGTCCAGGGCGAGCCGGGTCGAGCGGGATCCTCCTGCTGCGGGGCGCCTCAGGCGAGCCGGTAGAACGCACCGAGGATCGCGCCGTAGAGCACGTGAGCCGCGAGGGCTGCGATCGGCGTCCGTCTCCCGTAGTTGAGGCCGAGGAAGGCCGGCGGCTCGAGCATCGGGGTGACCTCCGGGCCGTGGTGGTCGCTGGCCATGCGCGGGTGGAAGGACGGCATGCGCGGCATCAGCACGACGAGGACGAAGCCGCCGTGCACCAGCCCGATGAGCGCTCCGCGCTCCCACCCCGCCGCGCCCCAAGCCTGGAACGCGGCCATGTACACCCCGGCGAATATCCAGCCGTTGACGAGATGGAGCAGGACCCCGAGGACCTGCGCGCGGTCGCGGTCCGCCGTGAACATGGTCCCGACCAGGAACGGGATGTCCATCCGGGTGAGGCCGAGGCCCTGGGCGCCCGCCATCGACCCGGTCAGGACGACCGTGCCGACGAAGCCCCAGAGGAGCCAGTCGCCCCAGTTCACGACGGGCCCTCGGCCAGTGTGAGCGCCGCGTTCACCAGACCCAGGTGCGTGAGCCCCTGGGGGAAATTGCCGAGCGCCCCGCCGGTCTCGGGATCGAGCTCCTCCGCGTACAAGCCGACGTCGTTGGCGTGACCGAGCAGCTCGTCGAAGAGGGCGTCGGCCTCGTCGCGCCGGCCGCCACGCGCGAGCAGCTCGACCAGCCAGAAGCTGCAGACGAGGAACGCTCCTTCACGGGGCCACGCCTCGTCACGGCGGCGGTAGAGCAGGCCGCGGCCCGCTCCCAGCCGTTCCCGGATCCGGTCGACGGTCGAGCGCATCCGCGGCGAGGCAGGGTCCTCGAAGCCGTACCAGCCGACGAGCAGCAGGCTCGCGTCGATCGCCGGATCGCCGGAGCGCTCGACGTAGCTCTGCCCCTCGTCGCTCCAGCCCTCGCGCGTTACGGCCTGGCGGAGCTCCTGCCGCGTTCGCTCGAACAGATCGCGGTGTGAGCGCGGCAAGAGCCCACGGTCCTGCAGCTCGATGATGCGCTCGAGCGCGATCCAGCAGAGCGCACGCGAGAGCGTGTGCTCGTGTCCGGATCCGCGCTCCTCCCAGATCCCCGCGTCCGCCCGGCGCCAGTTCCGGCAGACGAACTCGCCGGCCTCCGTCAGCATCGAGCGCGTCTCACGGTCGAGCCGCTCGCGACCGCGCAGCAGGAGCGTGACCGCTTCCACGAGCTCGCCGTACACGTCGAGCTGGAGCTGCTCTGCCGCGAGGTTCCCGACGCGCACCGGCCGCGATCCGCGGTAGCCGTCAAGGCTCTCGATCTCGCGCTCGTCGCCGGGCACCCCTCCGAAGACCGTGTAGAGCGGCCGCACCTCGGGCCGCGTGAGCCGCGTGCTGTGCAGGAGCCACGAGACGAAGGCCTCCGCCTCCTCGCGGTAGCCGAGGCCAGCGAGCGCGCGCACGGTGAGGGCCGCGTCCCGCAGCCAGCAGTAGCGGTAGTCCCAGTTGGACTCGCCCCCGATCCGCTCCGGGAGCGAGGTCGTCGGTGCGGCTACGACGGCACCGGACGGCGAGTAGAACAGGAGCCGAAGGACGAGGGCGCTCCGGCGGACCGCCTCCGCGTGCCGGCCGCCGTACGACATGCGCGCGCACCACGACCTCCACCAGCGTGCCGTGCGATCGACCCGTCCGACCGCAGCGTCGCCGAGCGCGGGGAGCACAGCCGGCCCGTCGTGCGCGTAGGTGAGCGACCACCAGGAACGGTCCCCTTCCCGAAGCCGGAAGGCCGCGCGCAAGGCCGTGCCGTCCGGCTCGAGCCGCGCGTCGGCGTCGGAGCGGAGGATGATCACGCCGTGCGCTAGCTCGCCGCGGCAGCCCGTGTCCGACGGCCGCAGCCGCACCTCGCGCCCGCCGTATCCGGCACGGGGGTCGAAGAACAGCTCCATGTCCACCTCGCCCCGCAGGCAGGTCACGCCGCGCAGCAGCTCGTGCTCCGGCACGAGCTCGGTGCGCGCGTCGGACGCGGGAGTCACGGGCATGAGGTCGGTGATCTCGACGGCGCCGCTTGGCGTCTCGAAGCTCGTGACCAGTACGTTCGTGTCCGGGACATACCGGCGTTCGGCACGCAGCGGAGAGCGTGGCGCGATCCTCCATGACCCGCCGCGCTCCGGATCGAGCAGGGCGCCGAACAGCGGCGCGCTGTCGAACCGCGGCCAGCACAGCCAGTCCACGCTGCCGTCGCGCGTCACGAGCGCCGCCGAGCGGCAGTCCCCGACGATCGCATGGTCTTCGATCGCGGCGGATGTGACACCCATCACAACACAGCGAAGAGCCGGTGCACCGCCCTTGTTGTACAGGAAGGCGACTCGGCGACGGAGGTGGACATGAGCACTGCGACCGCGAGCTTCCCGGGCAGCGACACCGGCCGGACGCCCTGGCCGATCCGCGGTATCCGTAACGGCCTCGTCGCCAGCATCGCCATGGCCATGGTGATGATGGTGCTCGGAGCATTCGACACCGGCTTCTTCGCCGCGCCCTCGTCCATCTGGGCCTTCTGGGCCGGACCCGCCGCCTACGAGCCCGACGCGTTCAGCCTGGGCTTCATCCTCGGCGCGATGGGCCACATGATGAACTCGGCGATGCTGGGCATCGTCTTCGCCTTCCTCGCCGCTCGCGTCCTCAAGCTGAGCGGGGTGCTGACCAGCGTCATGGCGGCAGTGGTCTTCGCGCTTATCGTCATGGCGATCATGTGGACGGTCGTTCTGCCGGCGACGCCGAACGGCGACATCGTCATCGGCTCAGCGGCGACCTGGATCTGGGCGCTCGGACATGCGGCCTTCGGGATGGTCGCCGGATGGCTCTCGGCGGTGTGGCGCTAGCCGGCGCCGACAGCCTTAACGGACCGCGAAGAGACGCGTGATCTCGAGCTCGATGGCCTAGGAGAGATCGGTCAGACCGAGGTCGGCGTAGAAGCCACCCAGCGATCCGAGGGGTTGTTTCCGCTCCTCGCGCGCGGAATGTCACAGGAGAGCGCAGGCGCGGTCGAGGCGCTCAGCAGGCCGCGACGCACTCACAGCAAGAACGCGGAGCGTCACATAGGATCCGGCGAAGCCGATGACCTGGCTTCCTGAACCCGTCCAGCGTCTACTCGAGGCGGCACTCGTCGCCGAGCTGAGCGTCGTGGGGCGCGACGGACGCCTCATCACCTATCCGCTCATTCCTCTCTGGAATGGCGAGCGCATTTACATGACCTCGAGCGTCCTCTTCTCCCGCAAGCTCGACCACATCCGGCAAGACGGCCGTGTCTCCGTCTCGCTGTCGGATCCGATCGCCTTGGGCGGCCACCCCGGTCGGGCGACGATCCAGGGCGACGCACGCGTGATCGACGACGACGTGCACGAGGGCTGGACGCGGGTGCTGCCGCTCTGGCGCGCGAAGGAGCCGGTCATCGACTGGTTCATCACGCAGCGCGTGGCGCTGCCTCTGTTCTTCGAGCGCGCCCTCATCGAGATCGTGCCGCGGCAGGCGCTCTACTGGCCGGACGGCCGGACCGAGGTCGCGCCCCTCTCGTACACGGGAGCGGAAGCGGCATGAACGCGCGCGAGGGCCTCGAGAAGCTCAGCTCGTACCCGTATCAGCTGCTCAGCTGGCGCGACCCATCCGGCTACCCGCTGACCGTCGCGGTCGCGGCGCGTGTCGATCTTGAGAGCGGCACGGCTGTGGTCGTGCCTCCGGCCGGGCTCGACCTCCCCTCCGAGGGTGAGCTCAGCCTCACCGGCAGCCACATCCGGCCCACGCCGGGCTATGGCTACGACGAGCGCCGCCATGTCACGGTCTGGGGACAGGGCTCGCGTGCGGGCGACGGCGGGTTCGTGCTCGCCGCGACGCACGCCTGGGGCTGGGACGAGGCCGAGGTCCCCTTCTTCGAGTACGCCGAGCGCTCCGTGCCGCGCTCGCGCCGCTACTTCGAGCGCCTCTCGCGGCGCCTCGGTCGCGCTGTGCGGCCACAGCTCTCCTTCTTCTGGCTGACGCTGCGGGCCACGCGGCTGCCGTTCCTGAGCGCCACGTTCGTGCCGGTCCTTCTCGGGATCCTCATCGCCGCGGCGGAGGGCGCGTTCGACCTGGTGGCCGCGGTCCTCACGCTGTTCGGCGCGGCCGGGGTGCACCTCGGCCTGAACGTCGCGAACGACGTGTTCGACACGCTCAGCGGCGCCGACGAGGCGAACGTGAATCCGACCAAGTTCAGCGGCGGGTCGCGGGTGATCCAGTACGGGCTCGTGAGCCTCCGGCGGATGTCCCTGCTCTCGGCGGGCTTCTACGCGGTGGGCCTCGGCATCGGCCTGGTGCTCCTCGCGACGCGCGGGTCGCTCGCCCTGCTCGTCATCGGCGTGCTGGGCCTGGCCATCAGCGTCTTCTACACCGCGCCGCCCCTGCGGCTCGTGTACCGCGGGCTCGGAGAGGTCGCCGTGGCCCTCGGCTTCGGACCGCTCATGCTCCTCGGGGCCTACGTGGTGCAGACGCGGGGCGAGATCTCCGCCAGCGCCGTCTTGGCGTCAGTGCCGGTGGCGATCTTCGTCGCGCTCATCCTGTACGTGAACGAGATCCCGGACCGGCGCGCCGACGCCGTCGCCGGCAAGCGGACGCTACCCACCCGCCTGGCCCCCGACGCCGTCCTGCGCGTCTACGCGGTCGCAGCGGCGCTGGCCTTCGTGTCGGTCGCCGCCGGCGTCCTGCTCGGTGTGCTTCCGCTCCCCGCGCTGCTCGTCCTGCTCGGGATCCCTCTGGCGTTGCGCGTGCACGCCGGCGTGCGCCGTGCCTACGACCGTCCCTACGAGCTCATGCCCGCGATGGCGCTGAACATCCAGCTGCACCTCGTGGTGGGTGGGATGCTGCTCCTCGCGTACGTCGCGACGATCGCGCTCGCGATCGTGCTGCCCGACGTGCGTCCCTTCCTCCGTTAGGGCTCGCTCCTCGCCCTAAGCGCGGCGTCTCTAGTCGATGCGCCTCGCCACGACCATGTGTGACGCGCATCACGGTATGACGCCGATGCCGGCCACGCTGCGTTGTAGCCACGGACTTGCACAGCGGCATGATCCGTGGACCGTTGCTGTTACCTCGTGAGGAGGCCGTCGAGATGAGCGCTACCGAGCTGATCATCTACTCCGACTACGTCTGACCGTTCTGCTACATCGACTCGGTCCGGGTCGACGAGCTGCGAGAGGCGGGTCTGGTCGAGGTCACCTGGCTGCCGTTCGAGCTGCACCCTGAGGTCCCGCGCGAGGGCATGGCGCGCGAGCGACTGCTCCCGCCCGACTACATCGCGCGGGTGCGCCGGAGCATGGATGCCATGGCGCGCGAGGTGGGGCTCGTCATGACCCCGAAGGACCGGCTCATCAATACCCGTCTCGCCCTGGCGACCGCCGAGTTCGCCCGGGAGCGCGACGCGTTCGAGCAGGTCCACCGCGCGCTCTTCAAAGCACACTGGGAGGGAACGGCCGAGCTCGATCGGGTCAATGACCTGCGGCGCATCGCCGCCGAGCAGGGCCTTGATCCCGACCAGCTCGAGGAGGCCCTCGCGAGCGATAGGTACGACCCGGTCATCGACCGCCATCGTGCCGACGCCAGCTCCGTCGGCATTGACGCGATCCCCTCCCATATCGTCGGGCGGCGTTACCTCCTCGTCGGGGCGCAGCCCGTATCCGTCTTCAAGGACGTCCTCGACCGCCTCGCCCAAAAGGACGTCGAGCCCCATGAAGAGCCCGGCGCTGAGCGGCCTACCAGATCGTCTTCACGTGAAGATGCATAGGCGGAAGCTGCTCGGTCTCTCGGCCGCGGCCGTCGCGGCGTACGCGTGCGGTGGCGGCGGCACCACCCTGCCGACGGTCGCGCCGGCTCCGGCGCCGACAGCGCGGGACGAGCTCGACGAGATCGCGGCGAAGATCCGGTCAGGCGGTCCGCCGCCGGACGGGATCCCGCCGGTCGAAGAGCCGCGCTACATCTCCGTCGCCGAGGCGTCGGAGCGCTGGGACGAGGATGCCATCATCGACGCGTTCACCATCGACGGGCAGCCACGGGCGTACCCGCGGATGATCACGGTCTGGCACGAGATCGTGAACGAGACCTCGGCTGACGGTCCCATCGCCATCACCTACTGCCCGCTCACCGGATCGACCATCGTGTTCTCCGGGGCCCTCGAAGGCGGCACGACGACGACCTTCGGCACGAGCGGCCAGCTCTACAACAGCAACCTGGTGATGTACGACCGCGCGACGGACAGCATGTGGCCGCAGCTACTCGGCACGGCCGTGCGGGGCGAGCGCAAGGGCGAGCGGCTGCGCGAGATCCCGGGGGCGGTCACGACCACATTCGGCCGCTGGAAGGCGAAGTACCCGACCGGCACGGTCCTCTCGACGGAGACCGGACACGTCCGCCCGTACGGGACGTCGCCGTATGGCTCGTACGACAGGGACGACCGCATCATCTTCCCCGTCGAGAACCACGACATCACCTATCACCGGAAGAAGGTCGTGGTGGGCATCCGCCACAAGGGCGGGACGCTGGCCATTCCGAAGGCGGAGTTCGCCGAGCGGCGCCTGGCGAACACCGAGCTCGCGGGGACGCCGCTCGTCGCGCTGTACGACCCGGACCTCGATGCCGTCCGCGTCTTCGACCGCACGACGGGGCAAGGCCCGGTTGGTTTCGCGATCCGCGACGGCGCACTTGTGGATGAGGAGACCGGGAGCCACTGGTCGCCGGAAGGCCAGGCGGAACTGGGTCCGCTCGCCGGCACGAAGCTCCAGCAAATCAGCGCCTATGACGTCATGTGGTTCGCCTGGGCCGCCTTCAACCCCTACACCAACATCTTGGAATAGCTGGCCCCCGTCCGCGTCGCGTGCTCCACGGAACGAGGCGTGCGGTTCGCTCCGTGTTGACCCAACTAAGTGGACTAGACCGACCAGCGGTGCTTCGCGTGCCTACCGCCGCGGCAGTGCGTCGCTCCAGGATCTGAGAACGCTGCGAAGCCGTGGCGTGCGCTCCTCGCCCAGATAGGAGGCTGCTCGCTCCAGGATGAGCGGCACGGCCCGCTCGGCCCGCGTGCCCGGGACACCATCCTCATCGGTCAGGGAGATCATGAGCGCATCCGCGACATCCGATCGGAGCCGCTCGCGCTCCGCTCCCGTGAGTGCCGACTGGCGCTCGAACGCCGACGTGACGTCTTCGGCGAGGACCCCAGCCTCCTCTCGGGATAGCTCGTGCAACCTCGCCCTGTCATACCAGCCGGTCGCGGACGACAGGAGCGCACGCGTCTCATCGGCAGGGAGCTCGTCCGTGTCGTGATCGAGCGTGCGGACGGCAGCGCGCGCCGAGGCGACCACGTCGAGATCCCGGGCTCTGATCCGCAGGTACGTGCCGCTGTGATCCGTCGCCGCGTGCTCCAGCCCCGGGATCTCGGCGAGCCGCGCCATCACGGGCGCGAGGCGCGAGCCTCAGCCAAGGCCCGCGACCGCCCGTCAGCCGAGTCCGCGGAGACGGAGGATAGTCTCCATCAGCTGACCAGATCCTCCGCCAAGCCGCGGCCGAGCGCAAACCCCTCTCGAATGTGAGCGTGTCGAGCGTCGTGTCTGCCTCCTCCGCGCTCATTCCGCGCAGCAACTCATCTTTGAGACGTCCTTGAAGAACGAGAGTCCGACGATCTTGAGCGCTTCGGCCATCGTCGGGTAGACGTGGACCATGTCGATGAAGTCGTAGACCGTCGCGCCGAAACGCATACCCATCGCCGCCTCGTGTATGACCTCGCCCGCGTCGCGCCCGACCATCGAGACGCCCAGGACCTTCCCCGTGTCGCGCTCGAGCACCATCTTGATGATCCCGCGCTCGTCGCGGACCGCGCCGGCGCGGGGCACGAGGTGGATGGGCACGGTATTGCACGAGCACACGAAGCCCTGCGCGTTCGCCTGAGCGTCGGTCAGGCCGACCACGCCTACTTGCGGGTCGGTGAAGATCGTCCGCGGGATCACTGAGTGATCGACCCTCCGTCCCTCGTTCCCGAGCGAGTTCGCGGCGGCGATGACGCCGTCGTGCGCCCCCACGGGTGTCGCCATCTGGCTGCCCATGTTCCCGCCGATCACGTCGCCGGCGGCCCAGATGTGCGGCACGTTCGTGCGCAGGTGCTCATCGACCTTCACGTAGCCGCCCTCATCGACTGCGACGCCGGCCTTGTCCAGGCCGATGTCGTCGGTGTTCGGCGAACGGCCGGTCGCCACGAGCAGGCGCTCGGCGTGGACCTCACCGCGGCGCACCGTCGGACCCTCGACGACGACGGTGACGCCGTCGCCATCGCCGCGCACCCCAGTGATGCTCAGGCCCGTCCGGATATCGACGCCTTCGGCGGTGAGCGCGTCATGCACAGCGATCGAGACCTCGGGCTCCAGGTCGGAGAGGATCCGCTCAGAGCGCTGGAGCACCGTCACCTGCGTGCCGAGCCGCTGGAAGGCCTGCGCGAGCTCGAGAGCGATGTAGCCGCCACCGACGATGACGAGCGAGCGCGGCTGCTCCCACATCTCCATAGGCTCGTCGGAGGTCAGGAGGTCGCTCGTGAGGTACGGGACCGTATCGAGGCCGGCGATCTTCGGGACCGTTGGCTTGGACCCGGTCGCGACGAGGACCTGGTCGCCGACCAGGCGCGTGCCGTTGGCCTGCACGGTGTGCGGATCGACCAGCGCGGCGTGCCCCTGGACGACCTTGATCTTGTCGCTGTCGTCGAGGATCGACTCGTACTTCCGGTCGCGATATCCGCGGATCACCTCGTCCTTCCCGCGAATGAGCTCCTTGAAATCGAGGTCCAGCTTCTTGCCGCCGAGGCCCGGGAAGCGCGGGTGCGCCGCCTCCCAATAGATGCGCGCGGCCTCGATGAGGTTCTTCGACGGCAGGCAGCCCCGGTTGACGCAGGT
Organism: Candidatus Limnocylindria bacterium; assembly: GCA_050692015.1. GTDB lineage: Bacteria > Chloroflexota > Limnocylindria > P2-11E > P2-11E > GWC2-70-10. Next base: position 13,113 of record JBOGTE010000031.1, read on the forward strand.
CCCGCCGAGCGTGCGCGACTCGGTCATGACCGAGGTTCTCCCGAGCTCCGCGGCCTTAAGCGATGCGGCGAACGCGGTCGAGCCGGAGCCCAAGATGACGAGGTCGAAACGCTGTTCGCTCATGACATCTCCTCTCGCGGTGCCCGGACGCGCGCGGCGCAGGCCTCGTGTCGCCTCGATCGGCGGACCACGACGACGCCCAGCAGGCCCGCCGATACCAGGCCGCCCACGGCCAAGAGCGGTGCTGCCGGAGCGAGGGTCGCACCAAGCCCCGCGCCGACCAGCGCCGCGAGGAGGAGCGGACCGCCACAGCAGATCGCAGCCAGGGCGGCGACGCCCAGCGCAGCCGTGAGGTCACGCATCAGTGGGTCATGTGCGGGTTCGCAGCATTCATCGAGATTTCACGATACACTGTTCCTTCAGGTCGTAGCGACATTCCGCGGATCGAACTGACAGGAGGATGCTGGCGTTGGCCACACAGGCAACGAAGAGCCTGACCCGCGTGGCGGCGAGATCGGCCCCGGTCGAGGACGATGTGCTGGCGCGCTTCTTCCACGGCCTCGCCGATCCGACCCGGCTGCGCATCTTGCGCTACCTGCTCGACGGCCCGAAGACAGCCGGCGACGTCGTTCGCCATATCGGGCGTAACCAGCCGGGCGTCTCCGCGCACCTGACCTGCCTCCGTTTCTGCGGGTACGTCGAGGCGCGCCGCGAGGGACGGAACGTCTGGTACGAGCTCATCGACCCCCAGGTCCGCCGCATCGTCGAGATGGGCACGCGCTATCTCGACCGCAACGAGGAGCGCATCGCAGCCTGCCGGGTCATCGCGTCGGAGCGGAGCTAGCGCCCTGCGGTGGTGGGCGCGGGCCTTCGTCTCTCCCGTGATCCACGTGAGGTCACAGCGAGCCCGGCCAGCATCAGCTCCAGCCCCTCCTCGAAGCAACGCTCGGGATCGCAGTCGGCGATCATCGCCAGCGCCGCCGATGCGAGCCCCGGCGGGGTCCCTCGCGGGAGCGCCTGGCCCAGTGAGATGAGCATCTCCCGCTCGGACCGCGGCTCGGTCTGGCGCGGCCCGCACTGGACACCTAGGAGCGTGGACTCCGTGTATCCCGTGCCGATCGCGTACGAGATGACGGGGCGCAGGACCGTGGCCGGCTCAGAAAGCCCGCCGGCGGCGAGGGCCTCCAGGTAAGCCTGGAAGAGCTCGAGCTCCGAACGGGGCACGGTCGTGCAGCGCAGGATCAGTGGCGCCGCCTCAGGATGGCGCCGGAAGAGATCGCGCAGCGAGCGGGCCAGCGTCCGCAGGGAGGCGGACGTATCGGCAGCGGGCTCGGGCATCGCGATCTCTTCCCAGAGCAGCTCGGCCAGACCATCCAAGAGGCGGTCCTTGCCATCGACGTGGTGGTAGATCGCCATCGGGTCGACCCCGAGATCGCTCCCGAGCCGCCGCATGCTCAGCGCCTCGAGCCCGTCGCGATCGACCGCCGCTAGCGCGGCCTCGAGGATCTGCCGGCGGTCGAGTCGGCGCCGTGCCGCTGTGTCGGTGGTGGTCATGCCGGGCGCTCCTTTGGGGCTTGACGATCTTGCCTGTCGCCGCCTACGGTACCGCTCTACATCGTAGAACGCAACCGTAGGAGCAGGAAATGACGCATACCGACCATCCCGCCGTTGAGGTGCGCGACCTGGTCAAGGTCTATCCGCGACCCGGAGGCGGCTCGCTGCGGGCGCTGGACGGCGTCTCCTTCGAGGTGCGGGCCGGCGAGTTCTTCGGGTTCCTCGGTCCCAACGGGGCGGGCAAGACCACCGCCCTCGAGATCATCGAGGGGATCCGCAAACCCACCTCGGGCGAGGTGCGGGTCCTGGGGATCGACCCTCGCCGGGACCTGGACAAGGTCAAGCGGGTGATCGGGGTCCAGCTCCAAGCGGCCTCCTACTTCAGCCTGCTGACGATCGAGGAGATCCTCGAGCTGTTCGGCTCCTTCTACCCCAAGCGCCGCCCCCCGGCCGAGCTGCTCGACACGGTGGGGCTGCTCGACAAGCGCAAGGCGTACGTGCGGCAGCTCTCCGGCGGCCAGCAGCGCCGCTTCTCGGTGGCTGCCGCCCTGGTCAACGACCCCGACGTGATCTTCCTCGATGAGCCGACCACCGGGCTCGACCCCCAGATGCGCCATGGCCTGTGGGACCTCCTGCGGCGGCTGAACCGCGCTCAGGGCAAGACGATCGTGCTGACCACCCACTACATCGAGGAAGCCGAGCTGCTGGCCGACCGGGTGGCCATCATCGACCACGGTCGCATCGCCGCCATCGACACGCCCCGGTCCCTCATCGGTGGGCTTGACGGCATGGGCCACATCAACTTCGCCACCCCCCGACCGGTGAAGACCGATGAGCTCGCCGGGCTGGCCGGGGTCACCGCCGTCGCGGCCGGCGGCAACGGTGCTGAGCCCGGATCCCCGATCCCGGCCAGCTACCAGCTCCAGATCACCGAGCCGCGCACCGCCGTCGGCGCGCTTCTCGACTGGTCGCAGCGCCGGGGTGTCGAACTGCGGGGCCTGGAGGTCGTGCCCGGCACCCTGGAGGATGTCTTCCTGCAGCTCACCGGGCGGGAGCTCCGCGAGTGATCGCCATCGCCGGCACCCTGCGGCTGGCCTGGGCCAGCACTCGGCAGCTGCTTCGCTCGAGCGAGGTCTGGGCCACCCTGCTCGCGTTCCCCGGAGCCCTGCTCGCCATCCTCTGGCTCTTCTCACGGCTGCGGTTCGAGTTCGGCCAGCAGGACGTGCTGCTGATCGACTTCTGGGTGACCGGGCTCGGGGTGCTCGGCGTCGCCCTGGGCAACACCCACGCCTTCCTGGCGACGATCTCCACGTGGAAGGCGGGCGGGGTGCTGAAGCGGATCTCGGTCACGCCCATCACCCCCGGTCAGCTCATAGTCGGCGAGCTCGTCCCCCGAGCCGCGCTGGGCATGATCGCCCTCATTGCGTTCCTGGCGGCAGGCAATGCCCTGGGAGCCAATATCCGGCTGGGGACCGCGCTGGTGGCCGCGCTGCCGGTGATGGTGATGGTCACCTTCACCGGGCTCAGCGTGGCGTTCATCATCGCCGGGATCACGGCGACGCCCCAGGACGCCAACGCCCTGGACACCGCCGTCGCCTGGCCCCTCTACCTGGTGACCGGGGCCATGTTCCCCCTCGCCGCCTTCCCAGCATGGCTCCAAGAGATCGCCCCGTTCATCCCCTACGCCGGGCTCATCGCCTCCGTCCGGGGACTGGTGCTCGACGGTCGATCACTCACCGACTACGGACCGGAGCTGGCCATCGGAGCCATCTGGATCGCGATCCTGCTCTTGGGGGCGGCCCGCGCCTACCGGTTCGTGAAATGAGGAGACCGTGACCACGACCACTCTTCCCCTGTTCCGGGCCAGCTTCAAGATGATGCTCCGCTCGCGGGGCGTGATCTTCGCGATCGTGACCGCATCCCTCTACGTCGCTTTCTTCGGGCTCATACAAGACCTCGATTACGGCATCGGAGCCGAGACCATCAGGTTCTTCGACTTCGTGCTCCCCGGATTCGCCGTCTTCTTGATGGTCTACCAGATCCAGGACATCACGGTGGCGGTGGCCTCCAGCTTCAAGGCCCGCGGCATCCTCACGCGGCTGGCCACCACGCCGCTCTCCCCATTCAGGTTCATCGCCGTCCAGGCGCTCGCCTACGTCGGGCTGGGAGTGGTGGCCTCGGCGCTAGTGCTCACCATCGGCAAGGTGGTCGGAGGCAACGTCGCCATCACCGAAAACCTGCTCTGGCTCATCCCCATCGTGGCCGTCATCGCCATCACCTCGATCGCCATGGGCTACGCCATCGCCGGGCTCACGCCGAACCCCCAGACCGCCACCAATGTGGGGGGCACCGTCAGCTTCCTGATGTTCGGCTTCGCGGGGGTCATGTTCCCCATCGAGGCCCTCCCGGGCATCCTGCCCGACCTCGTCCCGTTCCTCGTCCCTCACACCGCCCTCATCGAGGTCGTCCGCGGCATCGTCCTCAGCGGGGACGCCATCACCGTCTACGGACGGCAGCTGCTGATCGGCGCTGGCTGGCTGGCCGTCGCCTTCGCCGTCGCCGCCCTCTGCTACCGGTTCACCGAAGACTGATGATCGTGCGACGTGAGATCCCATCCGACCATGACGCGGTCCGCGCGCTGTTCGCGACCGTCGCCCCGCCCGACCTCCTCGACGGGCTGCGCGCCAGCGACGCGTGGCTTCCGGCTCTCTCCTTCGTGGCTCTCGGCACGGAGGGCAAGGTCGCGGGCCACGTCGCGGCCGCACGCGGGCAGGTCGGATCCGCTCCGGCCCTGGCACTGGTGCCGCCCAGCGTCGAACCCGAGCAACGAGCGCAGGGCGTGGGGCAGGCGCTGATGCACTCCATCCTGGGCGCCGCCGAGGCGCTCGGCGAACCCCTCGTCGGGCTGGTCGCGGTCCCGCCCGAGTACTACTCCCGGTTCGGCTTCCACCCGGCCGAGGAGTACTCCATCGCCGCGCCGGTGGGCGGATGGCAGCCCTACTTCCTGGTGCGTCCGCTCACTGGATACCGCGACTCCATGCGGGGGACCTTCACGTTTCCCGACCCATTCCTCGGAGCGTGACGACTGCGCGATCAGCAGGGCGGCCTGGGACCAGGCGTGATGAGCTCGGCCTCCTCGGGCGCCTTCATCCAGCGCGGGGCGTTGGCCGGATCGGCGATGAAGGCGACGACGGTCGACGGCAGAGCGGCGATCCGAATGCTTGCCGCTGGCGTGATCAAGGGAGACCTCCCGTCGCCTCCTGCCCCAGGC
>JBOGTE010000032.1:0-17392 GCA_050692015.1 Candidatus Limnocylindria bacterium
GTCTGGAGCGGGACGAGCCTTGAGGCGTCCGGCAGCGCGAACGGACCGAGGTCCTCCAGTGCCACGGTCGTGCCGCTCCGGTGCGCGACCGCCGCTCCATCGCCCAGCACCGTGACGCCCCCGCGGCCGAGGACGTCCGCCGTGCCTCTCGCGGGATCGATGGCGAGCGCGGTGTGCTCGTCGATGCCCAGGACGACGACGCCGGGCGGCAGCAGTTCGAGTAGCGCGTCAAAGCGCTCGCGGCCCATGTAGCAGCGGGTCGTGTCTAGCGCGCCGCCGCCATCCTGGTTGTCCCAGTGGGTCACGACCGCCAGGTGCAGGCCATAGAGGTCGATGAGCCCGAGGCCATCCTTCCAATGGGGGTCCTCGCCGACCTTGTAGATCTCGTACACCGGCAGCGCGCACGCGCCGACGCCGATCGCCGCGGCGCTGGCGAGGAAGAAGCTAGCGCCGAGGAGGTGCGCCGCCAGCGCCTGCTCCCAGGCCACGTTGCCGCGTAGCTGCCGGACCGTGTAGGTGGGGCTGCCGGCCCCAAGCACGATGAGGTCGGCGCCCAGCAGCGGGCGCGCGAGCCCCTCGTCGTCCGGGCTGAGCGCGGTGCCACGCCGGCGTAGCGGGAGCTGTGACAGGTCCGCTCCCCGCGCCTCCGGCTGGCGCTGTATGAAGTCGGCCCAGCGCGCCGCGACCGCCTCGGCGTTCGGCTCGAACCCCGCCGGCGTCTCCAGCACGACGATGGACGCCGGCGCGTGGCCGGTCGCGTCGAGCCAGCGCATCGCCTCGCGTCCGACGGCCGCGGTCTCTCCGGACCCGAACAGGACGATGGCGCCCGGGCTCGCCGTGCCCATCGACCTACCGTACGACGCCGGGTCGACGCGGAGATAGCCTCGGTCCGTGACAGAGCTTGACCTCGCCGATCTGGTGGCGAACCGGACGATGTCGGCGCAGATGGCCGAGACGCTCCGCGATACCGCGCGGCACCATCATTCCTTCGTGGTCACGGCGATCCCGCGCCTGGCCGGCAAGACCACGGTCCTTGCGGCGATGCTCGCCGAGCGGGAGGACGGCGTGCCCGCGCGTGTGACGACAGGATCCGCGGAGGAGCTGCGCACGCTCGCGGGCTCGGACGAGCGCGGATACCTCGTGATCCCCGAGATCAGCGATGCGCCGGTGCCGGGGTACCTCTGGGGAGCGCCGGTCCGGCGCGTGTTCACCGCGCTCGCCGGCGGCTTCTCGCTCGCCACGGCGCTCCACTCGAGCGGCGTTGAGGAGACGTTCGAGATCGTCTGCCGCGGCAACGGCGTCACCGACGAGCAGGCGGCGCGGATCGCGCTCGTCGTCTATATCCGCTCACTCGGACGCGACTGGCGCGCCCCGACCGGTCGCCGGGTCGCCTCGGTCGACGAGGTGCTCGGCGTCAGTGGCGGCCGCCCGCGCACGCGCCGCCTGCACCGGTGGGACGAGGCGACCGACCGCTTCGAGACCGAGGGATGACAGCGGCCCTTTCCCACCAGTCCCGCCGCGGCCTCGATGCGCCAGCTCGCGAATATCGGTCGGGCGGTCCCGGTCGGCTGACCACCTCCGATGCGCCGCAGTGCTACGCGGTCCCTGCCCGAAGCCGCTCCAGCCGCTCCGCGATCCAGAGCTTGACGAGTGACTGCCGCGGGACACCGAGGCGTGCGGCCTCTCGATCGAGCGATTCGATCATCCACACCGGGATATCGACATTGACCCGGCGTTGCTCCAGCCCGGGCCGACGTGCTCTCGAGACATCCAGGTAGCGAGAGACGTCCTTCCCCTGCTCGAACTCCTGGTCGAACCTACTCGCCTTGACCTTCATACAGCTGCACCTCCTCCCGGCGCAAGCGCCGGACCGAGACGATCCGTGTCTTCTCGCCGCGATACGTGATCACGCCAGACCAGTGTCTGCCTTCGATCTTTCCGATGACCAGGGAGCGGGGCTCGCCGGTCGTCCGTGCGGGGATCTCGATCCGGCTCTCGTCCTCCCACAGTTTCGTGGCCTCGTTGAAGTCGATCCCGTGCTTCGCTTTGTTCGCCTCGCTTTTGACGGGATCGAACTCGAACTCCATCGGGTATAGAAACTATACCATTTCTACTCAGCCCGGCCTTGTGAGCGGCCAGTCCCCTCGCGACCGCTCCTTTGGTGCCGACTGGCGCGCGCCGACGCGCCGCGTAGCCTGCGCTCACGTGAGAGCGCCACCGGCACTGGCCGATCCCAACTTCCGCTGGTTCTGGACAGGACTCCTCTCCTTCACCCACGCGATCGCGATGTACCGATTCCTGCTGCCCTGGCTGGCCTTCGAGATCTCCGGTTCCACGCTGGCCATCGCCTGGGTCGCCCTCGCCTCGTCCGTGCCCGGCCTTCTCGCGCTGCCGTACGCGAGCGTCACGTCCGATCGCCTCGATCGCGCGCGTCTCCTACGCCGCACACAGGCGGCCTCGGCGGTCGTCGCCCTGTTCCTAGCCGGCATCCTGCTCGCGGGTGTGTTCGAGGTCGGCCATCTCGTCGTGATGGCCGCGCTCATGAGCGTCGTGCACTCGTTCGACCAGCCGGCGCGCATGTCCATCGTCCCCGCGCTCATCCGCGGCTCGGCCCTCGTCTCGGCGTTCGCCCTCTCGGGTGCCGCCTGGAACCTCGCGCAGATCGCCGGGCCCGCGCTGTCCGGCGCCCTCATCGCCGCGACACAGTCCATCGGGGCCGGGCCCGGTCCGATCCTGCTCCTGGTCGCCGGCGGCTACGCCTTCACGTCCTTCACGATGACCCGCGTGCGGGTCGAAAGATCGCGACCCGCGGGTCGGGGCCGCGCGTGGTCCAGCGAGTTCGCGGAAGGCCTCCGTTTCGCTTTCGGGCGGAGCGAGACGCGCTCCATCATCCTCATCGTCCTCGCGACCGGGATGTTCGGGACGTCGTACGTGTACCTCATGCCGGCCTTCGCGAAGGACATCTACGGGGTCGACGCGCGCGGCCTCGGCGTCCTCGTGTCCAGCGTAGGGATCGGCGCCCTGGCCGGGACCATGCTCCTCGCCCGGTACGGCGCCGAGCGCCGCCGGGGCGCGTTCTTCCTGGCCGCCACGTTCGCCCTCGGCGTCGTCCTCCTGGCGTTCACGCTGTCGCGCTCGTTCCTGCTATCGATCCCGCTGCTCTTCGGTGTCGGTGCGCTTGCCGCGACGTACCTGACCCTCGGCCAATCCCTGCTCGCGATGCTCACGCCGGACGCGATCCGCGGCCGCGTGCTGGGGCTCTTCGCCCTCACCTTCACGTTGCAGGGCCTGGGGGCGGCGATCAGCGGCGCGGTCGCGGCGGTAGTCGGACCTCCCCTGGCCGTCGCGCTGGCCGCGTCCGTCGTGATCGCGGTCGTCGCGACGGTCGCCGTGACGACGCCGCGGATGCGCTCGATCGACTGAGGAGGTCCTGCGCGTGCTCGCGTGCCAACGAAGGAGGGTCCTTTCTCGCCGGCGATCAGTCCGGGCCGGCCCACTCCGCGTACGAGCGCCGGTAGTACATGAGCGGCCGGCCGCCGATGAAGCGGCCGCCCTCGACCGTGGCGAGTATCAGGTGGTGATCGCCCGCCTCGACGGAGCCCGTCACGACGCACTCCGCCCAGGCCACCGAGTCCTCGGCGAGGATGGGCGCGCCGCGCGCGATCTTCGACGGCTCCCAAGGCACCCGCGCGAACTTGTCCTCCGCCTTCGAGGCGAACAGGTCCGACAGGCTCTCGCGCCCGCCGACGAGGAAATTCACGACCAGGCCCCGGCTCTCCCGGATCGCCACCAGGGTGCGCGAGGTCCGGTCGATGCTCACGAGGATCGTCGGCGGCGCGGCAGCCACCGATACGAAGGAGCGCGTCGTCAGGCCCTTCGGCGCGCCGTCGCGGCCGACGGCGGTCACGACCGCGACCCCGCTGGGGAACGCGCTCATGAGCTCTCGGAAGGTCGCGTCGTCCACGGGCATCGGTCGTTCCGGAGTGTGCGCTCTGCTAGCGGGTCATGGCGCGAGGCGCACGAAGACGGTCTTCGGGACGGTGTACTTGAGGTACCCGGCCTCGCCCAGGCCGCTCTTCTTGTGGCCGACCGCGGGCGACTCGGACATCGCCGGGCTGTAGTAGCCGTTCACGTAGACCTGGCCGGCCTCGATCCGGCCGGCCACGCGCAGCGCCCGCTGGATGTCGCCGGTCCAGACGGCGCCCGCGAGCCCGAACTCGACGTCGTTCGCCATCGCGAGCGCCTCGGCCTCGTCGCGGAACCGCATGACCGACAGCACCGGGCCGAAGATCTCCTCCCGGGCGATCCGCATCTCCGGCCGGACGTCGGCGAACACGGCCGGCCGCAGGAAGTTGCCCTTAGCGAGCTCCGGTTCCGTGGGCACGTCGCCGCCGTACACCAGGCGCGCGCCCTCCGCGACGCCGATCTTGACGTACTCGAGGACGCGGTCGCGCTGCTTCTTCGACACCAGCGGTCCGAGCGTGGTCCGCTCGTCGGCCGGGTCGCCCATCACGAGCCCCGTGGCGTGAGCCACGACCTTCTCGACGACCGCGTCGTGCACCCCCTGGTCCAGCAGGAGGCGCGATCCCGAGACGCAGACCTGGCCGGAGTTGGAGAACGCGGCGATCCCCGCCCACATCGCGGCGGCGTCGAGGTCGGCGTCGCCGAAGACGATGTTGGGGTTCTTGCCGCCGAGCTCGAGGGCGACGCGCTTCAGATCCGCCGAGGCGAGCTCCATGACGTGCCTGCCGGTCTCGACGCTGCCGGTGAGGGAGACCATGTTCACACCGGGGTGGGTGACGAGCGCGTCGCCGACGGTGCCGCCGGGGCCGCAGACGATGTTCACGACGCCGTCGGGCAGGCCCGCCTCCAGGAGCACCTCACCCAGCGCGAGCACGCTGAGGGACGACTCCACCGAGGGCTTTAGGACGACCGTGTTGCCGGTGCACAGGATCCCCGCAAGCTTCTGGCTCGCGGACACGGCGGGGCCGTTCCAGGGGATGATCTCGGCCACGACCCCGACCGGCTCGTGCATGCGGTAGTTGAAGTGCGTGCCCGCCGCGACGCGGACCATCTCCTCGGCCTGGTCGCGCGCCTTCCCCGAGAAGTAGTCCCACGCGAAGATGCCCTGCTGCAGGTGCTGGTACCCGCCGGTGATGGGCTTGCCCATGTCCATCGCCTCGAGGTACGCGAACCGCTCGCGCTCCCGCTCGAACAGCCGCGCGATCCGCGCCAGGACCTCGGCCCGCTGGTTCGGCGTCATGCGCGGCCACGGCCCGCTGTCGAAGGCCGCGCGGGCGGCGGCGACCGCGGCATCGACGTCGCTCGCCGACGCCTCCGCGACCTGGGTCAGCGTCTCGTTCGTGAACGCGCTGATCACCGGGAACGAGCGGCCGCCTTCGGCCTGCCGCCACTTCCCTCCGATCAACAGCGGGCGCGGGCCGGGCTGGATCCAGGCGGGGTCGATCTTCATCACACATTCCCCTGGTAAAGGGTGGGGTCGCTCGTCACGGGCGGAGGCACGCGATATGGATACCGCTCCGCGAGGTCGGCTGCCGGCTCGAGCCCGATGCCGGGACCGGGCGGCGGGCGGAGCGCGCCGTCCCGGATGGCGTCCCTGGCCACGGCGTCGCCGCCCACGAAGGCAGCGCAGAGCTCGTCCAGGCGCACGCTGTACTCGAGCACCGACACCGATGGAACGCCCGAGGCGGCGTGAAGATTCGCGGCCATCGCGAGCGGGGTCCCGGCGGCGTGCGGGAAAACGCGCGCCCCGCGCTCGGAGGCCAGCGCCGCGACCCGGCGCAGCTCCGACATGCCGCCGCAGGTGGTCGCGTCCGGCTGCCACACAGTGGCGATCCCGTCATCGGCCAGCTCCTGGAACCCGGCCACGCCGAAGACGTGCTCGCCGTAGGCGATCGGGACCGGCGAGTCGGCCGCGAGCCGGGCCAACCCGGCGCGGTCCTCGCGCGTGCAGGGCTCTTCGAAGAACCCGACCGCGCACTCCGCGAGCCTCGGCGCGATGCGGCTGGCGGTCTCCGGCCGGAAGGCCTCGTTGCCGTCGATGAAGAGCGTCACGTTCGGTCCGACGGCGGCCCGCAGCGCCTGGAGCGTCCGGAGCTCGGTCTCCCACGACGCGCCCAGGCGGACCTTGGCGCCTTTGATGCCTCGGGCGAGGAACGGCTCGAAGTGACGCAGGTGCACGTCCGCGCCGCCCTGCGAGAGGAAGTTGCCGCTGGCGTACACCGGCACCGGCGCGCCCCCGCCGCCGAGCAGCTCGTACGCGGGCCGCCCGGCGATCTTGCCGGCCGCGTCCCAGAGCGCGATCTCGACGCCGCTGAGCGCCTGCGCCACGAGCCAGGTCGTGCCCTGGCGGCGGCGGAGCCAGGCCCGCGCGCGCCGCACCAGCGGCTCCGGCTGGAGCGGATCCTGCCCGATGACGAACCGCGCGATCGCCTCCGTCACGATCGCGTCGGCGACCCGCGGGTATTCGCACCCCCAGCCGTCGCTGATCTCGCCGTACCCGACCACGCCGGCGTCCGTCTCGAGCCTGACGAGGCAGTGGTTGACGAACACGGAGCCGAGCGGATGACCCGTGCCGTGGCGCGGCGGGTCGAGCGGGACGGAGAGGGGGATCGTCGCAAGTCGCGTGACGACCGCCACGGTCAGCTCCGCTGGGACTCGTGCCAGTAGAGGAAGCGGCCCTGGAGGAACGACACGAGCTGCGTCAGCACGATGCCGATGGCCGCGAGCACGATCACGCCGCTGAAGACGTGGGTCGTGCGCAGCTGGATCGCGGTCTGCGTGATCATGAAGCCCAGACCCTCACGCGAACCCACGAGCTCTCCGACGATCGCGCCGATGAGCGCCAGGCTGACCGAGAGGCGCAGCGCCGCGAAGAAGTACGGAAGCGTGTTCGGGACCCGCAGATGCCAGAAGATCTCGCGCGTGGAGGCATGCACGCTTCGGAAGAACTCCATCGTCATCGGGTCCACCGACCGCATCCCTGTGATGCTGTTCACGAGCATCGGGAAGAACGTCGCGAGAGCGGCCACCGCGGCCTTCGGAGCGATGCCGAAGCCGAACCAGATGATGAAGATCGGCGCGATGGCGATGATCGGGGTCGCTCGGATGGCCGAGACGACCGGGTAGATCGCCTGCTCGGCGAAGCGCGAGTGCGCCATGACGATGCCGAGCCCGATCCCGATGACCATCCCGATGGCGAGCCCCGAGACCGCCTCCGCGAGGGTTATGTACGCGTCGCGCAGGATGCCGGCCGGCGTACCGCCGACGTACAGCGGCTCGGTCCAGCCCGCGCCGAGCAGGGTGACCAGCGTTGCAGCCACGGCCGAGGGCGCTGGGAGGAGGTAATCGGGGATGCGCAGGCCTCTCGTGATCCCCTCCAGAAGGACGATGAGGATGGCCATCGCTATGAGCGGCGGGGCGATCTGGGCCGTCGCCCACCGGACGCGCGCCGTGCTCATCCGCCGCCGCCCGACGTGCGGACGGATTCGTGCCAGTAGAGGGCCCGGCGCTCGGCGATGTTGGTGAGCACCACGAGCGCGATGCCGACGATCGCGAGGAGGAAGGCCGCCGCGAACATCGCCTGGATCTGCAGGCTCTCGGATGTCCTCGCGATGACCATGCCGATGCCCTGGCGCGAGCCGAAGTACTCGCCCACGATTGCGCCGACGATCGCGAGGTGGAGCGTGATCTTCAGCGCGGCGAACAGGTACGGGAGCGATCCGTGCCAGCGGAGCCGCACGAGCGTCTCCCACCGGCTCGCGCCCACGCTCCGGAAGAACTCGAGAGCGAGCGGATCGGTCGCCCGGAGGCCGGTGATGCAGTTGACCAGGACCGGGAAGAACGTGATGAGCGCTGCGAGCAGGATCTTCGGCTTCAGGTCGAAGCCGAGCCAGACGATGAGGAGCGGTGCGATGGCCACGAACGGGATGAGCTTCACGAGAACGGCGATCGGGAACAGGCTGCGCTCGAGGATGCGCCAGTGGACCATGAGGACCGCGCCGGCGACACCCACCACGAGCCCGATGAACAGTCCGATCGCCGCCGCGGTCAGGGTGTAGCTCAGCTCGCCCAGGAGCATGGGAAGGTCCGACCAGAAGCGCCCCGCGACCGCGCTTGGAGTGGGAAGCACGAAGGCCGGGGTATTCGTCGCCCGCACCGCGAGCTCCCACACCCCGAAGAACGCGATGAACCCGAATACCGACGGCCAGAGCGCCTGCGCCGTCGAGCGCACCGCGCCGGGTTGGGCACGGATCCGCGCTTCGGCGACGGCCCCCGCCTGAAGGGCCGCGTCCCCCGTCGTCATCCCCGGGCCCCTCGCCCTGGCACGCTAGGCGTGGAGGAGCCGCCGGAGCCGCGTCGCGTACGCCAGGAACTCCGGGCTCGTCTCCATCTCCTCGCCCCGCGGACGGGGCAGCGCTATCTCGATGATGTCCCTGACCTCTCCCGGGCGCGGCGACATGACGATGACGCGGTCCGAGAGCACGATCGCCTCCGGGATGCTGTGCGTGACGAATATGACGGTCTTCCTGGCCTGGCTCCAGATGCGCAGGAGCTCGTAGCGCATCCCCTCTCGGGTTATCTCGTCCAGCGCGCCGAACGGCTCGTCCATGAGGAGCAGCGAGGGGTCGAAGATCAGGGCCCGCGCGATCGCGACGCGCTGCTGCATCCCGCCGGACAGCTGGTACGGCCGCGCGCTCGCGAACGCGGAGAGGCCGACGAGCTCGAGGATCTCGGGGGTCGAGCAGAGCCGGCCCGTGCTCGCTCGCGGGTTCAGCGCGAACGGCAGCTCGATGTTCTCGGCGACCGTCCGCCAGGGCAGGAGCGCGGGCTGCTGGAAGACGAAGCCGATGTCCTTGGCCCGCTGCGCGTCCTGCGGCGAGCGGCCCCGGATCTCGACGCTTCCGCTCGTCGGCGGTATCAGCCCGCCGACGATGCGCAGCAGCGTGGACTTCCCGCAGCCGCTCGGTCCGATCAGCGTGACGAGCTCGTTCTCGGTCATCTCGAGGGAGATGGTGCGCAGCGCTTCGACCGAGGAATCGCGACCCTCGAAGGTCTTCGCCACGCGGTCCACGACCAGATGTGCTCTCGCTTCGCGGGACGGCGTCACGCGTGACGGGACGGAGGCTGTCGAGGCCACGTCCCCTAGGGTAGAGTTCAACGAGCGTCGGCGCCAGCCGCGCGCTCGCGTGGGGAGGTCAGAGGATGCTCGAGAAGCGCCACCGCATGCGGCGGATCTTCGGCGCGGACGGCCGGACGCTCATCGTCGCGATGGACCACGCCGGGTTCATGGGCCCCGTACCCGGCCTCATCGACCCCCGCGAGACGGTGCGGCGCGTCGTGGCCGGCGGCGCGGATGCCGTGATGACCACCCTGGGCACGGCGAAGCGGATCCTGGGGGACCTGCAGGGCCGCGGCCTCATCCTCAGCGTCGATCTGAACGCGCCGGATCCGGCCGCGGTGGTCGAGCAGGCCGTCGCGCTCGGCGCGGACAGCGTGAAGACCCTCGCGTACTGGGGCGGGGACGACCCGCAGGGAATGCGGAACCTCGGGCGCTACGCGGTGCTCTGCGACCGGTGGGGGATCCCCTTCCAGGCGGAGATGATCCCGTTCTCGTTCGCGGCCACGGACAAGCACACCCCCGAGAACATCGCCATGGCCGCGCGCATCGGCGCCGAGACCGGCGCGGACTACGTGAAGGTCCAGTACACGGGAGACGCCGAATCGTTCCGGCAGGTCGCGGAGGGCGCCGGCGTGCCCGTCGTGATCCTCGGCGGCGCGCGCCAGGAGGGCGTCCCGATCGCGCGTCAGGTCACCGACTCCATCCGCGCGGGAGGTGCCGGGATCGCGTTCGGCCGGAACATCTGGTCCGCCCCCGACCCGGGCGCGGTCGTGCGCGAGCTGGCCGCCGCCATCCACTCCACTGACTCACCGGCCCGCCGCGAGCCCGAGGTCGCGCGCGCATGACAGCTATGAAGGGGGCTGCGCCCCCCTCAGACCCCCCGGCCGTGCCGAGCGGCACGATGAGGCGCGCTGTCATCACGGGGCCGAAGCAGATCGTCCTCGAGGACCTCCCCATCCCGACGCCGGGCCCGACCCAGGTACTCGTCCGCATGCGCGCCTCGGCCCTGTGCACCTGGGAGCAGCGCACGTTCGCCGGCATCGACACGTGGTCGTACCCGCTGGTCGGGGGACATGAGTACTCGGGCATCGTCGAGGCCATCGGCGAGGGCGTCGAGGTCACCGGCCTGAAGGTCGGTGATCAGGTCAGCGTGTCGGGGCTGAAGCGATGTGGCCAGTGCTACAGCTGCCGCCGCCGAATGGACAACCTATGCGACAACGCGCGTACCGCGCGTATACCCGGCAAGCCGTTCGGGCCGGGGGGCTTCGGCGAGTACAACGTGCTCGAGGGCCATCAGGTGTTCAGGGTCGGGCCGCTGGCGACGCCGGAGGAGGCCGCGCTCGTCGAGCCACTCGCTTGTGTGCTCCACGATGTCAAGCGGCACCCGATCCGTCCGAACGACGTCGTCGTCATCGTCGGAGCCGGGATCATGGGGCTCCTGCACCTCGCGATCGCGCGCCGCACGCCCTCGTTCATCATCGTGAGCGAGCCCGAGCGCGTGCGGCGCGAGAAGGCTCTCGAGCTCGGCGCGCACGCGGTGATCGACCCGAGCACCGAGGACTACGTCGCGCGCGTGAACGAGCTCTCCGGCGGCCGCGGAGCGAACGTGACGTACGTCGCGATCGGCGCGCCCGCCGCGATCGAGGCCGCCGTCGCCGCCGCGGCCAAGCGCGGCGTCGTGTCCGTGTACGCGTCGGTCCATCCGCGCGATACGACCATCGCCGTGTCGCCGAACATATTCCACGACCGCGAGGTCACGCTGAGCGGCGCGTACTCGCAGGAGCGCGACGATTTCCTCGCCTCCGCCGAGCTGATCGGGAGGCGCGAGGTCGACCTGCGGCCGCTCATCAGCAGGGTCTTCCCGCTGTCCGGGCTCGCGGACGCGTTCGAGGAAGCGCTCCGGAAGGATGCCTACCGTGTGCTGGTGCTGCCGGACGCCGACTTCGCGGAACGAGGGGACGCCGCGGCCCGCACGGGCTGACTGTGCCGGAGGCCGTCCTGGCGGTGGACCTCGGGACCACGCGCGTTAAGGCGGCCGTCGTGGCGCTAGACGGGCAGGTCCTCGCGTCGGCCGAAGGCGGGTATCCGGTCCTCACCGACGGCGAGCACGGTCGCGCCGAGCAGGACGCGGCCGTGTGGTGGGACGCCGCGCGCGAGGCGATCCGGACCGCGGTCGGTCGAGGACGGCTGCCGTCCGAGGAGCGGGGCGGCGCGCCACGGGTCGTCGCGGCGTGCGTCGGGGGGCAGGGACCCAGCGTCATCGCCGTTGACGAGAGCGGCCGCCCGCTCGCGCCGGCCGTCATCTGGATGGATGGGCGCTCCGAGGCCTACCGCCGCGCGCTCGAAGAACGCGGCGGCGCCGAGGTCTCCCGGTACGCGATCCTGCCGAAGGCCATGCTGCTGCTCGATCGCCATCCGGACGTGCGCGAGCGCGTGCGCTGGCTCCTCCAGTCCTGGGACTACGTCGCATACCGGATGACGGGCTCGGCGGTCGCGTCGTCGTTCCGCGGCGCGACCGTGTTCCCGCGCGACCTCGTGACCGCGGCCGGCCTCGACCCGGCCACCTTCCCGCGCGAGCTCCTCATGGGCGAGGTGGGCGGCACGCTCCGAGCGGACGTCGCGAAGGATCTCGGCCTCGAGCCGGGAGTCCCGGTCGCGGGCGGCGTCAACGACTCGACGGCCACGATCCTCGGGACCGGGATCGTGAAGAAGGGGCTCGCGATCGACTACGGCGGCACGTCGGGTGGGCTCGGGCTCGCCTGGGACTCGCGTGTCGCCCCGCCGGGGACGACCGCGTGGCCCGCCGCGGCGCCGGGCCTCTGGATCTGCGGCGGGGCGCTCGCGGCGGCGGGCCGGTCGTTCGTCTGGCTCCTTGAGACCTTCGGGTACGCGAGGGCGGGCGGCACCGCGCCGTACGGACCGACGGGCGCGAACGGCGCGAACGCGGCGCTCGCCGATGCCGCGCGCGTGCCGGCGGGCGCGGACGGGCTCGTGTTCCTCCCGTACCTCGCCGGCGAGCGGGCTCCGCTGTGGGACCCGAGGGCGCAGGGCGTCCTCTACGGCATCCGGGCCTCACACGGGCGCGAGCACATCGCCCGCGCGGTCCTGGAGGGCGTGGCGTACGGCCTCCGGCACATCGCCGACGTCCTGGGGGAGGGGGGCGCGCAGATCCGGGAGCTGCGGGTGAGCGGCGGTCAGGCGAAGGGCGCGCTCTGGAACAGGATCAAGGCGGACGTGCTCGGCGTCCCCGTGGGTGTCCCCAAGGTGCTCGAGGGCGCGCTCCTCGGTTACGCGATGCTCGCCGCGACCGCCGCCGGAGAGGTGAAGGACGCGGTGACCGCCGCCGATCGGTTCGTCCGGATCGCGGAGCGGATCGAGCCGGACACCGCGAACGCGGGCGTGTACGCGGAGCGCTACGCGACGTACCGCGAGCTCTACCCGCGGCTACGCGACCTGGGGGCCTAGCGTGGCGCGAACACCTGCTTGGGGATCCCGGCGTGGATGCCCATGCGCTGATCGACCACCTGGGTGATCCCGAAGTCCCCGGCCACCGAGACGAGCGAGTAGGCGTCGTCGCGCGAGAGCCCGCGGCGCACCAGGAGCTCGATCATGCGGCGGGCCGCCTGGCGCATGGCCTCGTCGAGGTCCGCGCCGAAGCCGTGGGTGTACCAGTGCGTCTCCGTCTCGAGCAGCGGGGAGTCGGTCTTCACGTCGTCCCGGAGCCGGAGCTGTATGAGCGCGTTGGCCGACGACTCGATGGCCGTGCCCGAGAGCTCGCCGTCCCCCTCGGCCATGTGCGGGTCCCCGATGAAGAACAGCGCTCCCTCGTTCTGGACCGGGTAGTACATGGCCGTCTGCGCTCCGAACCGCCAGTTGTCCACGTTCCCGCCGAAGTCCCCCGGCGGGATGCTGTTCACCTTGCCGCTCTCCTTCGGCGCCACGCCGGCGACGCCGAAGTGGGGCCGCAGCGGGACGCGCACGCCCGCGAGGGCCGGCTCCCGCCGCGTGCGCTCCGCCGGGATGAGGGTCCCGGGCTGGTCGTAGCGCTCCGACAGGGTGTAGTCGTATCCGAACTCCGCCGTCGCCGTACCGCTCGCAGTGTCGATGCGGTAGATGGTCACGCGCTCCTTCTTCATGTCCTCGTACAGGTAGCCCCACCAGGCGCCGATGTTCGTGCCGTACGGCAGGCGCGGCTTCATCGACAGGATGCGGACCTCCAGGGTGTCGCCGGGGCGGGCGCCCTCCACCGCGATCGGCCCGGTCATCACATGCACGCCCGGCCCGCGCTGGGCCTGCGGGATCCCCGAGTACACCGCGCGCACGCCGTCGTCCATGAGGAGGTCCGGCGCGTCGCCGGCCTGATGGGTGAGGGTCTCGACGCGAACGATGTCCCCGGAGCGGACCGTGAGGACGGGAGGGAGCGAGCGGTCGAAGAACCCCCAGAAGCACGTGGCCGGCGTCGCCCGCAGCTCGTGGAGTCGCGGTCCCGCGCCTTCGGTCGTCCCGCGCGGACCGGTCATGCCGTCGCCTCCACTGGAGCGCGGTCGTACGCGCCCGGGCGCAGGACCTCGCCGCTGCCGGGGACGAGGCGGACGTCGCCGTCGTCGAAGACGACCTCGCCGCGCCGCAAGGTCAGAGCCGGCCAGCCGCGGAGGGGCAGGCCCTCGAAGGCGCTGGTGTACCGGCTGTGGGTCGCGTCGGGCCCCACGGCGGCCTCCCGGTCGAGGTCCACGATGACGGCGTCGGCGTCCGCGCCGACCGCGATGGCGCCCTTGCGCGGGGCGAGGCCGAAGAGCCGCGCGGGCGAGAGCGCCGTGAGCTCCGCCAGCCGGACGGGTGACAGGCGGTCGCGCAGCAGGCCGTAGGTCACCAGGACCGGCAGCATCGTCGCGAGGCCCGCGAACCCGGGACGCTCCTCCCAGACCGTTGCGCCGGCCTTCGCCACCGGAACGTGGTCCGTGCCGATCGTGTCCACGTGGCCGTCCGCGATCGCGGTCCACAGGGCTTCCTGCTCGCGCAGGTCGCGAAGCGGCGGGCTGACCTTTCCGATCGCCGGACCCTGGCTCGCCAGGCGCGCGTCGTCGCCGGTCAGGGCGAGGTAGTGGGGGCACGTCTCGATCACGATCCGCGCGCCGCGCCCCTCCGCCGCGACGGCCGCTTCGATGCCTCCCCGCGTCGTGGTGTGCACGACGTACAGCGGGCAGTGCTGGAGCTCGGCAAGGTAGGCCGCCCGCGAGATGGCCTCGACCTCGACGAACGGCGGCCGCGAGTCGACGTACGCGCCCAGGTCCTGCCTGCCGCTGTGCTTCTCCCGGTCGGTCAGCAGCAGGTATAGGCCCTGGTTCTCCGCGTGGACCATGCAGTACGCGTAGGGTCCGAGCTCGCGGATCCTCTCCATCGCCGCGTACAGGACTCCGTCGTCCACCGCGGCGAGGCCGATCGGATTCCCGGGCGCGTACCCGCCCATGTAGAGCTTGTAGCTCCGCACCCCGAAGCGCTCGGCGTACAGGGGGATCTCGGCGGCCTGCTCGAGGGTCGAGATGATGAAGTGGAAGGCCGTGTCGAGCGCCATCGTGCGTCGCGCGGTCTCGAGATCGGGCGGGAAGGTCTCCAGGAACGAGGGCGCCTCGAGGACCCTCGTGCCCTCGGGGTAGCGTGTGCTGCGCCGGTACTGCATCAGCGTCGTGACACCGCCGGCCGCGGCGCTCGCGCACTCGGTCAGGCAGTTCTGCTCGTAGGGGAACGCCCCGCCCAAGTGCACGTGCGGATCGACGAGTCCCGGCAGGACCAGCCGCCCGCCCGCGTCGATGCGCTCTGCCGCCCTCGGGAGCTCGCGGCCCACGGCGACGAACCTGCCGTCGCGCACCGCGAAGCCGCCCTCGACGACGCCCTGCGGCGTGACGATGCGGCCGTTGTCCAGTATGAGGTCGGCGCTCGGCTCCATCCTCCCTCGACCCTCCGGCAGTGACGTTAGCGGTGTGGACACTCCTTTGCTCGGCTGGTACCGTCTCGCATCTGAATATGGCGACTCGCGAAGCGAGACAACAGGCAGCCGCCACCAAGCGTCGCGCGCTCGCGACGCGCTGGCAGGATATCCCCGACGAGTTCGTCCGCGACGGGGTCCGCCGGCGCGGCTTCGGCAACGAGGGCGCGCTGCTGGTCATGAACGAGCTCACCCCCGGGATGACGCTCGCGCCGCACGTGCACGAGTCCTTCGACCAGATCGCCTACATCGTCTCGGGCACGGCGGTCTACTACGTGGACGGCGTCGGCAACGAAGTGGGCCCCGGCTCGCTCATCCTCATCCCCGCCGGGCAGGTCCACTACATCGAGCCCACCGGCACCGAGCCCGTCCTGAACCTCGACGTCTTCGGCCCGGCGCGACAGGACCTCATCCACCTCTTGGACTGGATGAAGGAGCGGTAGGAGGGGGAAGATGAGGCCGCACGAGCCGCGGCCACGGAACGACTCGGGACGCGCGACCAGAAGTGGATGGGAGGTCAGAGGATGAGTGGACTCAGGCTCACGCGCCGCGCCGCGCTACGCGGAGCCGGCGCTCTCGCTCTCGCGACGGCGTGCGCACCCGCGACCACCGGTGGCGGTCCGACCGCCGCGCCTACGGCTGCCGCGACGGGCCCCGCCGCGACCGCGGCGGCGACCAGGCCGCCCGTGACGGACTTCAATTGGCTCTTCGGCTTCACGATCCAGGCGAACCCGTCGATGCCGGTGATCGTCGCCAGGGAGAAGGGCTACTACGACGAGCAGGGCATCGACATCACCTGGGACTTCACCACGACGTCGGCCGGTATCCGCCTGATCGGCACGAACCAGTACCAGGCCGGCAGCGTGAGCGACGCGCGCACGGTCGCCAACTTCGTCAAGGAAGGCATCCCGCTCAAGGTGGTGGTCCAGCAGGGACAGAACACCGCCCGCGGGTTCGCGTCAAGGAAGGGCGAGGGCATCACGTCGCCCAAGGACTGGGCGGGGAAGAAGGTCGGCGTCAAGGGCGGCGAGCCCTGGACCGAGTACCTCGCCCTGCTCGCCGCGAACAACGTCGAGCGCAGCAGTGTCACCGAGGTCCCGATCGGCTTCAGCTCGGTCGAGCTGAAGGAGAAGATCATCGACGTCCTGCCGATCTTCCTCGGGAACGAGCCCTACCACCTGCAGACCAACCTGAAGCAGGAGATCGACATCATCGAGCCGAAGGACCACGGTGTGGACACGACCGGCACCGTCATGGTCGCGAACACGCAGTACACCTCGCAGAACCGCGACGAGTTCATCCGGTTCCTCAAGGCGACGATGAGGGGCCAGGAGTACATGGCCGACGCGGCGAACCGCACGGAGATCATCCAGATGGCCGTCCAGTACGGCGGCACGGCGACGACGCGCGGCGCTCACGAGTTCATCTACGACTTCACGCGGCCGGACCTCGTTCACCCGAACGGCGTCGGCTGGCTCGACAAGGCACGGTGGCAGAAGGACCTCGACACGCTGAAGGAGCTCGGGATCATGCCCGACCCGCCGGCCGTCGATCAGATCGTGGACGACACGTTCATGAAGGAGATCCTCAAGGACGGCAAGGTCGTCTGGCCGTAGCCATCGGCTAGCACAGTGACTGTCGCAGCGAGGGCGCCGGCCGCGTACAGGCTGCCGGCGCCCTCGCCATTCCGTACGATCGCGGCGGGGAGGCCGGGGTGAGAGCAGCGCTCATGCACGCGCAGCGGGAGGCGCTCGTCATCGAGGACGTGGACCTCGCCGAGCCGCGCGCCGGGGAGGTCGCGGTCCGCCTCGTCGCTACCGGCGTCTGCCACAGCGACCGCGCGGCTTGGGGCGGGAACCGCGAGCTGAAGGTCCCGATGGTGCTCGGCCACGAGGGCGCCGGGGTGGTGGAGGCGGTCGGGCCGGGAGTGACCTCGGTCGCCGCGGGCGACCACGTCGTGCTGGCCGCGATAGCGCGGTGCGGCCGCTGCGAGTCGTGCGTGCGCGGCGAGCCCTGGCTCTGCCTGACGGCCGGCGCGACCATCTTCAGCGGGACCATGCCGGACGGCACGACGCGCCTCAGCCAGCGCGGACGGCCGGTCCATCACTTCTTCTCGCAGTCGTCGTTCGCCGAGCGCGCCGTCGTGCCCGAGGGCGCGGCGGTGAAGGTGCGGGCGGACGTGCCCCTCGAGCGCATCGCCACTCTCGCGTGCGGCGTCGCGACCGGCCTGGGCGCGGTGTTCAACGCGGCGCGCGTCCCGCTGGGGG
>JBOGTE010000033.1:0-16878 GCA_050692015.1 Candidatus Limnocylindria bacterium
GCTCGACACCGCGTCCCGCGCCGTCGACGCCGCGGCCCACCGCGACGCCCCCGCCGCGCGCGGTCACCGCCTACGTCGCTCTCGCCGCACAGGGCGACGCGCTGGCCCGGATCGAGGTGCTGCGCGGGCGCCGCGTGGACCTCTGGCCGCGAGCTCTGGTGGACGGCACACCCGGGCGCGTCTCGTCGTGGACGCTCGCGGCGGGCGAAGTGAGCGCGCTGGGTGCCACGAGCGGCGCGGGTGACCAGCCGTTCGCGGCGATGTGGGAGAGCGTCAGTCTGGGCGGGATCCCGTTCGGCCTGAGGTTCGACGTGACGGTCGATGTCCCGGGAGAGGGGCAGCGGCGCGTCGATGCCCGCATCGAGGTCCTAGTCCGCTCGCCGGCGATCGTCGAGTGATCGCGCAGCGCGCGCTCCTGGCACTCGCGATCGTCGCCGGCGCCGTCGCGGGCGCGATCTACTACGCGTCGTCGCAGCGGAGCCCGGTCATCGTGGCGGCGCAGCACCTATCGCCCGGCAGGCCGCTCGGCGGCGCCGACGTCGAGGTCCGCTGGCTCCCGGCTGACGCGGTCCCGGACGGTGCTCTGAGCGAGGCGAGCGCGGCCGTCGGCCGCTATCCACGCGCCCCGCTCTGGCCCGGGCAGGTCCTCCTCGGTCCGGGGCTCGCGGCGACAAGCGCCTCGTTCGAGAGCGGGCTCGTTCCTCCCACCGGGTACCGGGCGGTGGCGATCCCCGTCACGGCACACCAGGCGCTGGGCGGGGCCATCTCCCCGGGCGCGCGGGTGGACGTGATCGCCGTCCCGCTTCCGGCGCACGCGCCCGAGGAGCGCTTCGCCGAGCTCCTGACGGAGGCCGCGCTGGTCATCGACGTCCGCGGAGAGCACGGCGGGCCGATCGGACCGGAGATCGACCGGTCGTCGGCTCTCGCGCCGCGCGAGCGGCTGGGCAGCGTCGTCATCGCGGTCGCGGCCTCGGAGGAGCTGATGATCGCCGAGCGGATCGCGACCAGCTCGTTCGTCCTCGTCCTGGTGCCGCCGGTCCCTTGACCGTCCTGCGTCTCTGGCCCGCGTACGGCGACGCGCTCGACCGGGCGGCGGCGGCGGTCGAGATGCTCGAGCTCGTCCGGCGGCCGGACGGCTGCTACGCCCGGCCGCGCCCGCAGGACGTCGGCGCTCTCGTTCGTGCGCTGGCGTACGCCGGCATCGGCGCGAGCGAGGTCGAGATCGGACCGGACTCCGCCGGTCAGGACGTACCGGCGACATCCGGTGACCTTCGACCCGTGCCGGCGGCGCTGGCCGTCAGGGACACGGTCCGCGTCCGTCGCCTCGCGCTCGGTCCCGCCACCGCGCTCCTTCTGCGCCGTCGCCTCGCGCGGTTCCGTGCACCCTCGCCCGCGGCTCAGGCGAGGTGCAGGACGCTGCTCTCGGGCGAGGACGCCGTCCTGGCGTGGCGGCGGCGGGCGTGGGTCGAGCGACCTCACCTCCGCGCCGTGCGCAGGCTCTCGTCGCTGCGGCCCGTGATCTTCGACCGTGCCGACGCGGGCGGCGCGGCTCGGGAGCACCACGTGTTCTCCAGCGCGGGGGAGCTCGCGCGATGGGCCTTCGGATGAGCGGGATCCGGGCCTGGCTCGACGCCTCACCGCTCGCGGACCTGGCCCTGGCGTTCATGCGGGACGCGACCGGCCGCACCGAGCCGCTCAAGGTGCTCCGGCCGGGCCGCCCGGTCGCGCTGCCACCTCACGCGCGCATCGGCTTCTGGTCGCTGCGCGCGGGCGTGGGGTCGTCCACCACGGCCGCGCTTCTGGCCCATAGGTCCGCCGGCGCCGGCCGGCCCCCGGTGCTGCTCGACCTCGACCGCTGGACCCCGAGCCTGGCGCTTCGCGCGCAGCTTCAGGCGGCCACGATCGCCGACGCGCTGCTCCGGCCCGGCCGGGAGCCGGAGTCGCTGTCGCGCTGGGCGGATGTCCCCTTCCTGCCGGGCGCTCCCGGTCTCCACGCCGTGTACGAGTCGGACCGGGTGATCGCGCTCGTGGCGCGGATCTCACCCGAGGGTCCGGTGGTGGTCGATCTCGGCAGCGGCCCCGACGCGCTCGACCATGCGCTGCTGGCGACCCTCGACCGGCTGTGCCTCGTCACCGGGCCGCGGGCGTCACACCTCCAGGCGGCGTTCTGCGCCCTCGACCTGCTCCGCGAGGCGCCCTGCCGCGTCGGGCTGGTCACCAGCCAGGCCGCCGACGAGGACGCCGCGCGGATCGCCGCCCGCCTGCCGTGGCCGCTGCTGTCCGCGATCCCGTCCGATCCCTACCTGTCGGAGGACGGGTTCGCCGCGCGCGCCCCGACGATGGGCGCCATCGACCAGCTCATCCGCGCCCTCGCGTGATCGACCGGGCGCTCCTCTCGCGGCTGCGGCAGGAGGTCGGCGCTGGCATACCGCCGGAGGAGCTGCTCCGGACCTATGCCGACACCGGCCGCCGCAGGCTCCTGCGCGAGCGGGTGCGGGCGGCCGCGGGCGGCCAGATCGACGATCCCAGCGCGGACCGGCTGTGCGCGGAGCTGTTCGGCTTCGGCCCGCTCCAGCCGTTCCTCGAGGACCCGGAAGTGACCGACGTCCTGGTCAACGACGCGGCGACGATCTTCGTGGAGCGCTCCGGCGTGCTCGAGCGCGCGGAGGTCCGCTTTCGCGACGAGCAGGAGCTGGCCGATCTCGTCTACCGGATCGCGGCGAGCGTCGGCCGGGAGCTCACCGTCGAGCGCCCGTTCGTCGATGCCCGGATGCGTGACGGCAGCCGCGCCAACGCGGTGATCGCCCCGGTGGGTGGACCGACCCTGTCGATCCGGAAGCTCCGCGCGGTGGCCGTGCCGCTCCGTGGCGGAGAGGGCTCCTGGTGTGCCAGCGGCCTGCCCGAGCCCTGCGCGGAGCTCCTCGAGCGCCACGTCCGCGCCGGCTCGAACGTGGTCGTCAGCGGGGCCACCGGCAGCGGGAAGAGCACGCTGGTGCGCTCTCTCGCGGCCGCGATCCCACCGGGCGAGCGGCTGATAGTCATCGAGGACACGAGCGAGCTGGTCCTGCCGCATCCCCATGTCGTGCGCCTCGAGTGCGTCCCGGGGCGGGGAGGCGAGGCCATCGGCGTGGCGGATCTGGTGATCAACGCGCTCCGCATGCGGCCCGACCGGATCGTCGTCGGAGAGGTCCGCTCCCCCCGCGAAGCGTCCGCGCTCCTCGAAGCCCTCAGCACCGGACACCGCGGGACCCTCACATCGCTCCACGCCAGCTCGGCCCTCGACGCCGTCGGGCGCCTCGAGCTGCTGCTGGCGCGCGCCGGCGAGCTGTCCGGCGGCGCGGCCCGGAGCCACGTGCTCCGCTCCCTGGACCTCATCGTCCACGTCGCGCGCAAGGGCGGGCGGCGCGCGGTCGTGGAGATCGCACGGGTGCGCGAGGCCGGCGCCGCGCTGGTGTGGCGGACCGGTAGCCCGGCGCCGGTCGAAGGGTCCGGGTGAGCCCGGCCGCCGCCGGAGCCCTGGCCCTTGCCGTCGCGGTCACGGCCCTGGTGCTGGCGCTCGCCTTGCGGGACACCGCTCCCTTCGGGCTCCCGCGCCACCCCGACGCACGCGACCTCCGCGACGCCGGCTGGGGCGGGGGACTCGTTCGGTGGGAGGCGCTCCGGGTCGCCGTGGTCGCGAGCGCACTCGTCGCGTGCGTCGCGGCCGGGCTCCCGATCCCCCTCGCCTTCGCTTCGGCCGCCGCGCCGTCGGCATGGATCCGCATGCGCGCGGAGTCGGCGCGCGACCGCGCACGGCGGGCCATGACCCGGATCGTCACGGGCACCGAGGCGGCCCTTCGGTCGGGCTCGACGCTGCCGGAGGCGCTCCGGCGCGAGGCGGACGCGAGCACCGACCCGCTCGCCCGCGCCGCGGTGCAGGCGGCGATCAGGACGTTCGACCTCGGCGCCAGCCTGGACGCGGGGCTGCGCGCGGCCGCCGCCAGCCTCCGCGACCGCCGCATGGCCCTCGCGCTCGAGACGGTCGCCGTCGCCGCCGAAGAGCGCCTGCCGAGCGCGCGCGTCGCCGACCTGCTGGCGGGACTGGCGGACAGGCTCACCTTCGAGGAGCGCCTGGACGACGAGGTGCGCGCCCGCGCGAGCGGCGCCCGGCAGCAGCAGAAGCTGCTCGCCCTCCTGGTCCCCGCGATCGCGCTGATCCTGATCGCCTCGATGCCGTCGCTCGCGGCGGCGCTCGACAGCCCTCTCGGCCGCTTCGTGCTCATCCCGGGCGCCGTCGCGTTCGAGGTCGCCGGCGTCGTCCTCGCCCGGCGGATCGTGAACGAGGCCCTGGCGTGAGCGCCGTCGGCGCCCTGCTCGCCGCGGTCGCGGTCGGCTCCCTCTGCCTGGGGCTGCGCTCGCCGAGCGCGGTCCGGCGTCATCTCGACCGGCTGGCTCCGCGTCCCGTGCCGGTCCGCTCGCCGCTGCGACCGGCGAGCGCGCGCGATCTCCGGCATGCCGGACTCGGCATCGGTCCCGACGCCTTCCTCCTCCTGAAGGCCGCCGCGGCCGCCGGCGCGGTCCTCTTCATCGCGACGCTCGCCGTCTTCGTTCCGGTCGGTCCCGCCTTCGTCCTCGCCGGCGGCTACCTGGGGTGGGTGGTCCCCTCGCTCCTGGTCGCGGGGCGGGTCAACCGCGCCCGGCTCGAGGCCCGGCGCTCGACGATCGTCCTCGTCGAACGGCTCGATGCTCTCGTCGCGGCCGGCCGGCCCGCGGAGACGGCCCTCGCTCGCGTGATCGAGCGCCCGACCGGCGCGGCACTGCTCGACGGAACGCTCCGGCGGGTCAGAGACGCGTACGTGCTCGGCGCGCCGCTGTTCCGGACGCTGGCATACCACGCCCGCGACGAGGGTCTCGATGCCGCGGCTTCCCTGGCCGAGGACCTCGAGCGCACCCGCGAGCTCGGCGCCGCGTCGGCCGCGGTCCTGCGAGAGCGGCGCGCCTCGCTCCGGGCCACGGAGCGCAGCCGCGCGCTGGAGGCCGCCTCACGCGTCGAGGGCAGGCTCATGCTGGTCCTCGCGCTCTGTTACCTCCCCGCGCTCATGCTGCTGGTCGTCATCCCGCTGTTCATGTCCCTGCTCGACGGCCTCGCGGTCTAGACTGGGGCCATCAAGCTGAGCGCGGCCGAGGCCGTGCGGGGGAAGTGACCGATGCCATTCAACCTAGGCGGCGGCGAGCTCATCTTCGTCCTCGTGATCGTCCTGATCGTCTTCGGCGCCGGCAAGCTGCCCGAGGTGCTGGGCCAGCTCGGCAAGGGAGTCAAGACCTTCCGCGACGAGTCGTCCGGCGACAGCAACAAGGCCGCGGCGACGTCGGACCAGCCCAAGACCTAGGCGCCAAGCCTTAGCGAGCGCGCCTCCGGACGGCCTCCCGGCGGCGGTGGCGCGCGATGTCGCAGTGCGGCCGGGCGACGTCCTCGTCGGGGTCGTCGTCCCGGCAGTCGTAGACGCGGCAGTGATCGGGCCGCTTGTCGTACACGGTGCACCCCAGGTGTCGCGTGTCGAAGGCCTGGCACTCGAGCAGCGGCTGCCGCCCGTCCTCCTGCTGGACCCAGCCGACGACCTTCACGTTCGTGCCGATGGGTCGGTAGATCTCGCGGGCGTCGGCGAGCGTGAACCAGCGGCCCTTGGTGTCGTCCATGAGCTGGCGGCGGCAGCAGGGCGCCTCGCAACCAGCACAGTCAGGATCAGCGGTCACGCGGTCGGGTGTCGCGGCGCGTGCGCTCTCCACATCCCTACTGTGAGGCACGGTGCCCTCCGCCTTCTCCGCCCTGGTCCAGCGCTTCGTGGACGAGCGCTACGCGCTCGACCCCGTGGCCGCGACCGCGGCGGGCGTGCACCAGCATGACGACCGCCTGCCCGACCTTTCGGCCGAGGGCTTCGCGGCGCGAGAGCGTTTTGTAGACCGCTGGCTGACCGAGCTGGAGGCGACGGCCCCCCAGGACCTGGACATGTGGGAGCGCAGCGACCGGGCGCTGCTCCTGGCGGACCTGCGCGGCCAGCGCGCCCTGCGGGCGTTCGAGCGCTGGAGGCGGCAGCCGGGCCTCTACTCGGACGCCGTGATCCGCGGGGCGTACTACCCGCTGATCCGGGAGCACGCGCCGCTCGAGGAGCGCCTCGCGAAGCTGGTCGAGCGCCTGCGCGGCGCCGCGGCGGCGCTCGAGGCGGGACGGGCGAACGTCGATGCCGACCGGACGCCCGCCGTGTGGGTGGAGGTCGCCGGGGAGCAGGCGGCGGCGGGGGCCACGTTCATCAAGGACGTGCTACCGACCCTGGCGCCGGAGGGCCCCGTGAAGCGCGACCTGCTGGCGGCCGGTGGGGCCGCGGGCGACGCGCTCGAGGCCTACGCCTCCTGGCTGCGCGACGACCTGATGCGCCGGGCGCGCGGGACGTTCGCCGTCGGAGCGGACGCCGTAGACCGGCTCCTGCGGGAGCGCGACCTCCAGGACCACGACAGCGTCTCGCTGCGGCGCTTCGGCGAGGACCTCTACCGCGAGACCGAGTCACGCCTGGCTTACGCGGCGCGCGGCCTGGGCGACGCGGACTGGCGCGCCAGCGTCGCGCGCATCCGCGAGGACCACCCGGGCGCGGACGAGCTCGTCGCCACCTACCGCCGCGAGATGGAGCGCTCCCGCGAGGCCAGCCGCGCGGCGAAGCTCGCGACGTTCCCGGAAGTGGAGGAGCTGGTGGTCGAGGCCATGCCCGACTTCGCCCGCCCGACCGCGCCGTACGCGCTCTACGTCGGCCCCGGGCCCTTCGAGCGCCAGCGCCGCGGCCGCTTCTGGGTGACGCTCCCGCCCGCCTCCGACCCGGCGAACGTCCGGCGCGAGCGCCTAGAGGGGCACCCGCGCGCCGGCATCCCGGTGATCGCCTGCCACGAGGGCTACCCCGGGCACCACCTCCAGCTCTCGCGCGCCGCGGACCACCCCTCGCCGGCGCGGCGCGCGGTGCGCTCGAACGTGTTCATCGAGGGCTGGGGCCTGTACGTGGAGGAGCTCATGACCGAGCTTGGGTACCTCGCGTCGCCCGAGACGCGGCTCCTGCGGCAGAAGGACCTGCTCTGGCGGGCGGCGCGGATCCGGGTGGACGTGGGGCTCGCCACCGGTGAGATGAGCTTCGAGCAGGCCGTGACCTTCCTGGTGGACGGACCCAAGCTGGAGCGGCCCAACGCCATCGCCGAGGTCCGCCGCTACACGCAGGACCCGCTGCAGCCCTCGTCGTACGCGCTCGGCCGCGCCGCGCTGCTCGCGCTGCGGGAGAAGGCCAAGCGCAGGGGCTGGGGGATGCGGCAGTTCCACGACGCGCTGCTGGGTGCGGGCTCGCTCCCGCCGAGGCTCCTGGAGTACGAGATCGGTCTCGGGGTCTAGCCGCCTACTGCACGTACTCCCACGGGACGAGGCGGAAGTCCTTGCCGATGGCCAGCGCCGGGTCGTTCGGATCTAGGTAGGTACCGGTGATGGCTTTGCCGAAAGCTTCGTTGGGGTCGACCTTGGTGACCCTGAATACGGCATAGCCGACGATGTCCACGTACTCGGTCGTCCCGCCGGAAACGACATTGACGGCGGTCCGGATCTGCAGGATGCGCGTCACCTTGTTGCCTAGCCCGTCGAAGCCGAACGCACGGACCCACCCCGTATAAGTGCTGCCGTTGGTCGCACCCACGGTCAGGACCGTCAGCGTCTTGTTCTCAGTGGGGGTGAGCAGGGTCTCGCTCTGCGTTCCGGGCGAGTCGGGACCGAAGAAGCAAGTGAGCGTGGTCGCGCCGTTCGTCGGGCACTGGTCGATCTGCAACGTGATATTGCCGCCAGGCACGACGGAGTCCCATGACTCAACGCCGTTGCCATCCGTCAGTCGGATGGTGTGAGAGGCGGGCGTCCCGACCGCATCTACGTTCATGTAGGCGTCGGACGTGTTGAGGAAGAACTGTCGCTGCTGCTCACCGATGTTGACCGTCACTACCACGGTCTGCGTGACCCCGGCGTATGGTGCGGTCGCCTCGCCCTTCAAGAAGGCCGCGTAGATCCCCTGCGGCGCGCCGTTCATGACGATGTTCGACCACGACTGTGAGTAGCTGTCGACGCCCTGGGGCGTCGGGTTGGAGCTGAAGTCACCGGTGCCGGGCGTGCTGTCCACCGGATCCGCGGTACCCGCCACCCACGGGTTGAGCGGATCGCCGGCCCCTCCAGTGACGGTCCCGTTGTCCGGTATGAAGGTCGTGTTGACCTGCGCGGTCGAGCCTTCGAACTCGCTCGACATCGTGAATGAGACGGTCTGAGTGGGCACGCTTCCGGTCGAGCTCGCGACGAGCAGGGTCGGGAAGTTGATCGTGAAGTTCGGGATCGTCTTGACCGTACCGTCGTAGAGCTGTGCTAGCAGCACGTCGCCGACCTGGTAGCGGTCCTTGATCTCGGGCACAAAGATGCCCGCGCTGGCGCCGTTGATCACAGCCACCTGGGCACAGCGATCGAATGAGCCCGCGTCGACCGCGCACAATTCGGGGCCCGGATAGCCTTCGCGGATCCAAGTCGCCTCGAAGTCCTTGAGCGTACTGACCGAGGCGTCGGGAGCCACCCCGTTGTATGCCTTGTGCACGAGATCACCGTCCGCGTCGACCGTCGTGAAGTCACGGACGTCGAGCGCGATGTAGCCGCGGAACGAGTTGTCGTTGGTGGCCTTCTGGCTCTGCCCGAAAAGGACGAACTCCCGGCCGTCCTCGGTCTCACTGTTCGATGCTGGCGTGCATCCGGCATCGCTCGAGACAGAGCACTGATAGTCGAAGTCCTCCTTCATCGTGTGATGGATGAAGTTGTTATCGCTGCCGTTGCCGGGACCTGGCCCGTACGAATACTTGGGTACGACGACCGGAACGAAGCCACCGCCGGCGATCGCATAAGCGCGGACGTTCAGGGCCAAGGTGTCGAGCGCGGGGTTAGCGACCTGGATGAGCAGCGTCGGGACGTCGATGTACACGGCGACACGGCAGCCCACCGGCGACGTCGTGGGAAGGACGCCGTTCTTGAGCTGGGGCCCGATGATGATGTTGTCGTAGTAGGACTCGCTGCCCTGGGCCGGCACGGTCACCGTTATGCCGAGGGGATCATTCTTCAGGTTGTAGTCCGTGAGGATCGTGTTGCCGGCGGCCCAGGCGTCGGCGCTGTTACCCCCGAGCGCGTATGCGCGGGCACAGGCCAGCGCCGCGGCGTCGGCCCCGTCCTGGAGGAACCGGCGCTCGGCGAAGTAGCGGCCCACGTCGATGGCCAGGGCCGAGAAACCGAGCAGGACGGTGAACATCAGCGCGACGATGACGACCACCTGGCCGCCCTCGTCACGCCAGAACCCGCCTCTCCCGGGACCCACCGAACGCGCCAACCGGCCTCCTCGAGCGCCTCCCCAGCGGAAGGTGAATGGAGGCTGAAGTCTACCGGCGCTCTCTTGGCGGCCCGCTACAGCATCGGCTGACGCGGAGCGTCTGCCGTGATGTACAGCCGCGGCGAATGCCGCGTGTCTTACTCGCTGAGGCGGGGCAGGATGGGCTGGGCGGTGCTCCCCGAGTTGAAGGTGATGCTGATGTTCCCGTTCTGGACGTTCACGGTGTTCGCCACGAGCTGGCTGCCGGTGAGCGTCGCGTTGCTCCCGTCCATGTAGAACTCGGCGGTCGGCAGGTAGATGGTCCCGCTGGCGCTGAGCGAGCCGTTGCCCGCGATCACGAAGTCGGCCGTGCACGCGGGGTCCTGGTAGAAGAGCAGGCCGGCGTAGGTTCCGGTGGTCAGCGGCGCGAGGACCGACGCGGCGTTGCCGGTGAGGCGCACGCTCGCGCACGTGCCCGTCGCGGCGGGGTAGTCGGTGACCGTGTTGAAGATGAAGGCGCCTCCGGCGAGGGTCTGCAGGTCGGCGTTGCCCGCGCCGTTGATGCCGGCCTTGGTGATGTAGATGCCCGTGTTCAGCCGGATGACGGTGCCGCCGGCCGCGGAGATGGGCACGTTGTAGATGCCCGGGTAGAGGGTCATGGTGCCGCTGACGACCGGCGGGAGCGACGTGTAGACGGTCATGCCGGCCACCGACGGCCTCGGGTATCCCGCGAACGGGTCGGGCCGCTGCGGCGCGCCGGTCGTGAGGTTCGGCCAGTCGCCCTCGGTGCCCCCGGCGACGTCCGTCCCGTAGGGCTCGGCGACCAGGACGTTCCCCGTCCCCTGGTTGTCGGCAGCCTCGGCGTTCGTCGAGTTCACGAGGATCCCGGCGCCGTCGATGCTCACGTTACCGTTCGACGCGACATACATCGCGTCCAGCGTGTTCCCGCGGTCCAGGGCAATGATCGCGTAGCCGTTGTTCAGCGGCTCCGCCCCGGCCACGCCGCGGACGGCGACCAGGTTGAGCTGGGACTGAGCGGGCACGAGCGCCGTGCGCACCTCGGTCGAGACGAGCACCTCGACGTACTGGCTGTCGCCGACGTGAGGACCCGCGGCGGGCGGGAGGTTGACGACCACCGTAGTGAGCCCGCCGTCGCCGCCGTCGGTGAAGCCGTTGCGGGTGACGTCGGCGGTGGCCGCCGAGACCGCCTGGGCGGTCGTCCCGCCCTGGTAGAGGACCACGGCGCCCGCGTAGGCGCCCGCGTCGGCCGCCTCCTGCGCGGTGCGCCGCGCCACGTACAGCTGCCCGGCATCCACGGCGAGGCCCAGGACCATGAGCATCGCGGTCATCGTCATGGCCACGAGCACGATCGCCTGCCCCCGCTCGGCCTCCGGCCCGCGCCAGAGGCGGAGGAAGGCCGTCACCGCTGGATCACCAGCAGCGACCCGCCGCGCAGCGTGATCTGGAAGGCGCCGTCCAGCAGGTACTGCGACGGGAGCGGCACGAACGGCGCGGTGGCATCGACGGCCACACGGCAGCCGCGGTCGTTGCAGGGCGTCGCCCCCACCACGTCCGGGTAGGTGACCGTGACGGTGATGTTGGCCACGCCGACCGCGGCCTCACGCACGACGTCCCCCACGGCGGCGTGGTCGCCCTGGTCCACCGGCGCCTCGCTGGCGGATCCGTGGACGATGGCGTAGCGCGTCCCTTCGCGGGCGGCGTACGCCAGCGTGTTCTCCTGCCAGACGGCGCGGGCGACGTCGAACAGCCCGAGGATGAGCATCAGGAGGACCGGAAGGACGAGCGCGAACTCGACCAGCGCCTGGCCCTCCTCGCCCCGTGACCGCCTCATGGCGTGGCGAACATCCGCATCGTCGTGCTGCGGTCGAAGTCGAACTCGTTCGGGATGAGCGGCCAGGGCGTGATGGTCTGGAAGGTGTGCTGCACGCGCACGCGAGCGAAGCAGGGGACGAGCACCGTTGGCGGATCCGCGCACGCGGTCCCGTCGCCCTGCGAGAACGTCACCGTCACCGTGGCGGCCGAGGAGAGCATGCCCGGCGTACGGTCCATCTCGTCGCGCGCGCGGGCCTCCGCCTCGGCGGCGGTGGGCGAGTGGTCGACCGCGGCCGCCTCGGCGCCGGCGCGGGCGCCGTTCTGGACGGCCAGCTGGATCGCGTAGGCGCGCGCCATGTCCGCGCCGCCGAGCAGCATGAAAGCCAGGAGCGGCAGCGACAGCGCAAGCTCCACGATGGATTGACCGAGCTCATCACGAACGGCTCGCATCCGGCGACCACGCTATGGACGCGCGCGGCTCCGCGTGTCTGCTCGGGGTATCGGTGCGGCGCGCCGTTCGTACTAGTACGGACGCGCTACGCGTCCGGAAAGGTGCCTAGCCGGCGGGCGTGGCGGCCGCCTTCCGTGCGCCGGCGAGCACCTTCGACGCGATGGCCAGCGCCGCGTCCACGTCGGCCCGCGTGAGGTCGTTGTGCGTGACCATCCGCAGCCTGGGCGAGCTGCCGAAGTAGCGCGAGATCCGCAGGCCCCACTCGGCGCAGGAGCGCTGGAACGCGCCAGCGTCCATCCAGCCGGGATCGACCTCGAACTGGACGATGTTCGTGACGACCTTGGCGGGGTCGATGCGCACGCCCGGGATCGCCGCGAGCCCTTCGGCGAGAGCGCGGGCGTTCGCGTGGTCCTCCGCGAGGCGGTCGCGCATGGTCTCGAGGGCCACGAGCGCGGCGGCCGCGATCACGCCGGCCTGCCGCATGGCGCCGCCGAGGGTCTTCCGGACCTTCCGCGCGCGGGCGATCGTCTCGTCGTCGCCGCACAGGACCGAGCCGACCGGAGCCGCCAGGCCCTTGGAGAAGCAGAACTGCACCGTGTCCACCGGACCGGCGAGCTCGCCGGCGTCCACTCCGAGCGCGACGGCGGCGTTGAAGATCCGCGCGCCGTCGAGGTGCACACGGGCGCCGTGGCGGTGCGCGAGCTCCGCGGCGCCGCGGGTCTGCTCCGCCGTGATGACCGATCCGCCGCAGCCGTTGTGGCTGTTCTCCAGGCACAGGAGCGCGGTCCGCGGGAACGGCCCGGCCGCGGGGCGGATGGCGGCCTCGATCTCCGCGAGCGGGGGCATCCCCTCTCCGTTCGGGACGATCTTGCCGTGCAGGCCGCCGAGCGTGGCGAAGGCGCCCATCTCGTTCTGGTAGATGTGCGCGAGGTCGCCGAGGATGACCTCCTCGCCGCGCTGCGCCTGCGACAGCACTCCGCAGAGGTTCCCGAGCATCCCGCTGGCCACGTACACCGCCGCGACCTTTCCGACCGCCTCGGCCGAGCGCTCCTCGAGCCGGTTGACGGTGGGGTCCTCGCCGTACTGGTCGTCGCCGACCTCGGCCTCCGCCATGGCCTTGCGCATGGCCGGCGTCGGCCGGGTGAACGTGTCGCTGCGGAACTCCAGGTGACGCTCGCTCACGTGGGGAGAGTATGCGAGCCGGGCGCCGCGCTGTGCGAACATCGCGACCGGATGACCACCATCGCGGTGCTCGGCAGCTTCCCGTCGATGCCCGAGGAGATCGAGCGTGCCGTCCCGGACGACCGCGTGGTCCGGATCGGGCGCCGCGGGCCCTTCGACACGGCGACGGACGCCGAGGTGGCCCTCGGCGCGCCGCACCCGGACCTGGTCCAGGAGTTCCTCCGGCGCGCTCCACGGCTGTCCTGGCTGCACACAGTCTCCGCGGGCGTCGAGCGCCTGCTGATCCCCGACGTGATGGAGCGGGACGGCTTCACCCTCACCAACAACAGCGGCGCCTACGACATCCCGATCGCCGAGTTCGTGCTCGCGACGATCCTGTCGGCCGCCAAGCACTTGCCCGACTACCAGCGCGCTCAGGTCGAGCGGCGCTGGGGCCGCGAGCACATGCACACCGAGCTGCGCGACGCCACGCTCGTCGTCCTCGGGATGGGCAGCATCGGCGGCGAGGTCGCGCGCCTGGCGTTCGGCTTCGGCATGAACGTCATCGGCGTGCGGCGCCGGCTCGACCTCGCGGGGATCCCGGGAGTTTCGCGCGTCGTCCCGCCCGAGAAGCTCGCGGACGTCGCCGCCGAGGCGGACTTCATCGCCGTCACCGCCCCGCTGACACCGGCCACGCGCGGCCTCGTCTCTCGCGAGGTCATCGCACGCATGAAGCCGACGGCGTGGATCGTGAACATCGCCCGCGGCGCCATCGCGGACGAGGCCGCGCTGCTCGAGGCGCTGAAGGAGCGGCGCATCGGCGGGGCGGCCATCGACGCCTGGTGGACCGAGCCGCTGCAGGGCGAGAGCGAGTGGTGGAGCCTGCAAAACGTCATCGCGACGCCGCACGCGTCGCACAGCTCGCCGCGGGTCCGCGAGCGGACCCTCGCGCTCTTCCTCGAGAACCTGCGGCGCTGGAAGTCGAAGGAGCCGCTGCTCAACGTGGTGGACCTGGAGGCCGGGTACTAGTGAGGGTCGCGCGCGCTCGCCTGGCCACGCGCACCGTCGGCTTCACCGAGTCGGTGATCCGCGAGATGACCCGTCTCAATGCCCAGCACGGAGGCATCAACCTGGCCCAGGGCTTCCCGAACTTCCCGGCCCCGGCCGAGGTCAAGGAAGCGGCGAAGCGCGCCATCGACGCGGACGTCAACCAGTACGCCATCACCTGGGGCGCGCCCTCGCTGCGGCAGGCGCTGGCGCGCACCTACCGGGACCTCTACGCGATGGACGTCGATCCGGAGACGATGCTCACGGTCACCTGCGGCGCGACCGAGGCGATGATCTCCACGCTGCTGGCGATCGTGGACCCCGGCGACGAGGTCGTCGTCCTGGAGCCCTTCTACGAGAACTACGGGCCCGACGCCGCGATCTGCGGCGCGGTCCCGGTCTACGTTCCGCTGCGGCAGCCAGCGCCTGCGGCTGGAGGCGCCGGCGTGTCCGGCGCCGATCAAAGGGCCGCCTTCGACCCGGACGAGCTGCGGCGCGCGTTCACCGCCCGTACGAAGGCCGTCATCCTGAACACCCCCAACAACCCGACCGGACGCGTCTTCACGCGCGCCGAGCTCGAGGCCATAGCGGATCTCTGCCGCGAGTTCGACGCGATCGCCGTCACCGACGAGATCTACGAGCACATCCGATACGACGGCGAGCACATCCCGATGGCCACTCTGCCGGGGATGGCCGAGCGCACCGTCACGATCTCAGGTGCCAGCAAGACCTTCTCCGTCACCGGCTGGCGCGTGGGCTGGGTCGTCGCCCCGCCCGAGCTGACCGGCGGGATCCGCAAGGTCCACGACTTCGTCACCGTCGGCGCGCCCGCGCCGCTGCAGGAGGCGGTCGTGTCGGGCCTCGCGATGGGGCGCGAGTACTACGGGAGGCTCTCCGGCGAGTACCGCGAGCGCCGCGACCTGCTGATGGGCGCCCTCGAAGCGGCCGGCTTCGCGCCGCGGCGGCCCGACGGCGCCTACTACGTCCTCTGCGACATCTCAGGCTTCGGTTTCGAGGACGACGTGGCTTTCGCGCACTGGCTGGTGCGCGAGGTCGGCGTGGCGGGTGTGCCCGGCTCCTCCTTCTACTCGCGGCCGGAGCTGGGGCGCGACCTCATCCGCTTCACGTTCTGCAAGACCGAGGACGTCCTGCGCGAGGCGGGGGAGCGGCTGGGGCGGACGGCGGAGCTGGCGAGGGTCAGGGCAGGCGGTCGAGCTTCGTAAGGAGCACGTGCTCGTTCCGCTCCCAGACCCGCTGGCGCCGCTCGCGCTCCGCGACGGCCGCGGCGATCGCGCGGTCCAGGCGGAACGTCGTCTGCACCGATGAGCTGGCGGGCGACACGCCGGGCGTGATGTTCGAGAGGCGCCGCTGCGCGGCCTCCGCCTCATCGAAGCGGCCGAGCGCGCGCAGGGCGTTCGGCAGGCTGGTCCGCAGCATGAAGATCCCCGTCCCGCTGCCGAGCGCGAGGCCCTTCTCGATGGCCGTCACGGCCTCCTCGAACAGCCCGAACTGGTACGCCGCCTCCCCGTAGGCGATCCACGCGGCCGAGGTGCCCTCGGCGGCCGCCTCGGCCTTCATCCGGTCGTAGTGCCGCTCGCGCATGGTGTAGTCGTCCCAGTGGGCGCCGACGATCGACCGGAGGAGCGCCTCGTCCTGCGGCTGGTAGATGACCATGTAGCGGTACGAGAAGGACTGCCAGTTCTTCGCGAACCACGAGTACGGGAGCGCGACGTTGTTCCCGAGCATCGGGTCGTTCACGTAGAAGACGCCCCGGGCGTCGTCGTAGCCGCGCACCGTCCGCCAGTGCGATATGCGCGAGACGGTCGGGTCCTGCATCCACTGGGTGACCATCGGCGCGAAGCCGTTGGTGACGAGCTGCTTGATCACGTCGTTCGTGCCGCTGATGCGCCAGACCGAGCGAAGCCCGTAGCGCTGGTCCACCCAGGGGCCCACGCGCTGCGGGCCCATGCCCCGGCGCGGGTCGGTGCCGCGTAGCGCCAGGCGCGCGACCTCCTGGCTCTCGTCGATGCCCAGCGCGGACAGGGCCATCACCACCGCGGCCGGGCCGCAGTTGTTGAGCGACTGCCAGACGTGCTTCATCGGCCCGAGGGTCGCGGCGGGCAGGGCCGGCATCGGGACCACGACCGGCTGGGGCGCGGGCGGCGCCCCGAGGTCCTTCACCGTCTCGGCGTTCTGCTCCCGGGCGGCGGGCGCGGCTGCGACGGCCTCGGCGAGG
This sequence comes from Candidatus Limnocylindria bacterium, assembly GCA_050692015.1. Taxonomy (GTDB): domain Bacteria; phylum Chloroflexota; class Limnocylindria; order P2-11E; family P2-11E; genus GWC2-70-10. The sequence goes on from JBOGTE010000033.1 coordinate 16,112, forward strand.
TCGGGCCGGGCCACGCTGTGAGGGGCCAGGGCCGGGGTGCTGAGGGCCGCGAGGCCGCAGCTGGTCAGGAGGAAAGCGAGGGCGGACGCGAGCGCGGCCCTGCGCCTCATACCAGAAATGGTACGCGTGGGGATGATCCCGGGATCACGTCATAGCATCGGGCTGTGACGTCGGGCACGCTCACCCGCGGCCGGCTCGCGGAGCACCCGGCGTGGCGGCGCGCGCTCGGGTCCGAGGACCTCGTCGGCCGGCTTGTCGTTCCCGTGATCGTGTCGGGCGCGGTCGAGGACCGCGAGCGCGTCGAGGGCACGGGCGGCCTATACCGCCTGTCGATCACGGAGACGGTGCGCGAGGCCCGCGCGGCCGCCGCCGCCGGGATGGCCGGGCTCCTGCTCTTCGGCGTGAGCGACCGGAAGGACGAGACGGCGGTGCTGGCGAGCCAGACCGACCACGTCCTGCCGCGCGCGATCCGCGCCGTGAAGGACGCGGTCCCTGACCTCGCCGTCGCCACCGACGTGTGCGTCTGCGCGTACACCGCGCACGGCCAGTGCGTGCTCTTCTCGGCCGGTTCCGCCGACATCGGCGCCACGCTGGAGCGCCTCGCAGAGATCGCCCGGGTCCACGCCGAGGCCGGTGCCGACCTGCTGGTGCCCTCGGGCATGCTCGACGGCACCGTGGCGTCGATCCGCGGCGCGCTCGCCGCGGGCCACGCCGAGCTGCCGGTCGCGGCGATGGCCAAGCTCGAGAGCGCGCTCTACCGCGCGCAC
>JBOGTE010000034.1:0-16674 GCA_050692015.1 Candidatus Limnocylindria bacterium
CCTCCGGCCACCGCGCCTCCGGCCACCGCGCCTCCGGCCACCCCGCCTCCGACACCCGTGCCGGTGACCGCAGCACCGAGCACACCTTCGCCCGCCCCGACACCGCCACCCACGCCCGTGCCAACGGCGACGCCGAGCCCCGAGCCGACGCCATCACCCACGGACAGCCCGCTGGCCGTGCAGGTCACGCCCACCGCGTCACCCACAGCGACCGCGACGGGATCGTCACGGTCCGGTGACGGCACGCTCCCGCTGCTGCCGCTGGTGGCCGCCGCGGCCGCCGCGGCGGTCGCGGGAGCCGCATTCACGCTGCTCCGGCGGCGCTAGACGCTGGCACGGAGAGTGCGTTAGCGGGCCACACGATGCATGGGCTCGGATGGCTCGACGGGATCTTCGGGAGCGTCCGCTGCGCCAACTGCGGCGCCGCGTACGACCGGAGCGACGTGAACGTCGTGGGGAACCGGGACGAGTACTGGTTCCTCCGCTGCGTCTGCCACACCTGCGGGACGCAGGGCGTGGGCGTCGTCTGGACCCGCGAGGTCTCGCTCCAGCCGGAGCAGGTCGAGGACGGCGACATCGCCCTGGGCGTGGACGACGTCTTGTCAGCGCACGAGGTGTTGCGCGACTATGCGGGCGACGTGCACGGGCTGTTCGCCGGAGGGCATCACGCCACTGGGCGATAGCGCGGGCCGCCGCCCGCGCTAATGCGATCCGCTCCACCGAGCGGTCGCGGCGTCCCCTTCTCACATCCGAGCGAGCGGCACTTCGCGCGCCTCCTGGACTTCTACCGGCTCCGCTGGGAGTACGAGCCCCACACCTACCCGGTCGCCTGGAGGTCCGACGGGTCCGTTCGCGAGAGCTTCACGCCGGACTTCTGGCTCCCCGACCAGGGCGTGTACGTCGAGGTCACGATGCTCCGCCAAGCGCTCGTCACGCGGAAGAACCGCAAGCTCCGGCGCTTCCGCGAGCTCTACCCGGACCGGGCCATCACGCTGCTCTACCGCGCGGACCTGGAGCGGCTGCGCACGAGGTATGAACGTCCGGTATCAAGGCCGCGTCCGCGCTTCCACGCCCTCCTGGCCTAGCGGACAATGTCCACCTCGATGACCGCCGAGGTGGGAGCCCGATCACCGGCCGACGACATCGCGGAGGTGCTCCTCGATGCCCCGGCCATCGCCGCGAAGGTGGAGGAGCTCGGCCGCCGCATCGCGGCGGACTATGCGGGCAAGGACCCGGTCTTCGTCAGCATCCTCAAGGGGGCGCTGCCGTTCCTGGCGGACCTGATGCGGCAGGTGCCCATCCCGCTCTCGCTCGACTTCCTGGAGGTCTCCTCGTATGGCAGCTCCACAGAGTCGAGCGGCGTGGTGCGCATCCTGAAGGACCTCGCCCACCCCATCGCCGACCGGCACGTGCTGGTGGTCGAGGACATCCTCGACACCGGGTTCACGCTTCGCTACGTGATCGAGCACCTCGAGCAGCACAAGCCCGCGTCGGTGAAGCTGTGCACGCTGCTCGACAAGCCGGCCCGCCGCATCGTGCCCATCGACGTCCACTATCGCGGCATCGAGATCCCCGACCGCTTCGTCGTGGGCTACGGGCTCGACTACAACGAGCGCTACCGCAACCTGCCGTTCATCGGGGTGCTCCGGCCCGAGGTGTACGGGCAGCGCCAGGGTTGACCGCCGCCCAGAGCCCGCTCGAGCGCCGGCACTTTGACTGGGAGGGCTGCTTCAACGCCCGCGATCTCGGCGGGCTTCCTCTGCACTCAGGCGGCGTAACGCGTCACGGCGTCTTCGTTCGCGGCGACACGCTCTGCGACCTGACCGCGGACGGCCGTCGCTCGCTGCTCGACGACGGCGTGCGGACCGTCGTGGACCTGCGCGGTGACGAGGAGATCGCGAACGAGCCCAACCCCTTCGCCGAGATCGCCGGGGTGCGGTACATCCATCGCCCGCTGAACGACCCGGGTGTTGTCACGAAGATCCAGCAGGTCGAGGACGCGGTCGAGCGGTACCGGATCATGCTCGACGAGAACGCGGAGCGGATCGCGGCGATCGTGACCGTGATCGCGGAGGCCGAGCGCAGCGTGCTCTTCCACTGCTTCGCGGGACGCGACCGCACCGGGATCATCGCGGCGATCCTCCTGCGGATCGTCGGCGTGCCGGACGACGTCATCGTCGCCGACTACGCCGTCAGCGACGAGCGCCTCGCGACGCGCTACGAGCAGTGGCGAGCGAAGCAGACGCCAGAGCAGCGGGCGCGCATGGACGCATCGATCGTGGAGGCTGAGGAGACGATCCGCGGCACGCTGGACCACCTCGACGCGCGTTACGGCGGCGTCGAAGGCTATCTCACCGCGAACGGCGTCCCCGAGTCGCTCATCGCGCGCGTGCGGGCGGATCTCGCGGCGTAGACGCGCGCCAGATCCGCCCGCTCAAGGTCTCGCGGTGGGCGTCGGCGTTAGCTCGCGATCGACCCTGCCACAGATCCTGTAGCAGAGCAGCCACCCCCATCTCATTCGCCCGGTACAGACTACGAGTCAGGGTCGTGAGGGCGTCGATGTCGGGGCGGGGTCGATAACTCCGTTGATCCTTTGGCAGGCCGACCCGCCGGCTCCGTCTTTCACACATACGTCGAAGGTGTAGAGCATCGCTGATCTCGGAGTGCCGCTCACTATTCCATTTGAGTGGAATACGACATAGAACGGCATAGATAAGCCCGGTGGCGGCGTGTAGGTGAACGTATACGGTGGCGTGCCCCCGGTGGGATTCAGACTGTCTGGTCCGCATGGCGCGGTCGAAGACGCGGGCTTCGGAACGCAGAAGCTGAAACTGACGGGCGTGCCGACCGTCCACCGAGGCGGAGCGACGATCGCGTAACTGAGGTCCCCCGGACGCGAGACGACGCTCGGCAGGGGTGTCCGGAGCACTCCCTGGATCACCGGCACCGGTGGAACGGGCCTCGGCGTAGGAGTGGTAAGCAAGGGCGACCGGGCCTCGAGTGCCGCGGCAACAGCAGCCTGTTCGGCTTGGTCCTGCGTGGCGATCGCCGCGAGCAACTCGGCCTCGAATGACCGCTGCGACGGCTGCTCGCTCTGGCCGTACAAGTACTCCGCGTCCCTCGCGGCCTCGCGAATGGCCTCCGGCAGCATCGGCATCGTGGCTCGCTCCTCCAGATAGATGCGCAGCTCCTCACCGCGGCCGTACTGCTCCCAGATGTAAGTCGCGCTCACAGCTTCGTCGCTCCATGCCGCGATGACGACCGATAGGAGCGCGGGGAGGCGCAGCTGCGGGCTGGCGTCCAGGACCTCCGCGGCCGTGTAGCCCAAGGTCGACAACCAAGCGCCGGTGCGCTGGCTGAGCTCCCGCAGTTGCTGCGGGTCGCAGTCGAGGAGGCTGTGGGCATACAGGGCCGCCGCGGCTTTGGCGTCGTCGACGGAGCGCGAGCCGAGACCGGTGTCTGTCCGAGCGCCCTTGGTAGCGGCGCATGCGGAGTCGAGGCTGGTGAAGTTCGCCCTCATGACCCGGTCGATCGATCTGATCCCGTCAGCATCGATCGTCGCCTTCCCCACCTGGATGCGGCCGCGGTTCCCAAGGGCCGCGAGCTCGAACTGCTTGGCCAGCTCCTCGATCTCTGAGCGCAGGTCGGTGAGCGCTGCCTCCTTCTGCGCTACGGCCTCGGGTGCCCCGAACTCAGCTGCCGTGGAAGCCGCATCCGCGGCGTTCGTCACGAGGGCGTGGGTCACGTGGAGTGCGAACAGCGTCGCGGTCCCGGGCGGATCTTCCGAGGGGCCAAGCGTCTCGACCGTGAAGTGCGTCTTGCTCGAACTGGTCCAGATAGGTCCCTTCCGGACAAGTAGTCGCAGATCGAGCTCGCCGCCGCCGACGCCATCCGCGCGGAAGATGGGCGGAACGATCAGAGCGACACCACCGTCGAGGGCGAACGTCTGGCCGTACGCACGCACGCCGTCGCCCGAGAACTCGGCGAATGCGCCTGCAGGTGCCCCCCCGACGTGCATGACGCTGCCGCTGGAAGCCGACGTACTGGAGATGGAGACGTTCAGGGTCGGATCGGGATATGCAGATACATCAAGTGCGGCGATGTGCTCGCGAGCGATGACGACATATGCGGTGGCCATGGTGAGCGTGAACACGATCCCAGCTACGCTCACTCGCCGTATACGTGGACCAATCGCTGTCATCCACATAGTTTGGTACAGGCTGATTCCTCATCGATTCGGCGCCTGAGAGAACAAGTGCGTAGGCGTCCGGAGCCCGTCGCTCGCGAATCAGGACCGGGAGCCCGATACGAGTCCGCCTCAGGCCCGCCCACGTTTGGCTGACTGACGTACTTCGACGAGCGTATCCAGCACTGCGGCCCCGATGAATAGTCCAACAAGCAGCGGGATCCCCAAATGCGTGGGATAGACCGGTAGCACGGCGAGCGATCGTGCTCCCGCGAGTGCCAGTGCACCAATCGCCAGCACGATGTTCCTGATGACGGCGGCACGACCGATCTTGCCGGGCAGGGCTCCAAAGCAACCACAGTCACCTGTCGCGCCCGCTCTCATGGCTCTCTCAAGCAGCCAGGCGAAGGCGATGAACGCAAGAGCTCCGGCCACCGCGGATTCCCACCGAGCGATCACGAGGATGAGGCCGGCGAGCGTCAACTCCGCGATGGCGACGATAAAGGCAGTCCCAGTGGCTGACGGGAGCGGCAGCCTTAGCCGCGGAAGTGCATCCGAAAAGGAGCGAGGCGACATTACCTTTGCCGCAGCCGCGTACACAAGGGGAACCGCAATGAGTGCCGCGATCATCAAGTGCCCAAACTGATAGGCATTCATCTAGTTAGTACTAGTATTGCTCCCAAAAAAAATCGTTCGACAGGGAGGCGAGGATGGCGCTCGACAGCTTTGCTCTCTGGGTCATCACGCTCGCGAACACGCTTGGGATCCTGCTCGTGATTCGCCAGCTCGCGAAGCAGCCGCAATACCTGAAACGTTCAGATCCAAAGCCCGGCACAGATGTCGGAGAGTGGGCACTTGTAGCTGACGGCGTCTTGACGCGGTCCTCCGAATTGCCGGCTGCCTACACGCTCTTGTTCGTTGCTTCTGCATGCCAGCCATGCCACGCGCTCCTTACGGAACTCGCTAGCCGGGGAAAGCCGTCCGGAAATCTGTACCTGGTCACCCAGGATGACGGTCGTGGCCTCTTAGACCGGTGGCGGGACGGAGGGCGCCCACCGTACGATCGGTTCTTCACTAGCGACGCGGGCCAACTTTTCAGAAGGCTCGGAATCCCCGGCACTCCTTATGCCGTGGCAGTAGAGAATCGAACGATAAGGCGCGCTGGCGTCACGCCGGACACGGCTGCGCTGGCGGCCATCATGGCCGAGGTGGCTGGAGAACGTAGTTTCCAACGCACCACGGCCTGACGACCCATGCGCGCTCGCGAACGTTACTCAGCAGATGGGCGGCGGCGGACAAAAGCACTCACAGACGCTGTGTGGCGGGCAGGCGTCGCACAGGAGCTGCCCACATCCGGCCCCCTGTGGACAGTCGCACGTCCCGCAGCCAGTCGTGTCCTCGCACTGGAAGTGGGGCGGATCGTGCTCACATGCGCGTGCGCTGACTCTAGGAGCAAGCCACGTCAACAAGCGTGCGAACGAGGCGTCCAGCGGTCCGAGTGGTAGTGCGGCAATCCAGCTCATGTCACGCTCCTTCTTGATGCCTGGGGCCGCATGGTCTCGCGGGGCATAGTATTGCTAAAGGTCAAGAGCGAGGGATTCGCTCGCTTGATAGACGGGCCTGGCCCCCGTGCCGGTTTCACGCTTTCACCTCGGGCCTTCGTCAGCCGCAGGCGGAACTCACCTAGTAGGGCCTTGAGCCGACCGGCGAAGGTCTGTCAGGCCATCCGAACTTAAGCGAGCAACTGCGACAGCTGCTAGTTCGCCGATTGAGACAGGCCCGAAGGACCTCGAGTCAACGCTTGTCGGAGAGTCCCCCTCAAGCCAGCAGTAGCCAAGCGGGATAGTCGTTCCGCCCCTTCGCTCGCCCGGCAAGGCGAGCACTCGTTTGATCAAGTACGTAGACACACGTGCACCTGCTTCAGGACGGCGAACAACGATCGCGCCAAGCCAAATCGAGTCCGACTTGGCGCAGAGAAGCCGATCGCCTGGCGTGAGTGTTGGGCTCATGCTCGTCCCCACAACGTCGACAACGAGTAGTCGGCGTCGAAGCCACAGAAGTAGCAGCCGAGCGGCTAAGGCGAAAGGCCCTCTTCGCACTCTTCTCCCGATCGGAACGAGCCTAGAGGACGGCGAGTACGTCACTAGGGTCCGCTACGGCGACCACGCTTCGCCGTAGTGCTCAACACCACTGCGCTAAGGCGCATCAGGATCGCCAGTCGTACGTCAAGCATCTTCACATGCATGGCGTGGACTCCACTTACGTCGGCCGGTAGAGAGCTCGAGGCCGCGACAGATCCGCAACCGCGGAGAGCGTCGTGAAAAACGAGGCCAGGACTAGTCCGCTAAGGATCAGGGTCACCGCGTCGTGGACGCCGATCGCCTCGAACGCGAGTTGACCGATCCCACGCCACACGAAGAGGTACTCGATGATCGGAAGGCTCGCCACCGATACCCGTAGTCCGCTGCTGAGCCCTTCGAGGATCACGGGTCGAGCATGGGGCAGCACATGGACGGCCACGATCCAGCCCTGGCGAAGCCCCTTGGCCCTAGCCATCGTTATGAAATCGGCGTCCAGCACCTCGCTGACCCGCGAAGCCGTGATCTGCGCGGTGAAGGCGACGGCCGGGACCGAGATGGAAAGAAGGGGAAGGACTACGTGTTCGTCGTAGCCGAAGCCGAACACAGGCAGCAGCCTCCCACCCCCTGGGGTCGCTGCCAGAAGAATCACGACGATCTGCAGGAAGTAGGCGACGAAGAACGCCGGGACCGCGGTGATGATCGAGGTGAAGCCGACGATCAGACCGCCAGCCAGGACCTGGCGGCGGAGCAGCGCAGCGGCGACACCTAGAAGAGTTCCGGCCGTGAGGGCCAGGATGAAAGCGCCGCTCAGGAGCGCGAGGCTCCGGAACGTCGCATCGACGACCAGGTCTACCGGCGGCATGCTGTAGAGCGAGCTCAGCGGTTCGCACATGTCGGCCGGAAAGGGCGGGTTCACGGTGGCCGGGACGTCGGTCCGGATGCAGCCGACGCCTGGGCGCGCCGAATACGGGCGATAGCGGGTCATCGCCCACGGCACGATCATCAAGAGCGCGATGGCGATGGCCAAGACGGTCAGGGGGATCCTAAGAATTCGAGCAACGACTCTCATCGCGGCAGCTCCGGAGCGCCCAGCGCCCAGCGTCCGGCTATGTAGCCGATGAGGGCGGCGACTTCCCCTCGCAAGTCGCCTTGTTCGCCGTCGGCGCCCAACACGACCGTGCGTACGTCCGGGAATGGAGCCAGGCCCACCAAGTCGGCAGGCCGTGCCGTCTCGAGGGTGGGCCGGAACGGTGCCCCCGTTCGCTTCGCGTATAGGTCGAGCGCCTGGATGAGCTCCCCATTTGGTGTGGTGAACCGGAGCGCCGATCCCTCCAGATCGTTCACCACGAGAACGAGGCCGATCGTCCGGTCGCCGAGCGCCTGCCGGACGAACCTAGCGTTGGCGGCGGCGTCGACGGTCGGATCGAACGACACGAGAATGAACGGGACCTGACGGTCCGAAAGCGCACGGCCGACGGCGGAGACGACCTCGACGGAGGCCTGCGTGTCGGGCTTGCGGATCCCCCAGACCAGAACTCTCGCTGCGTCTTCCGGAGCACCGCTCACTTCGCCGAGGTAGCTGGTAGTGGACGCGGAGCGCAGTTTGAGCGGCACCGCGATACGCGCCGTTACGCCGAGGTCACGCGCGGCCGAAACACGGTGCCGCGGGTCGTTCCGATCGTCGAAGCCGAGTAGCGGATCGACATCGATGCCAAACGGCCGCACCAGCTCCTTCGCCGCCGCTTCGCCGAGGATCACCACCGGCACTCCAGACGCGCTCACCGGAGGTGAGGCGCGCTCGGCGCGAACATAGGGACTGACGCCGCCCATGAGCTCGCCTTGGAACACCGTGAAGCTCGTGGGCACGTCCGTGTATAGCCAAAGCGCCGGATCGACGAATAGGACCGCGGCCGCGCCGCGGTCGATGGCGATCTGAATGCTGCGCTGCGCAATCGGCCCCAGCGCGTAGCCCCGCAGCTGCTCGTTGGCGGTCGGCCCTCGGATCCCGAGGGCTCTAACGAGCAGGACGACTTTGCCGCGAACGTCGATGGCGGCGTAGTCGTCCGCGTAGTTGTAGTTGCGGATGAGCTGCGCCCAGTCCGGGACCCGGTTTGCCCCGATCTGCTGGGGCCGCGGCTGGTGATCGCCGGTGCTTATGCCGCGAGCGGCAAAGACAAGGCGTGCTTCGACGATCCCACCGCCGGTCGAGCCCGTGACGAATGACCGCATCCTGCGCGATGGATCCGAGCCAGCGAGCGTCGGGCGAGGCCACGTTTCGGTGAGCTCGAGCTCGCCCACCCGGACAGTTGCCGGACCCGTCTGGAGAACGCTCGACGTGTCACGGTGCAGAGCGAAACCGTCAGCGACAGGACGCAGGCCGGCGTCGGCGAAAGCCCGATCCGCATCGGCCGTCGGCCCGATCTCCGCACGCGCCGCATCCGCCCACTCCCGAGCCGCCGCATACCTCTCCGGGATGAGTGCCGACGCGATGAAGATCGCGAGCACCGCTAGCGCGATCGCCCGCACGCCCCGGCCGGTCACGTCAGCGATGACGTCGTGACGTGCATAACGGCCGGCGAGTGCGAGGCCGATGATCGCCACCGCCGCGGCGGAGAGCGCAAAAGCGAGGCCCGGCAGGAGGATCAGCCACCGCGTCACCCAAAGAGCTTCGGCCGTGCGGGATGCGGACAGCAGCGCGCCCCATTCGGCGAGATCGGGGACCCGGGCCACGTCCACCTGTCCCGGCAGGACCCGGCTGACCGAAGCCTCGAGGCTCACCACACGCGTGACGCCTACTGCCGTCCCAAGCACGCCGAGCTCCGCTACGAGCACGAGCGACGCGATCACCTGCTGGCTCCCGTTGACGGCGATGGTCGGCATTAAGTGAGGCAGTTGGTGACGCCAGAAGCTCCGCCATGTGCTCATCCCGAGCGCCTTCGCGCCCTCCGCGAATGGCGAGCGCGAGACGCGGTCGAGCTCGGCACGCATCACGCGGTAGGGGCCTGCCCAACCGAGTGCGAGCAGGGCGGCGACGAATGCCACGAGATCCACTTCCGTTCCGACGAAGGCCTTGATCAGTAGAAGCGCTGCCAGCGTGGCGGGGACGGCAGACATCAGCTCGGCGGCGGGCTCAGTGAGGGCACGCAGCGCCGGGAAGCGATAGCCCGCAGCGGCGACGAGGACGCCCGCCGCCACGCGAGCCATGCCCGCGACGACGACGATCGTGAGGGTCGTGCCGGCGCCGGCCAGGACAAGGCTGAGTAGGTCCCGTCCGAGCGGGTCCGAACCGAACGGAAACACGATCCCGGGGTCGTAGGGCCGCGGAGCGTCGCCATGCTCTACGACGAAGTGAATCGGCTCGTGTGGGGCCAGGTGCTCGCCGAACAGCGCCACGACGAGCAGTGCGAAGAAGGGGACCAGCGCGGCGAGAATGGCGGGATGGCCCAGCCTGAGCATCTGGTGGAAAGTACGCCTGTGAACCAGCCCGGGTTCGAGCGGCTACAGGTCCGAAAGGTGCCGATCCTCACGCGCCTAGAGCGTTTTCCGATGTTCTTCCTCGTGCTCGTGCTGGTCGCAGCCGCCTGCAGCCAGCCGCCGCCTGCAGAGACCAGCCCAGGGTCGACCGAAGCCGCGGGCGGGATCGGTGCGCCGGCCCAGCCGCAGGACATCGACCCGGATGGCCAGATCGTCACGAACATCCGCTTCGATCCCGAGACGATCGATCCCCACAAGGCCACGCTCTCCCACGAGATCGCGGTCGTGACCAACGTGTTCGAGAACCTCATGGTCATCGATCCGGAGACGCTCACTCCGGTCCCCGGGGCCGCGAGCGCACCTCCCGAGATGTCCCCGGACGCGCGGACCTTCACGTTCACCCTGCGTGATGGTCTGACGTACTCGGACGGTTCGCCGCTGACGGCCGAAGACTTCGTGTATTCGTATGCGCGGTCCTGCGACCCCAGGACCGGAACTCAGGCGAGCGCCCTTCACATCATCGTCGGCTGCGCCGAGTGGAACACGATGGACCTCACCGTAGCGACCGAGGCGGAGCTCGCGGAGGCGCAGGCGAGGCTAGGTATCCGGGCTCTCGATGAGAAGCGAATCGAGTTCAAGACGGTCGAGCCCGCCGCCTACTTCCCTTACATCGTGACGCGTCCTGCCGGCATGCCCGTGCGGCGATCCGACATCGAGAAGGGCGGAGACCGGTGGGCCGAGCCGCCGACGTACGTAGGTAATGGTCCGTTCAAGCTCGTCGAGTGGAAGCGGAACGAGTCGATGACCTTCGAGCGCAATGAGAACTATCGGCAACCCGCGAAGCTCAAGACATGGCGGTACGTCATGATCCCGGATCCGACCGCGGAGTTCAACGCTTACCGGAACAATGAGATCGACCTTCTATACGCCCTGCCGCAGCAGGGCCGACTGGTCGAAGATGACCCGACGCTCAGAGCGGAGACGGTCGACATACCGGTCGGCGGGACGACCATCCTTGCCTTCAACTCCACCAAGCCACCATTCGACGATCCACAGGTCCGGCTGGCGTTCGCGAAGTCGTTCGACCGGGCCGAGTTCGTGGATGAGCAGATGGGCGGGCTGGGCCGGCCGGCGACCGGGTTCATCGCCTTCGGCCAGGCCGGGCACGATCCGTCGGACGATACGCAAGAGTTCGACCTGGGCGCCGCGAAGCAGCTGCTCGCCGAGTCCACTTACGGCGGCGCGGCGGGTCTGCCGGAAATCACGCTCTCCTTCATCGCCGCGCCGACCTTCACGCAGCAAGGGGAATGGGTCAGCCGGCAGTGGAGCGCCAACCTGGGCGTCGACGTCGTCGTCGATCCGATCGCCAACACGTCGTTCCAGCAGCTCATCCTCGATCCGGCGACGGCTCCCCAGGTCTTCCTGACCGGGTTGTCCTCCAGCCTCCACCCGCGCAATTGGCTATGGACCACCTGGGGCACCGGTGGCGTTCTCGCCTCTCGGACCGGATACAGCGACCCCGACTTCGATCGACTGGTGATCGAAGCCAACGGAACGCTCGACCCTGAGCGCGCTCTGGGTCTGTATCTCGAGGCTAGCCAGATGCTCAGCCGCCAGGCGCCCGGCGCGTGGATCGCGTACGGCATCGGCCGACTGCTCGTGAAGCCGTGGGTCGGCGGCTACTACCCGAGCGGTCCATTGACCTTCCTAAGCAAGCACGACATCTACGTCGTCAAGCACTGATCCGCAGCTTCACCGGGACCCGGCCCTTCTCCACGTACCAGTCCTGCACCCACTCCGCGCCGTACTTGCCGCGCCACAGCTCCACGAGACGGCGCACGTCGGCGACGGGATCGGTCGAGGGCTCGTAGCGGGCGGCGAGTTCCTCGTCACCGATCACGACGCGGCACCTGGGGTCCGCTTCGAGGTTCAGCAGCCAGTCCGGACGGCGGCCGGCGCGGCTGGCCGCACATGGGTAACAGCCAGAAGTTCAAAGGCGAGTAACCGCTCAGCTCGACAAGCCAGCCCGCCGCGTCGTCCCCATCGAGGTGCACTACCGCGGCATCGAGATCCCGGACCGGTTCGTCGTCGGCTACGGGCTCGACTACAACGAGCGCTACCGCAACCTGCCGTTCATCGGGGTGCTCCGGCCCGAGGTGTACGGGCAGCGCCAGGGTTGACCGCCGCCCAGAGCCCGCTCGAGCGCCGGCACTTCGACTGGGAGGGCTGCTTCAACGCCCGTGATCTCGGCGGGCTTCCCCTTAAGTCAGGCGGCGTAACGCGCCACGGCGTGTTCGTACGGGGCGACACGCTCTGCGAGCTCACCGACGACGGCCGCCGCTCGCTGCTCGACAACGGCATCCGCACTGTGGTGGACCTCCGCGGAGACGAGGAGGTCGAGAAGGAGCCCAACCCGTTCACCGACCTCCCGGGCGTCCGCTACGTGCACCGCCCGCTCAACGATCCGGGCGTCGTGACGAGGATCCAGCAGATCGAGGACGCTCCAGAACGCTACCGGGTCATGCTCGACGGGAACGTGACCCGCATCGCCTCGATCGTCGCGGTGATCGCTGAGGCCGAGCGCGCCGTGCTCTTCCACTGCTTCGCCGGACGAGACCGGACCGGGATCGTCGCGGCGATGCTGCTGCGCATCGCCGGCGTGCCGGACGACGTGATCGTCGCGGACTACGCGCTTAGCGACGAGCGGCTGACGACGCGCTACGAGCAGTGGCGCGCCAAGCTGACGCCGGTGCAGGTCGCGCGCATGGATGCGTCGATCGTCGAGGCGGAAGCGACCATCCAGGCGACGCTGGAGCATCTCGATCAGCGCTACGGGGGCGTCGAGAGCTACCTGACGCGGAGTGGTGTCGCGGAGTCACTGATCGCGCGCATCCGAGAGGACCTCGCCGGCTAGCCCAGCCGGAGCTTCACCGGCACGCGGCCTCTCTCGACGTACCAGTCCTGGACCCATTCGGCGCCGTACTTGGCCCGCCACAGCTCGATGAGACGACGGAGATCGGCGGCCGGATCGGCCGAAGGCTCGTAAAGCGCGTCGACCTCGCGGTCGCCGATCACGACGCGGCAGCGCGGGTCGGCTTCGAGGTTCAGCAGCCAGTCCGGGCGGCGGCCGGCTCGGCGCGAGATCCAGCCGCCGCCTTCGGGGACCCGCTCGTCGGCGCGGAGCCAGAGCACGTCGCCCTCGCGCGCGAACCAGGCCTGAACGCGGTGCTCCCGGCCGCTGCGGCGCCCACGCGTGATCAGCGTGAGCTCTTCCGGATCTTCTATTCGCCCTTGAACTTCTGCGCGTTGGCCATGTGCGGCCACACGCGCTCCTGGATGTTGGCGAGCAGCTGACGCGTGTGGTTGCGGTCGTGGTGGACCCACTCGTGGAGCAGGTCCTTCACCCGGAGCTCCCCCACCTTTCCGTGCTCGCACGCCCGCTCGAGCTGCTCGGGCCGCAGCGAGCGCACCAGCTCGACGCTGCGGTGCCGCAGGGCCATCCACTCCATGAACAGGCTCATGACCATCCGCTCGCAGTCCTTGCGCTCCCGCGCCACGGCCTCTTGGTCCCACGGCTGCTCGAACGGGCGGTCCTGTTCGAGCGTCCGCGAGATGCGGCCGAAGAAGCCACGCGTGTCGGACTCGATGAGGTGGCCGAGGACCTCGTTGACGCACCACTCGTGATGTGCGGGGTCTGAGGTCGTCGAGGGCGGGTGCCAGCGCGCGTCGTCCTCGGTCAGGGCCTTTAACTCACCCTCTAACAGGGCACGGGTGGAGTCGAGGAGATCCGCGACCTGCGCCGGCGCCAGCGGCGAGGTCGATGCCACTAGGAGATGAGCGCGGGTGCGGCGCGGACCGGGATGGTCACGTGCACGAGCGTGCCGTCGGGACGGCTCTCCTGCTCGAGGCGGCCGTCCAGCAGCTGGACGCGCTCGCTGCGGCGCAGGCCGCTGGTGAGCTCGCCGTCCGGCGGGAGGTCCCGCCCATCGGACTGGAGGAGGACCTCGAGCGTCTCGTCCTTCCAGTCGAGCGTGAGCGAGATCTGCTTGGCCTGGCCCTTCTCGATGCGCTCGAGCAGCGAGTCCTGGATCAGGCGGAAGATCGCGATCTCGTCCTCGCTGGGCAGCCGCCGGTCGCGGCCGTTGCTGGCAAGGTCGATCTTCATGCGGTGCTTGTCGTTGAGGGTCTGCACGTAGCGCCGGAGCGTCGGCACCAGGCCGAGGTCGTCCAGGATCATCGGCCGCAGCTCGAAGATGAATCCCCGCAGCTCCTGCAACGTCTTGTTCACCATCAGACGGAGCGCACCGAGCTCGGCCCTCGAGCGGTCGCGATCCACCTCGTAGAGGCGCTCGCTGATCTCCGACTGCAGCACCACGTTAGCCATGGCCTGCGCCGGGCCGTCATGGACCTGGCGCGCGATGCGGCGGCGCTCCTCCTCCTGCGTGTCGACGACCGCCTGAAGAAGGCGCGACTCGTCCACCACGGGAGCGGCTGCGGCGGAGGCGTCGTCGGTCGCGGCGGGCTGCGCCGCCTGCTCCTGGAGCTGCTGCTGCGCCTGCTCGATGAGCGTCCGGACGCGGTCGAGCAGCTTGCGCTTCGACTGGAGCTGCCCGAGCTGGCCTTCCATCGTCATCCGACGCGCCAGCGCTCCGCTGTGCTCGTCGGCCGCGGCGAAGACCTCCTCGGGCGTGGCACGCGTCGGGTCGGCGCGCGCGGTATCGATGCGCGCGCGGGCCTGCTCCTCGCGCGCCTTGAGGCGATCCACCTCGGTCTTGGTGGATTCGACCAGCAGGTCGAGCTCGCGGATCTCGGCCGCGAGGCGCTGCTGCTCGCCGGTGAAACCCTGGGCCAGCTCCTGCGTCGCGGTCATCGCTCCGACCGGACCTCCGGACCCTTGATCCATCCCTGCCTCATCGCGTAGACGACCGCCTGCGTGCGGTCGTTCACCGACAGCTTGCGAAGGATGCTCGACATGTGATTCTTCACCGTCTGCTCGGAGATCGCCAGAGCGTACGCGACCTCCTTGTTGGTCTTGCCCTGCGAGATCTGGTCGAGGATCTGGACCTCCCGCGGGGACAGCGGCGCGAACACGCGGCTGGCGCCGGGGCCGTACACCGACAGGTCGCGGAACTCGGCCAGGACGCGGGTCGCCACGTTGGGCCGGCTGTACACCATCTCGTTGATCAGGAACGTGCCGTCGTTGACGCGGCGGATGCTCTCGAGCAGCTCCTCGGCGTCGCAGTCCTTCGGCAGGTAGGCCGCAGCGCCGCCGCGGATCGCGTCGAAGAGGTCCTGCTCCTCGTCGCGCGCCGCCAGGATGACGACCGCGACATGCGGCTGGTCGCGCCGGATGCGCTGCGCCGCCTTGTCGCCCGACAGCCGCGGCAGGTCGATCTCGGCCACGACGACGTCAGGCTCGAGCTCGGTCGTGCGCGCCACGAGGTCCTCGCCGTCGTCGCACGTCGCCACGATCTCGATGTCTGGCTCGCTCGCGAGCACCTGCTTCAGGCCGATGAGCGTGAACTCGCTCGTGTCGGCGAGGATGACGCGGATCTTGCTGCCAGGCGTGCGCTCCCTCAAGCGTCCTCGGACCGCGAGGGGATGCGCACGCTGATGGTGGTCCCCTGCCCCGGCGTCGAACGCAGCTCGAACACGCCGCCGATGAGCTCCGCGCGCTCGCGCATAGAGACCAGGCCCACCGAGCGCGGCTGGCGCGCGGCCCGGACGATGTCGAAGCCGGCGCCGTCGTCGGAGCAGCGGAGGATCCAGTCGGTGCCGTCCCGCTCCCACGCGATGTGCACCGTGGTCGCGTTGGCGTGCCGGTGCGTGTTCTGGAGCGCCTCCTGCATGACGCGGTACACCGCCAGCTCCTGCTGCGGGTCGAGGCCGGTCTCGCGGTCCTCGAGCGCCAGGACCGTGCGCAGCCCGTACCGCGACTCGTACTCGTTCGCGTAGGTGCGGATCGCTCCGGCCAGGCCCAGCTCGGAGAGGACCGGCGGGCGCAGGTCGTAGATCATGGCGCGCACGCCGTCGAGCGAGGTCTTGAACTGCGCGTTCATCGCGGCGATCTCGGCGCGCAGCGCCTGGCGGACGTCGCTCTGGACGCGCTCGGCGATGCGGTCCAGGTACTCGAGCTCGAAGATGGCGTTGGCCAGCACCTGGGCGGGGCCGTCGTGCACGTCACGCATGAGGCGCTCGCGCTCGGCCTCCAGGCTCTCGAGGACGCGCTTGGCGATCTCGAGGCGCTCGTCGCGCGCGCGCCGCTCGGGCGCGATGCCCGAGCCGACCAGGTAGGCCGCTCCCGACTCGATGGCGTCGCCCACCAGCTGAAGCTGGCGCAGGCGACGGAAGGCGCGGCGGGTCGTCTCGTCGTCGGTGTCGCTGCGCTTCTGGTAGGCGCGGCGGAAGCGCTCCACCTGCGCGCGGCCGCGCCGCACGTCCTTGCGCAGGCCGTCCACGATCGTGTCGAAGAGCGCGTCGAGGTCGCCCTCGGTGCGCCGCTCAGCCGGGCGCAGAGGGATGGGCGTCTTCCTAAGGCCGCTCGAGCGCTGTGACGTGCGGCGAGTCTACGTTTCGCCCCGTCGCTACGGGCCCGACACCTCCAGGAGGAGGTGGTCGCGCGACGCCGAGAGCGTGCGCCAGGCGAGGTCGATGCCGCGTACGGCGATCGGATCGCCCGGCCGGACGAGCACCCAGCGGATCCCGCGCCGCCGGACGACCTCCTGCCATCCCGGCCGCGCCTCGATCACGCGCACGTAGTCCTCGAGCACGCTGGGGTCGCCGCGCCGGTACGGGATGAGCCGGCCGTCGATGAAGGCCGGAGTGTCCGGAGCGTGCCAGATGAGCCAGCCGCCCCAGTCGTAGTGCGCCAGCAGTCCCGGGCCGGCGGGCAGCAGCGGCAGAGCGGCCACGGGGCGCCCGGTGTCGTCGGGC
>JBOGTE010000035.1:0-15969 GCA_050692015.1 Candidatus Limnocylindria bacterium
AGGTCGTCCCGCCCGCCGACGCCGCTCGGCCGCTCGGCCGCCGCGTGCGCGTGGCCTACCAGGACGCCTGCCACCTGGCGCACGGACAGGGCATCCGGCGGCAGCCGCGCGACCTCCTGCGCGCCATCACGGGCGTCGAGATCGTCCCGCTCGCCGACCCCGAGCGCTGCTGCGGCAGCGCGGGGGTCTACAACATCACGCACCCCGAGGTCGCGGGCGAGCTGCAGCGCCAGAAGGTCGCGGCGATCCTCGCGGCCCGGCCGGACGTGGTCGTCAGCGCCAACCCCGGCTGCATCCTCCAGATCCGGGCGGGGCTGCGCGAAGCCGGAAGCGACATCCCGGTGGTCCACCTCATGCGATCCATCGAGGATCCGGCCGCAAGCCTGCCCTAGAGGGCCCTGACGGGCGTGCAGGCGCCTGTCGGATGCGCGAAGCGGGGCGACGTGCGAAAATAGGGACACAGATGAGCGTTTCTCGATCCACCTACCGTCACCGCCTCAGCTCCGAGGACGTCCGCAAGAGCCGGATCCTGATCACCAAGGACGCGTGGAAGCTGTTCCCGTCGCCGGGCGAGCGCGTGGCCCTTCGCATCGGCGCCCGTCGATTTGACGCGGAGATCAAAGCCGAGCGCTGCGCCTGCGTCCCGCCGGAGCACGAGCACTACCACCTCACCTGTCCCGCGCTCAAGGGCCAGGCGGGCTTCAAGAGCGGCGCCCTCGTCGTGATCGCGAAGGACTCCGACGGTGGGTACCGTTTCGTAGAGGAGCGGGGCTAGACTCGGGCGATGGGCCCGACGTACATCCTGATCCACGCCTTCGGGACACTTCGCGACGAGCTCGACCGGGCCGACCGCGGCAAGCGCACGTACTCGGCGTGGCTGCGTGAGTTCGTCGAGGACACACCCAAGCGCCTCACCGAGATCGCGTGGCTCATCGACCACCTCTCCGAGAACGGCTGGCGCATCACCGGGTCGCCCTACGACTGCGACGTGATGCTCGAGCGGTCCGTGACGCGAGAGGTCGCCGAGCAGGAGCTGCGCCGCGCCGAGATCTGGGACCGCGTGGTGCTGGTGGCGTCGCCGGACGACGACGGGCACGTGATCTGGCGAGAGCACCCCGAGGGCCGGCCGGCGCCGCGCCGCCGCCGCCGCGTCCGCCGCCCGCCGACGCGAGAGCAGGGCAGCTAGCCAGATCCCACACCCCCTCGGCGACGAGCTCACCGAGCTCCACGTCCACCTCGGCGGCGCCGTGGATGCAGCCGACCTGTGGCGGATCGCACACGCCCAGGGCATCCGTCTCCCCACCAAGGACTACTGGGAGTTCGTGGACCTCATCACCATGCCGCTCGGGAAGAAGCGCTCGTTCGAGGACTTCCTGGCCCTCTACCACTGGACGGAGCTGATCCAGTCGAGCCCCCTCGCGGTCGAGGAGTCGGTGTACTCCGTCGTCACCGGGGCGTACCGGAAGGCGAACATCACCACCCTCGAGGTCCGCTACAACCCCATGAAGCGGAACCGCGGCGGCGAGCAGGACCTCGACCACATCATCCTCGCGACGATCCACGGCCTCGACCGCGCGCTCCTCGAGTACCCGGTGAAGGCCGGCCTCATCTTCTGCCTCGACCGCCAGTTCGACCGGGCGCTGAACGAGATCCTGGCCGAGAAGGCCATCGCCTACCGCAGCCGCGGGGTCGTGGGGATCGACATCGCCGGTGGCAGGAACCCGGAGTTCCGCTACCGCGACTACGCCGAGGTGTACCGGACCGCCAGGCAGGCGGGCCTGGGCACGACCGTCCATGCCGGCGAGGACGACGACTGGCGGTCGGTGGACGAGGTCGTCCGCCACCTCGAGCCCGACCGTATCGGCCACGGCATCCACGCCGCCCAGGACGCCGGCCTGTGCCAGGTCCTGGCCGAGCGCGGGACGCTCCTCGAGATCTGTCCCTCCTCGAACCTCGACACGCAGGTCGTGGAAGGGCCGGAGGAGCTGCGCTCCTTCATCGAGACGTTCCGGCGGCACGGCGTGCGCTTCAGCTTCAACACCGACGGCCCGGAGATGCTGCGCACGACCCTCCGGGACGAGCTCCGGCAGGCGGTACGGTACGGCTTCGTGACCAAGGAGCAGCTCACGCAGTGCGGCGAGTGGGCGCGAGAGGCCTCGTTCGTGCGGAAGAGCGGCCCGTGACGTCGCACCAGAGGGCCGCACTACAGCGCCTCGTGCTCATCGTGGCGGCGTGGGCCGCGGGGGAGAGCGTCCTGCGCCTCCTCGGCGTGGGAAGCGTGGCCACCCTGGGCGGCGCCGCCTGCGGGGCGGCGGCCTACTTCGCCACGGGCGCGGGCCTCCGCCTCCCCTCGCGCCGGAAGCGGGGAGACATCATCTACTGGCGGGGCCGGCCCATAGACCGCGACGACTGGCGTCACTAGGCGGCGGCTTCAGCCCGCGCGCCCTCCGGCCCGCGTCACTTGCCCGCGTGCGTCTCGCTCGGAGCCTTCCCCCGGCGCTCGGTGACCGCGGGGTCGTGCGGGGTCGCCTCGTCGGCTCCCGGCTTCACCCCGAGGCGCTGGCCGAACGAGGCCGCGCGCATGGAGTCCATCTCGGTCGGGTTGTCGTGCCGCATCACGAACGGCGCGAGCGCCCACAGGATCGCGCGCAGGGGCTCCGGATCCTCGATGCGGCGGCCCAGGCGGTCGCTCACGAAGGTCAGGTACACGTTCGGCCAGACGAGCTGACGGACCTCGAGCCGCTCGGTCGCGCCGCCGCCGGCGTGCGCCGTGTGGGTCAGCGCGAAGCCGTGCTCGCGGTCGCCCTCGCTGGTCCACGAGACGACCGCGTCGCTCGTCTCGAGCGCCTCGCCGCAGGAGTCGCACATCAGGTCGTACTCGGCCACGGTCCCGAAGCATACGGATGCTCGTGTGCGGACGCGCCCGCGATGGGACAATGACCGGGTGAGCGAGCAGCAGCGTTACGGGTCGTGGGGCAGGATCCTGCGTGTGGACCTCGGCGAGCGCCGGACGTGGACCGAGGACCTCGACGAGGCGACGTTCCGCAAGCGGCCCGGCGGCCGCGCCATGATCGCCCACTACCTCCTGACCGAGCTCCCGGCGGGCACGGACCCGCTCTCGCCGGACAACCTGCTCGTCTTCGCCCCGGGCGTGCTCACCGGTACGCCGCTCTCAGGCGCCTCGCGCCACTCCATCGGCGCGCGCTCCCCGCTGACCGGAGGGTTCGGCGAGGCCGAGGTCGGCGGCTTCTGGGGCGCCGAGCTGAAGCGCGCCGGCTGGGACGGCATCGTCGTCCGCGGCGCCGCATCCGCGCCCGTCTACCTCTGGATCAAGGACGGCGCGGTCGAGATCCGCGACGCGTCCCATCTCTGGGGCAAGGAGATCATGGACACGGAGGAGACGCTGAAGGCCGAGGTGGGGGAGCGCCTGGCGCGCGTCTGCGAGATCGGGCCGGCCGGCGAGAACCTGGTGCTGATCGGCGGGATCGTGAACGACTTCAAGGACATCGCGGGCCGGGCGGGCCTCGGTGCCGTGATGGGCTCGAAGAACCTGAAGGCCATCGTCGTCAAGGGCTCGCGCCAGCTTCCGCTCGCGGACGCCGCGCGCGTCAAGGGCGTCGGCCGCTGGGTCGCGGACACGCTCCAGGAGCAGCACTGGGCATTCCACAACTACGGCACGGGGATGGGCCTCGACGGGTACACGAAGGTCGGCGGGATGGCCGTGCGGAACTTCGAGGGCGGTCCCTTCGAGAAGGCCGCCGACATCAGCGCGGAGGCCCTGGTGGAGAAGGGCTACCGCGTGAAGATGGAGGCCTGCTGGGCCTGCTCGGTCCGCTGCAAGAAGGTCGTGAAGATGGAGGAGCCCTACCGGATCGACCCGAAGTACGGCGGTCCGGAGTTCGAGTCCACCGCGGCGCTGGGCTCGCACTGCGGGGTGGGCGACCTGGCGCTGATCGCCAAGGCCAACGAGCGCTGCAACGCCCTCGGCATCGACACGATCTCGACGGGCGCCGTGATCGCCTGGGTCATGGACCTCCGGCGCCGCGGCATCCTGCCGGACGCCGAGCTCGACGGCGAGCCGGTCGAGTTCGGCAACGGCAACGCCGTGCTGGCGGGGATCGAGGCCATCGCCCACCGGCGCGGGCTGGGCGACGTCCTCGCCGAGGGCTCCGCGCGGGCCGCCGAGCGCCTCGGTGGCGCGGAGCAGCTCACCACGGTCAAGGGTCTCGAGATCGCCATGCACGACCCGCGGCAGCGGACCGAGTACGGCCGCGGCGTCCGGGTCTCCTATGCGACCAGCCCCAGCGGAGGCGACCACCTGATGGGCCACCTCGCGCCGCGGAGTATGCGGAACACGGTGGGCATGTGCTTCTTCCTCCGCTACGACGAGCCGAAGATGCTCGAGATCGTGAACGCCGTCACCGGATGGGGCCTCACGCAGGAGGAGCTCACCGACATCGGGGAGCGGTCCCTCGCGCTGGCCCGGCTCTTCAACGAGCGCGAGGGCTTCGCGGCGAGCGACGACAAGCTGCCGCCGCAGGTGACGAAGCCGCACGTCTCCGGCGTCCTGTCGAAGGTCCGCCTCGACCCGGACGACCTCGCGGCGCAGGTGCGGACCTACTACGCCGGTCGCGGATGGGACGACGACGGCCACCCGACCGCCGAGACGCTGGAGCGCCTGGGCATCACGGAGTACGCGAGGGGCCTGATCTCGCGCTCGGTCACTGCACGCTGAATGCACCCGATAGCCGCGCGCGGTGCCATGATGGCGGCGGGCGAACAGCGGAAGAGGTGACGTGATGGGACTGCTCGACGGTAAGCGCGCGCTGATCGTGGGAGTGGGGAACCAGCGCAGCATCGCGTGGGGTATCGCCACGGCGTTCCAGCGCGAAGGCGCGAAGCTCGCGTTCACGTACCTGAACGAGCGGTTCAAGGACAACGTGACCAAGCTGGTCGGGACGCTCCCCGGCCACGAGGACATCCCGGTGCTCCTGTGTGACGCGGCGAAGCCGGAGGACGTGGCCTCCCTGTTCGCCGAGATCGACCGCCGCTGGGACGGACTGGATCTGCTGGTGCACTCGATCGCGTACTCGCCCACCGAGGATCTCCGCCGGCCGTTCCACGAGATATCCCGCGACGGGGTCCTGACCGCGGTCGAGGTGAGCGCCTACACGCTGGTCTCGCTGTCGCGTGCGGCGCTTCCACTCCTGACCAAGGCGGGCGGAGGCAGCGTCATCGCGCTGACGTTCAACGCCGTCGATCGAGTGGTCCCGGGCTACAACTCCATGGCCGTGGCGAAGGCCGCTCTGGAGACCTCCGTGCGGTACCTCGCCGTGGACCTGGGACCCTCGAACGTCCGCGTGAACGCGATCTCGGCCGGCCCGCTCAAGACCCTCTCCGCGAGCGCGGTGGGCGGCATCTCCCAGGCGCGCGACGTGTGGGAGACGAGGTCCCCCCTGCGGCGGAACATCACGCAGGAGGAGGTCGGGAACGTCGCGGTGTTCCTGGCGAGCGACTGGTCGCGCGCGGTGACCGGGGCGACGGTCTTCGCCGACAACGGCATGAACGTCGTCGGGGTCGCCGAGTGATGCCCTAGCGGCTCAGCGCCCGGCCCACGCGGGCCGGAGCTCGTAGATCGCCCTGCCGCTCGGCCGGTCCTCGCCGGCCCAGCGGAAGCCCTGGCGCTCCGCCCAGACCGCTCCGGCCCCGAGGGGGTCCGTCCTCATGCGCACCAGCGTCGCGTCGCGCTCGCTCAGCTCCTCGCGCAGGTGCTGCCAGATCGCGGTGGCGATCCCGCGCCGGCGGTACGCGCGGTCCACGGCGAGGTGGAGGAAGTACCCGCGCGGGTCGAAGTCGTCCGGCTCGTGGTGGATCTCGCCGTACGCGATGGCCACGCCCTCCTCGTCCTGGGCCACGACGCGGGCCTTCTCGAAGCGCGAGTGGTCCCACCGCTCGTCGTAGCGGCGCAGGTCGGCCGGCGCGACCTCCTCGCCCTCCTCCTCGCACTTGATCTTCGCGAGCCGGGGGTAGTCGTGGGGGTGGAACGGCCGCACCCGGACATGCATCTCCATCACCGGGTCGCGCCCTCCGCGAACCGGAAGCCGCGCAGCCAGGGCAGCTCGTTTGCGATGCTCGTCGGCGGGCCGTGCCCCGGGTACACGTGGGTCTCCGGCGGGAGCTCGGCCACGCGGCGGAGGCTCGCCTCCATCTGCGCGGCGTCCCCGCCGGGCAGGTCCACGCGGCCGATGTTCCCGGCGAAGAGGAGGTCCCCTGAGAAGAGCAGCCGCTCACCGGGCAGGTGGAACGAGGTCGAGCCCTCCGTGTGACCGGGGGTGTGCAGGGCGCGCAGGTCCACGTCCGCCAGGTAGCGGACCGGTCCCTCCTCGAGGAGGTCGTCCGCGACGGCCGGAGGCACGCTCTCCAGCAGGCCGCCGACCAGGGCGCGCGTCTCGGGGCTGGTGCCCGGGCTCTTGGCGCTGTCGAGCCGGTAGGCGTCGAGCCGGTGGATGGCGAGACGCGCACGCGTGGCCTCTTTGACCGCGGCGTTCCCGTAGATGTGGTCGTTGTGGCCGTGCGTGTTGAGGATCGCGAGAAGTCGCAGGCGCTCGTCCCTCAAGGAGGTCATGATCTCGCGCTCGGCCATCGAGGGGTCGATGACGATGGCGTCGCGGCGCTCATCGACGAGGATGTAGACGGAGTTGTCGAACGGCGGCACGCGGAAGGGGATCACCCGCACGGCGCGCCGAGGGTACACGCCCTAGGATCGGATCGCCGTGACCGAGGTGCGCCTCGCGGACCCGCCGCGCGCGACCCCCGTGACGCACGGGCGGCCGGCGATCCTTGGCTCGAAGCACATGGTCAGCTCGAGCCATTACCTCTCTTCGCTCGCGGGCCTCCGGATGTTCCCGCGCGGAGGGAACGCCGTGGACGCGGGTGTCGCGGCGGGCATCGCGCTGAACGTCGTCGAGCCGCACCTCACGTCATTCGGAGGCGTCGCGCCGATCATGGTGCAGGGCCCCGGGATGGCGGAGCCCGAGACGATCGACGGCCTCGGGCGGTGGCCCAGGTCGCTGGACCTCGCGACCTACCGCTCCGTCCACGGCGACGACATGCCCCTCGGCATGCCGCGGGTCGTGACGCCGGGCGCGCCCGACGCGTGGCTGACGGCGCTCGCCCGCTACGGGCGCCTGTCCCTGGCCGAGGTGCTGGCGCCGGCGATCGAGCTGTGCGAAGGCTTCCCCGTGTTCCCCCGGCTGGCGCAGGCCCTGGCGGCGTGGGAGGACCGCATCCGGGCGTGGCCGACCACGGCCGCGGTGTTCCTGCCCGGCGGCCGGCCGCCGCGCGCGGGCGAGCTCCTGGTGCAGCGCGAGCTGGGTGACCTGTTCCGGCGGCTCGTGGCCGTGGAGCGGGCGCACGACACGCGCGGGCGCGCCGCGGCGATCATGGCCGCCCGTGACGCGCTGTACCTGGGCGACGTCGCCAGGGAGATCGCGCTCTTCTGCGAGTCCGAGGGCGGCGCGCTCACCTCGGAGGACCTCGCGACCTACCGGGTGACGATCGGGCCGGGCGTCCGCACCACCTACCGGGGGACCGACGTCTACGCCTGCGGACCCTGGTCGCAGGGCCCGCTGGTGCCGATGACGCTCAACATCCTGGAGCGGTGGGACGTCGCGGCCATGGGGCCGTGCAGCGCGGAGTTCCTCCACCGCTACGCGGAGGCTATGAAGCTGGCCTGCGCGGACCGCGAGGGCTTCTTCGGCGATCCCGACCTGGTGGACGTCCCCATGCGCGGCCTCCTGGACAAGGAGTACGCGCGGGAGCGCGCGGAGCTGGTGAGCGACGACCGCGCCTGGCCGGAGCTGCCGCCGTCCGGCGACCCCTGGCGATACGAGGGCCGCACCGGCCCGCCCGGGTACCGCCCGGCAGCTCGGGAGGGCGCGGGCTTCCCCGACACGTCGTACGCCTGCGCGATGGACGCGGAGGGGTGGGCCTTCTCCGCGACGCCCTCCGACCCCGCGGCGCACGCGCCGCTCGTACCCGGCCTTGGGATCATCGTGTCCTCGCGCGGGGCCCAGCTCTGGACGGCGCCGGGGCATCCCTCGGCGATCGCTCCGGGGAAGCGCCCAAGGCTCACGCCAAACCCGGCGATGCTCGTCCGGGACGGCCGGCCGTACATGCCCTTCGGCTGCCCCGGCGAGGACGCCCAGTGCCAGGCGATGGTGCAGGTGGTGTGCGGGATCCTGGACTTCGGCTTGGACACCCAGGCCGCCATCGAGATGCCGCGCGTGATCTCCGCCAGCTTCCCGTGGACCTTCCACCCGCACCGGTACGCGCCGGGCGAGCTGCGGGTCGAGGGGCGCATCCCGGTGGAGGTGCGTGAACGCCTGCGTGTGCTGGGGCACGGTGTCGTCGAGTGGCCGGACTGGACGGCGGGCGCGGCGGGGGTCTGTGCGATCCGCCGCCTGGACGGCGGGACGCTCGAGGGCGGGGCCGACCCGCGCAGGGAGAGCTACGCGGTGGGCTGGTGAAGCCGGGCTAGCGGGCCCCGCCTCGCCCGCTGCGACGACACCGCCACGCCGGATGCCGTGACTCGGCTTCGCCCGCGCCTCAGCATGGCACCCGTGCGTGCCCTGATCGTGTCCCTGGCCCTCGTCACCTCCGCCTGCGCGGCCCCGCCCGCGGCCGTGCCGCTTGCGGCCGCGACACCGAGCTCGCGGCCCGCGCCATCGGCGAGTCCCTCCGCGACGCCGTCAGCCACCCCGGTCCCCGCGACGCCCGCTCCCAGCGAGGAGGCCGGCTTCGGAGGCGCTGTCCTGGCGCTCGGGGAGGACGTGGCCGCCCGGGTCGCGGCCCTCATCGAGGCCTCCGGAGGCGAGGCCGCGCTGGTGGTGGCCGACGGCCCCGCCGGGACGATCGCCCTCGAGGTGGCCGCGGACGAGGTCGTGCTCTCGGCCTCGCTGTACAAGCTGGCCGTCCTGCTCGAAGCCGAGCGCCGCATCGAGGCCGGGACGCTCCGGCCGGCCGACCGCATCACCGTGACGCTCTCCGACCAGCGCGACGGCGGGGGCGTCACTCGCGCGGGCACGACGCTGACCGTCGAGGAGGCGCTCGAGCGGATGATCACCGTCTCCGACAACCCGAGCGCCCTCGCCCTGATCCGGACGCTGGGCATCGCGGCCATCCACGCGACCCTGGACCGCTACGGGATGTCGGGCCAGCGCTTCACCTCGCGTGGCTCCGTGACGACCGCTCGGACGATCGCGACGTTCTTCGGCGAGCTGTCGCGCAAGGCGCTCGTGTCCGCCGCGGCCAGTGACCGCATGCTGGCGCGCCTGTCGCGGCAGCGCGTGACGGACCGCATCCCGGCGGCGCTACCGGCGGGGGCCGTGCTGGGGCACAAGACCGGGAAGCTCGAATACGTCACGCACGACGCGGGGCTGATCAAGGGCACGGGCGGGCTGCCCATCGTCCTCGTCATCCTGACCTGGGACACGACCGAGGAGAAGAGGAGCCAGCTCATCCGCGACATCACGGCCGCCGTGTACGGCGGCCTGACCAAGCCGTAAGGCGGCCAAGCCGCCCCTTCCTTACAGCGCCTAGGAGGCATGCGCGGGAGCTTGCTCACGCGGCATGGCGACGACGGCGATGTACAGCGAAGTCTTACGCGGGGGGCTGCGGCCCCCCGCCGACCCTTCCCTGGAGTCCCCGGATGCCGCGGACGGCCTCGATGAGGTCGCCGCCGGGATCCTCTCTGCCGGCGGCCCCGCCGGCGATCCGCTCGCCCTCGATCACGTGCGCCCGCAGCCGGTCGGCCGGCAGCAGCGGGTCGGCCAGGTTCGCGGGGTCGTTGTCCACGCCGGCGCCCTCGCGGATGCGCCGTCGGATCTCGGCCCAGCGGACGATCACGTCGCGCTCGCCCTCCGCCAGGCGCGCGTAGGCGGCGGTGTCGAGGAGCGCCTCGCGGTAGGGCAGCAGCGTGCGCCGCTCGGTGCCGCGCGGGTGCTCGGTGGCGATGGCGAGATCGCGATCGCCGATCACGCCTTCGATGCTAGGCCAGGCGCGCTTCGGAAGCGCGCTAACGGACCTTAGGGACTTCGAGACCAGGACTCAGATCCGCGGCGGCGTGACATGCTTCCTGTGCTCCACGTGGTGTTCGTGCGCGTGCGTATCTTCGGCGACCCGCGGCGGGTAGAACAGTCCGGCGACGTGGACCCTCCCCACCGCCTGCGCGTATGTCGAGACCAGAACGTGGACGTCGAAGCGCTCGAATAGCGGGGCACCCCAGGTCTCGCGGAACCTGGTCGCCCACTGCGGGCCCGCCCGCTCGCGCGTCGCGCGCGCCATCTCGTGGAGCTCCCAGTCCAGTACGGGCAGCTCGTGATGCGTCGTGCAGGACGGGTCGTCGCAGCGGAAGCGGAGCCGCAGCGGAAGCTGCAGCACGTCGGCGTCCGGGGTCGGCCGCACGAACGCAAGCGTGCGTCCCGCGGACCGCGCCTGCTTGAGGAGCTCCTCTAACGACGGGACGAGATGGGGCCGGACGAAGGGCCACCGCAGCCGCCAGGCGTCCTTCGCGTCGACGTATCCGGTCGCCGCGACGTCGCCGCCCACCTCGAACGTCCGGTCGCGTGGATCGCGCGGTGCCGGTGCGGTGCGGACGTTGATCCACGCCCAGCGCTGGATCGGCGGGTCGGTGTCGGCGCCCTTCCAGGGGAATGGCGCGAGGCGCACGAGGTCGCCGGTCTCACGATCGACGCCGATGACGGAGGGGCGCTCGACGGGGAACTCGCTCGAGCCGACCGTCTTCGAGAGGACCAGGAGGTCGCGCTCGGCGCGCGAGTCCTCCATGCGCGGGTCGTCGGCCATCACGGTCACGATAGGTGGGGCGGTCTACACCTTCCCGACCAGCTCCTTCGGCGCGCCGGGACGCTCCGTCCCGAGCTCGCCCGGCTTGCCCTTGTAGCCGTGCGGGAAGAGGCGCAGCAGCAGGTACGTTCCGGTCCTCGGGTCCTCGGTGCGCTCCATCACGATCGACGGGCCCCACGGCGAGTCGAAGCGCTCGCCGACGCCCGGCTGGACCTTCGCGGCGTCGAAGCCCTGCCTGTCCCACTGGAGCACGGCGAAGCTCCGGACCACGCGCTCCTCCTCGCCGCCCTCGTCGGGGCGCCAGGAGTGCGCGCCTGGGTGCGTCCGCTGGCAGACCGCCGGCGACCCCGAGTGCATCGTCACCCACTTGTGGACGTCGGCGTCCTTGGACTGCGCGCCCTGCGGGTACGCCTCGCGGTGGAGCTTCTCGCCGGCCGCGCAGAGGTAGTAATAGAGCACGAGCGCGATGATATGGAGCGAGATGCAGGGGCGCACGATCGTCGTGGAAGGACTTCGCGTGCGCGTGCTCGAGGTCGCACCGGACCAGGAGTGCGACGATCCGGTGCTGCTCGTCCACGGCCTCGGCGGCTGGGCCGAGAACTGGGCGCCGGTCATGCCCGGGATCGCGGCGAGCGGCCGGCGCGCGATCGCGGTGGACCTGCCGGGCTTCGGCGAGAGCGAGCGCGCCAAGGACCCGCGCTATTTCGACATGGAGGCGCCCTTCTACGGCCGGTTCCTCGCCGCGTTCCTTGACGAGATGGGGATTCGGCGCTCGCACGTCGCCGGGCAGTCTTTCGGCGGCGCGGTAGCGATGATCTGGGCGATATGGGCGCCGGAGCGCGTCCGCTCGCTGACCCTCGTCGCGCCGGGCGGCATCGGCAGCGCACTCCCGCCAGGGTTCCGCTTCCTGGTGCTTCCGCTCATGGAGCACGTCGCGCGCTGGCGCCGCTCGCCCTCGCTCACGCGGGCGATCCTGCTGAGCTGCTTCCACGACCCAGCCAGCTGCTCGGACGAGGTGGTCGCGGAGGCGCTGCGCTACGGCGCGCCGTCGGGCCCCGAGGTGATCCGGGTCCTGCGCGCCGGCGTGAGCTTCCGCCGCGGGATCCGGGAGGAGCTCCGCCGGGCCTGGCTCGAACGCAGCCGCCGCTACACGGGCCCCGTCCTCGTGGTGTGGGGCCGCGAGGACCGGGTGCTGCCGGCCTCGGGGATCGACGAGGTGCTCGCCGTCGCGCCCGAGGCCGAGGTCCGCGTGATCGAGTCGTGCGGGCACCTGGTCATGATCGAGCGGCCGCGCGAGTTCAACGAGGCCTTCATCCCGTTCCTGGACCGCGCGTCCGAGCGCTCCTCATCTGGCACCATGGGTGCCAGATGAAGACGAGGGCCCGGCCCTCCCTCAAGACACCGCGGGCCGGGGTCACGCTCACCGCCGACGAGGTCGTCGCCGACTACCGGATCGCGGTCCGGAGCCGCGCCGCCAGCCTCATCGGCCGGCGCGAGGTCCTCACCGGCAAGGCTCCCTTCGGGATCTTCGGCGACGGCAAGGAGGTCGCCAACCTGGCCCTGGCGCGCCACTTCCGCGAGGGGGACTGGCGCTCGGGTTACTACCGCGACCAGACGTTCTCGCTCGCGACGGGAACCGCCACGCTGCCGCAGTACTTCGCGCAGCTCTACACCGACACGGACGTGGAGCGCGATCCCTTCTCGGCGGGCCGGCAGATGGTCAGCCACTTCGGGACGCGCAGCCTCGACGCCCAGGGACGCTGGCTGCCGATCGCCCGGATGAAGAACTCGGCCTCGGACCTCTCGCCCGTCGCGGCGCAGATGGGCCGGGCGCTCGGGCTCGCGTACGCGTCGAAGCTGTACCGCGAGCACGCCGGCTTCCGCGAGGCCGGGCAGGGGACGCTCACCGACGGGGGCAACGAGGTCTGCTTCGCCACGATCGGCAACGCGGGCTGCGCCGAGGGCATCTTCTGGGAGGTCCTCAACGCCGCGGGAGTGCTGCAGGTGCCTCTCGCCATCTCCGTGTGGGACGACGGGTACGGCATCTCCGTGCCGAACGACCTCCAAGTCACCAAGGGCTCCATCTCCCAGATCACCCGCGGCTTCGCGCCGGAGGGCAAAGTGCCGGGGATCGACATCCACGTGGTCAAGGGTTGGGACTACACGGCGCTGCTCGACACCTACGCAGTCGCGACCGAGAAGGTGCGCGGCAAGCACGCGCCGGCCCTGATCCACGTGGTCGAGATGACCCAGCCGCAGGGGCACTCGACGAGCGGGAGCCACGAGCGCTACAAGGACGAGGAGCGCCTGCGCTTCGAGACGGAGATGGACCCCATCGCGCGCATGCGCGAGTGGATGGTCCGCGAGGAGCTCGCCTCGGCCTCCGAGCTCGACGCGTACGAGGCCGAGGACCGGAAGCTGGTGGAGCGGACCCGCGAGGAGGCCTGGGACGCGTTCGCAGAGCCCATCCTGGCGGAGCGGCGTCGCGCCGTGGCGCTGCTCGAGCGCGCCGCCTCGGAGTCGGGCGAGGAGCGCCTGGGCGAGCTGGCGCGGGAGCTCGACCGCCAGTCGGAGCCCGGCCGGCGGTTCGTGCGCATCGCGCTCGCCGAGGCGCTCGCGCGCGTGCGCGACCGCGACGTCCCCTCCCGATCCGAGATGCGCGACCTGCTGCGCGAGGACCGCCGCGAGAACCTGGAGCGGTTCGGCTCGCACCTGTACAGCGGGTCCGCGGCGTCGCCGTTGCGCGTCGAGCCGGTGGCGCCGGCCTACCAGGACGGCGCGGAGCTGGTGGACGGACGCACTGTGCTGGTGCGCGCCTTCGACGCGCTGCTGGCCCGCGACCCGAAGGTCTTCGTGATCGGCGAGGACGTGGGGAAGCTGGGCGACGTGAACCTGGTGTTCGAGGGCCTGCAGAACAAGCACGGCGCGCACCGCCTGACCGACACCGGGATCCGCGAGGCCACCATCCTGGGCCAGGGCATCGGCGCGGCGATGCGCGGCCTCCGGCCCATCGTGGACATCCAGTACCTCGACTACCTGCTCTACGCGCTACAGCTGGCCTCCGACGACCTGGCGACGCTGCGCTACCGGACCGCGGGAGGGCAGATGGCGCCGGTGGTGATCCGCACCAAGGGGCACCGCCTGCAGGGCATCTGGCACACCGGCTCGCCCATGGGCCTCCTGCTGGGCGCCCTGCGCGGGATCCGGATCGCCGTACCGCGCAACATGACGCAGGCCGCCGGCATGTACAACACCGTGTTCGCCGGTGACGACCCGGCCCTGGTGATCGAGGTCCTCTCGGGCTACCGCCTGAAGGAGCGCCTGCCGTCGAACCTCGGCGAGATGCGCGTGGCGCTGGGCGTGCCAGAGGTCATCCGGGGCGGGCGCGACGTCACGGTGGTGACGTACGGCGCTCTCTGCCGGATCGCGCTGGAGGCCTGCGCACAGCTGGAGCAGCTGGGCGTGGACGTCGAGCTCGTGGACGTACAGACCCTCGACCCGTTCGACCTTCCCGGCGCCATCGGGGAGTCGGTGCGCAAGACGGGGGCGCTCCTGGTCCTCGACGAGGACGTGCCCGGCGGGGCGAGCGCCTTCATCCTCCGCCACGCCCTCGAGGTCCAGGGCGCGCAGGACGCGCTGGAGGTGCCGGCGCGCACGCTGACCGCGGTCGCCAGCCGCAGCCCCGTCGGCCAGGACGGCGACCACTACACGAAGCCGAGCCGCGAGGACGTCGTCCAGGCCGTGTACGGCATCGCACGAGAGCGCGACCCCGCGCGCTTCCCGGAGATCTGGTGAGCGTGGCGGAGAAGTCGAACGTGCAGGCGGTGCACGACACGCTGCTCGAGGAGTTCAGGCGCGACGAGAGGGTGATGATCCTGGGCGAGGACGTGGGGAAGCGCGGCGGTGTGTTCCGCGTCACCGACGGGTTCATCGAGGAGTTCGGCCCCGAGCGCGTGCTCGACGCGCCGCTCGCGGAGTCGTCCATCGTGGGCGTCGCCATCGGCCTCGCCCTCGCCGGCTTCCGGCCCATCGCCGAGATGCAGTTCGCCGACTTCAGCACCCCGGCGTTCGACCAGATCGTGCAGGAGGCGGCGCGGATCCGCTACCGCTCGAACGGCCAGTGGGGGGTGCCGATGGTCATCCGGATGCCCTGGGGCGGCGGCGTGCGCGGCGCCCTCTACCACTCGCAGTCGCTCGAGGCGTTCTACGCGCACGTGCCGGGGCTCAAGGTCGTGGCCCCGAGCACGCCGCGCGACATCACCGGGATGCTGCGGTCGGCCATCCGCGACGAGGACCCGGTCGTGTTCCTCGAGCACAAGGCGACCTACCGCGCGGTCCGCGGCGAGGTGGAGGACGGGGACTGGACCATCCCGCTCGGCCCCGCGGACGTGAAGCGCCAGGGCACCGACATCACGGTCTACGCCTACGGCCTGATGCTCCACAGCTCGCTGCGGGCGGCCGAGACCCTGGCCGCCGAGGGGGTCTCCGCCACGGTCGTGGACGTCCGCAGCCTCCGCCCGCTCGACGCCGACACCATCCTCCGCGAGGCGCGGAAGACTGGGAAGTGCCTGATCGTCTACGAGGACAACCGCCTGTTCGGGGCGGGGGCGGAGATAGCGGCCCTCATCGCCGAGGAGGCCTTCAGTGACCTCGACGCCCCGGTCATGCGCCTGGGCGGACCGGAGGCTCCCGCGATGGCGTTCAATAAGCCACAGGAGGACTGGTTCCTCCCGGACCCGGAGCGGATCGCCGCGAAGATGCGCGAGCTAGCGGCGTACTAAGGAGGCGATATGGCCACGTTCGAGCTCAAGATGCCGAAGCTCGGTGAGTCCGTCACCGAGGGGACCATCGGCAAGTGGCTCAAGCAGGCCGGCGACAAGGTGGAGAAGTACGACCTCCTGGTCGAAGTCCAGACCGACAAGGTCAACACCGAGATCCCGGCGGAGGTCGCCGGGACCCTCAAGGAGGTCAAGGTGAAGGAGGGGGAGACCGTCCCGGTCGGCGCCCTCCTCGCCGTCTTCGAGACCGCCGAGGGCGAGGCGCAGGCCGCGAGCCAGGCCGCATCCGGCTCCGGCGAGGGCACCGTCTCGCCCGAGGTCCAGCCGC
>JBOGTE010000036.1:0-15955 GCA_050692015.1 Candidatus Limnocylindria bacterium
GCCGGCGTTCGCGGATGTGCTTCGCGAGCTCCCGGCCGGTGATGCCGGGCAGCACGATGTCCGAGATGAGCATGTCGAAGTCGTGCGTCGCGGCGAGGAGCGCGTCGCTCGGCGTCAGCGCCTCGACGACGCGGTATCCGGCTCCGCGGAGGATCGCGGAGGTCGTACGCAGGACGCTTGGCTCGTCGTCGACGAGGAGGATCGTTCCGCCGTGCCCCTGCTGCTCGAGCGGCGCAGGCTCGGCGACATCGTCGGCGGTCTCGCTATCGAAGGCCGGCAGGTGGATGGTGAACCGGGTACCGGCACCGAGGGTGGACGCCAAGCCGATGTGGCCACCGGCACGGGTGACTATGCCGTAGACGGTGGAGAGCCCGAGCCCGGTGCCCCGGCCCTTCGGCTTCGTCGTGAAGAAAGGCTCGAAGACGCGGCTCGCCACCTCGGGGGCCATGCCGCTGCCCGTGTCCTCCACCGCGATCCGCAGCTGCCGGCCGGGGCGTAGCGCGGGCGTCGACGCCGCGGCGGTCGCGTCGATCTCGACCTCGTCGATGGCCACCGAGAGGCGGCCGCCCGCCGGCATCGCATCCCGCGCGTTGAGCGCAAGGTTCATGAGGATCTGCTCGACCTGACCTGCGCCGAGCTTGACCGCCGGCAGGCCGTCGGCAAGCCGGACGTCAAGCGAGACGCCCGGGCCGATCGTCCGCCGGAGGAAGCGCTCCGCGCTCGCGACCTCTCCGCCGACCTCGATGAGCTGGGCCGGGGTCGTGCCGCCGCGGCTGAAGACGAGCATCTGCCGGGTCAGCTGGGCTCCACGCTCGGCGGCCTGTTGGATCTCCTCGATCTCGCGGCTCGCGGCCGGGCCGCCGGCGGCGAGGGCCAGATGCGTGTTGTTCAGGATGACCGCGAGGAGATTGTTGAAGTCGTGCGCGATCCCCCCGGCCAGCGACCCGAGGCTCTCGAGCCTGTGGGTCCGCTCGAGCTCGGCGAGCGTGCGCAGGCGGAATGTGACGTCGCGGATGATCGCGACGGTGCGCACGCCGCGACCGACGGGGTAACGCCGGAGAGCGACCTCGACGTCGATCCGCCGGCCATCCTTGCGCATGAGCGTCTTCTGAAGAACGCCGACATCGCCTGGCAGCGCGATGCTGATGTCGCGGGCGGAGGCGCGCTCATCCTCCGGGATCAGGTCGTACACGCTCGAAAGGGCCATGATCTCGTCGCGTGACCAGCCGCTGAGGCTGACGAGCCCGTCGCTCACGTACACCGCACGCTCCGCCTCCGTCACCAGGACCCCGAGCTCCATGTCGTCGTGCGCCCGGAGGAGCGGGTCGTGTACCGCCATCTGCATCTCGCGCCCGGCCCGGAGGGAGCGCACTTCGCCCTCGATGCCGGCGGTGATCAGACCGGCCAGAACGTAGATGCCGAGGTGGATCGCGGTGTCCGCCGGATCCAATGGATGACCCAGCGCTTCGACCCGCCAGGCCGCGATCGCGAGATGCGCGATCGAGATCGCCCCTACGGCGAAGGCGGCGCCGCGCGTACCGAAGCGGAAGGCCACGATGACGATGTAGAGCGGGGCCGCGTTCGTGACGAGCCACGACGGAGCGAGCGCGCTCAGGAGGAGTCCGCCGATGAACCCGACCGTGTCGAAGACGTGCGCGACCCAGCCCGCGCGGCGCTGTGCCTCGATGGAGCCGGCGCGCTCGGAGAGCCAGAGCGTGAGCAGGGCATAGGCGATGAAGTACACGCCGAACAGGTAGAAGACACGCGCATCGGCCCCCGCCACGGCCGGCGGTCCGAGGACGATGACGAGACCGCCCCCGATGCAGCGGCCCAAGAAGAGAGCTCGTTCGAGCCCACGGGCATCGTCCAGTGCGCGGTGAGCGGGCCGGTCCGCCGGGCGGATCGCGCGCGCGAGCAGGCCCGGCAGAAGCGCGCTCGGACGGAGTGCATCTCTCAGCACTCGAGTCCCCAGCATCCCCATCCCTCTCGCGGCCCCGCATTCCGCCGGGCACGTACCAAGTGTCCGGGAAATGTTATTGCCAGGACCGAGCTCGTCCGCGCACCGGACAGTCATCCATGTAACGCGTACGAACATGTGGAGCAGGGCTTCTCACGGGCGCCCTGCTGTCCGCTCGGGTCCGGGCCAAAGCGGCCCGGATCGGGCCGAAGCGCGGCCAGACTCGATACGGCTCGGATACCAGGACCGCTACTCCTCAGCCACCTGGCCGAATGCCGTACGGGCCAGCCCGACAGCCCTGCCGCGGTGGGCGTTATAAGAGGCCGCTAATACCGGCTCGCGTTCACTGCGCTCGTGGAAGTGGGGCCGGCCTTACAGCAGCTTGCCGGCGCGGCGAACCTGGGTCTGGCCGTGTCGATCCTGGCGCTCACGGTCGCGCGCCAGATGGGCTCCGCGCGGCCCGCGCGTCGGCAGCGACGATCACGCCGCGCGCATCGTGCGCTCCACGGTCCAGCGCGCGCGCGAGCTCGGGCTGCGGGTCGTCGGTGAGGGTGTCGAGGACAGCGCGACGATCGGGCAACTACGCGCTCTCGGCATCGACCTGGTGCAGGGCCGTGGGGTCGCGACGCCGATGACCCTGGCGGCGGTCACGGAGTGGCTCATCCCCGGCCCAGCGCTGGTCAGTCATGCAGCGCCGGCCCGGGCCCCACGGCCCGTACTGGTCGGCGAGAACGAGGCCACCATCCGGGCCTCGACACCTGCTTGGGCGACAGCGGGCGCCACGCGTGAGCCCGCTCAGCCTTTCGGGCCCGACCCGATGGGCTGGATCCTCCCGGAGCTGGGCGTGGAGGAGGCTCCGGCGGTGCTGACCGTGGAGGCGACTCCGGTACTGCTGACCGTGGAGGCAGCTCCGCCGGAGCGCACGCCCGACGAGGTCCCCCAGACGCCACCCGCCGCGCTCGAGCGGTCATTCGAGGAGATGCGGGTCACCACGTTCGCTCCGACATTCGCTCCGCCGGAGCCGCCGGCACCGCGCGTCGAGAGGGACCTGCGGATCGTCGCCCTCGAGTCGGCGGGCCGGACCTGGGAGCTACCTGGTGCGCGGGAGGACAAAGAGCCCGAGCGCATCGACGAGCGTCTCGTGCTCCTGCGCGAGTACGCGACCCGCCAGGCACTCGGGAGCGTCGCCTAGAACGCCCTTCTGAGTGCGGACCTGGCGGCGTGGTAGCCGCACATGCCGTGGACGCCTCCGCCCGGCGGGGTCGAGGCCGAGCACAGGTAGATAGACCGATCCGGCGTGGCGTACGGGTCCGGTGAGAGCACCGGCCGCCGGAACAGCTGGAGCCCGGCGTGCGAGCCGCCCGAGATGTCGCCTCCTACGTAGGCCTCGTTGTGCGCCTCGACCCAGCGCGTGTCCATGACATGGCGCGCGAGGATGCGCCGGCCGAATCCCGGCGCGAAGCGCTCGATCTGCGCGTCGATGCGCCCGCTCATGTCCACGGTGGAGCCGTTCGGTACGTGGCAATACGCCCACAGCGTGTGCTTGCCGTCGGGCGCGCGTGACGGATCCGACAGGCTCTGCTGCGCGACGAGCACGAAGGGCCGCTCGGGATGGCCGCCGCGCGAGACCTCGCGCTCGGCCGCGGCGATCTCGTCGAGCGTGCCGCCCAGGTGGACGGTGCCCGCGGTCCCGCACTCCGCGGCCCGCCACGGCACAGGGCCGTCCAGGGCGTAATCGACCTTGAAGACGCCGGGGCCGTAGCGGAAGCGGCGAAGCGCGCCGCGATACCCGCCGGGCAGGCGGTCACCCGCGATGGCCTCGAGCTGGCCGGGCGTGAGGTCGAAGAGATATGCGGCGGCGGGGGGCAGATCGGCGAACGAGGCGACGCGGCGGCCGGTCGAGATCTCACCGCCGTACGAGCGCAGCACCGCGGCCAGCGCGTCGGTGATGCGCTGGGACCCGCCCCGCGGGATGGGCCATCCGACCGCGTGCGCGGTCGCGCCGAGCATCAGCGCGAAGGTCGTCGAGAAGGGCGCGTCCAGGGACAGGAACGAGTGCGCGGCCAGACCCGCGAAGACCGCGCGGGCCCGCTCGCCCCGGAAGGACCGCTTCGCGAGCGCGCTGGCCGGGAAGACCGACATCAGCCCGAAGCGGGCCATGGCGATGGGGTGTCGCGGGAGCCGTACGGCGGGACCCGTGACCGTGGGGCGCAGCCGCTCCCAGTCCAGGGCGACCGCTCCGATCGTCCGCTTCCACGCGGCGCCGTCCGATCCGAGGCCCGCGGCCGTGCGCTCGACGGAGCGGTCGACGACCACGGCGGTGCCGTCGTCGAGCGGGTGCGCGAGCGGCACGCCCGGTTGGACCCACTCCAGGCCGTGGCGGGCCAGGGGAAGCGTCGCGAAGAAGGGCGAGGCCGCCGCCAGGGGGTGGACCGCGGAGCAGACGTCGTGGACGAACCCGGGCAGCGTGAGCTCCGCGGAGCGGGACCCGCCCCCGATGGTGTCCTGCGCCTCGAGGACCGTGACTCGCTTGCCGCTCCGGGCCAGCTCTATCGCGGCGGCGAGGCCGTTGGGGCCCGCGCCGACGACAACGGCGTCCATGCTCAAGGCGGCCGAGCCTAGCCGAGTGCGATCAGGCTCTGCGGCGGAAGAGACGGAGGGGTGCGGTCATCGAGTAGAGCCCGGACCTGATCGCGGCGTTGTTCCAGACGTTCTTCCAGTTCGACCACTGGCGGCGGTCGTCGACGATGGCGATCTTGGACCGGACCTCGGGCCGCGCGACGCCGAAGCCGGTGGCCAGGTTGCGCAGCGTGCCGCGCCAGATCTCGTTCTGCATCTTCTCGCCGAGCACCGGCAGCATCAGCGCGATCTCCCAGAACGGATCGCTGGCGCGAGTGAGCTCGTGCACCTGGGCGACCGTGACACCGTCCTCCACGAACGCGCTGAACGTCAGCGGCCCGGCGAAGGGATGCCCCTCCGGCGACATGAAGCTGAACGACTCGTCGTCCGCGTAGATGACGAGGACGCCGGTCGACATCGCGGGGACCCCCGGCATTGGCGTGGCGTTGATGAGCCCGACCTCGCCCGGAGCGATGCCGCTCGCGGGTAGGAACATGCGGTTGCCCTTGGGCCAGAACTCGGCGAAGCGGGTCTTCCAGGTCTCGATGACCTCTTCGGGCGTCACCGAAGCGCCTTCGAGACGCACCCAGAACGTCTTCTGGAATAGGCGCCCGAAGCCCGAGGCCGCTCCCTGCACCCGCCGGCCGGTCACGTTCCGGTCGATGGCGCCGACCGGGACGTCGTGCGTCGCGAGCCGGTGAACGGGCTTCGCCCAGTTCGCCGCGTCGCTGCGGCGCGCCACGGTCGCGGCGGCCTCCTGCGCGGCATTCACCCGCGCCAGCTCCGTCTCCACGTTCCTTCGCTCTTCCATCCGATCCCCTCCCGCGTCCGCGAGCTCGCGCCTAGCTCTTCGCCGCGCTGGCGGCTTCCGCCTCGGTCCCGTGGATACCGATCGCCTCATCGAGCCTGGTGAGCTCGAAGATCTGCCGGTAGTGGTCGTTGAGGCCGTACGCGAGAAGCCGCTGCTTCTGGCGGTTGGCCCGGACGAGCATCGTCACCAGCAGCCCGATCCCACCACTGTTCATGTACTCGAGCCCCGTGAAGTCGACGATGACCGCGCGCGTGGTCGGTGTGCTGGCCTCGCTGTACCCCTCCGTCAGCGCCTTCTCGGATGCCGCGGTCACCTCGCCGTGCACCTCGAGAACGCAGGTCGCGTCGTCGATGCGCCGGGTCCGCACTTCGGTCTTGCCCACTGCCTGAGCCATTCTCGTTCCCTCCCGCTATCCGGCGAGCGCCGCGCGCTCATCCGGGAAGATGCGCATGTAGTCCACCAGACGCGTGATCTCGAAGATCTCCCGGTAGTGGTCCGAAAGACCCGTGGCCGCGACCTGGCGGCCCTCCTTGCGCGAGCGCGCGAGGATCCCGACGATCAGAGCGATGCCGGTGCTGCTCAGGTAGTCCACCCCGGCGAAGCTGAGCACGACACGCTTGGCTCCGGCCGCGGTAGCCGTCGCATACGCCTCGTTCAGCGTCTCCTCGGCGGAAGAGTCGATCCGCGCCGGCAGATCCACGATCGCGTTCCCGTCCTGCGACCTCACCGTCGCCCTGTCCGTCAGCTGCTCAGGCATTGCCAGACTCCTTCCGCGCCAGGTCGAACACGAGCTCGACCGTGTGGCGTGCGCCGTCGGTCGTGACGTTCATCTCGTCGACCATGCTCTTGATCAGGAAGAGGCCCCAGCCCCGGGCCTTCTGAAGACCCGCGAGTTTGGCCTCGATGTCCGGCGTCTCGGCCTCCGGGATCTCCTTCAGGCCACCCTGGTCGGTGATCGCCACCGAGACCTTGCCGTCGGCGGCCGCCACGCGGACGGCGACGGGGAGTTCGGCCCTCTGCTCGTTGCCGTGCTCGATGGCGTTCATGGCCGTCTCCGAGACCGCGGTCTTCAGGCGCTCGAGCTTGCGTGGGTCGATCCCGAGAGGACCGACCAGCTCGGCCACGCGCTCCATGACCGCGCGCTCGTTGCCGGACTCGCTCGGCACCTCGAATTCGCCGATCGTCCGCGCGGCCGCACTCTGCGCCGAGCGAGAGACGGTGACGAGGGTGATGTCGTCCTCCTGCTGCCACCCGGGTCCGGTGAAGCGGTGCAGCGAGTCGATCAGCTCGTCGATGAGCGCCTTGCCGCTCTGCTTCGACGCGGCGATCCCCTTGACGCGCGGGAACCCGAACATCTCCCTGTCCGGAGCGTGCGCCTCGGCGAGCCCGTCGCTGTGCAAGAGCATGGTGTCCCCCAGGTCGAGCTGGTACCCGCGCTCGTCGTACTTCATCCCGCCGAGGAGCCCGAGGGGCATGCCCGTCGCGCGCAGCTCGACGAGGCCCTGCGACGTCCGCACGTATGGAAGGTCGTGGCCCGCGTTCGCGAACGTGAGCCGTCCCGTGGCCGGGTCGAGCACGGCGTAGAGGCAGGTGACGAACATGTTGTCGGGGATGTCCGTGTGCAGGAAGTCGTTCGCCCGGGCAAGCAGCTCGCCCGGCGCGAGCGTACGCGGCGCCTCGGCGCGGATGAAGCTGCGGGTCGTCGCCATGACCAGCGCCGCGGGCACGCCGTGCCCGGTGACGTCGCCGACGACGATGGCGAGCTTCCCGCCGGGCAGATCGATGAAGTCGTAGAAGTCCCCGCCGACCTCCTGCGCCGCCCGGTAGAACGCGGCGACCTGCCAGCCGGGAAGGTCGGGCAGCTTCTTCGGGAGGAACTGTTGCTGGATGAGCTGCGCGACGCGCAGCTCCTGCTCTATGCGCTCCCGCGCGCGGACCTCGGCCTCCTGCTCGCGCACCAGCTGCGCCACCCGCACCGCGGGCGCGGCCTGGGAGGCCAGCTTCTCGAGCAGCTGTCGGTCGTCGCTCGAGTACTCCTGCTCGGAGAGGCGCGGCCCCAGGTTCAGCAGTCCGATGAGCTCGCCCTGGCTGATGAGCGGGACGACCATCTTCACGCCCGTGCGCCGCAGCTCGGCCACCGCGGGGGACTCCAGCTGGACCTCGTCGAGCAGAACGGGACCGCTCGTCTGCTGGAAGTAGCCCAGGATCGGGTCGGTCGGCGCGATGTCGATCGGCGGCGCTTCCGCGGGGCGCTCCCGATCGGAGGCCTTCGCAGCCGGACGTGCCGCCGCCTCGACGGGAGCGCCCCGTCCGAGGACCCGCTGGAACCAGGCAGTGATGGTCATCTGCTGTCCTTTCTAAGTACCAGGCGTCCTGGAAGCGTTACGGGCTAGCGAGGGCGATCAGCGACAGCTTGCTGGCGCTGGCGCACGAGCGACGCCCGACGAGCGAAGCGACTACGGAGTACTCCTTCATCTGAGCCACAGGCTGGCGTGAGCCGGCCGGACCGTGTCGGCCACGACGCCGATCAGATCCGCCCGGACGGATTCGAGCTCCACGTCGCTGCGGAGCCGCGCGCTGAACCCATCAAGGATGCGTGCCGCGTCGTAGCGCGCGCGGTAGAAGCGGCGATCGACCAGATCCTGCACGCGGCGGCGCACGGGCTGGAACAGCGCGACCACGAAAAGCGTCGATGCGGCGACGGCTAGGTCGGAGCCGGCGGTGAACGGCCGGAGGGCGGTGCCCGCAAGCACGACGGCAGCGACGTATGTCGCGACGAGCACCGCGGATATCGCTGCGTAGGTCAGGGTCCGCCGGATCAGGACGTCGATGTCGTACAGGCGGTATCGCAGGATGGCGACGCCGGCCGCGACCGGCAGGAGCGTGATGCCGATCGCCGGAAGGCCGGTGATCCACTCCGCTGCGGCCTCGTAGCCGACGAAGAGGTAGACCGGCACGACGGCCACGAACGAGAGCGCGACGAACGCCATGCCGGACCCGAACCATTTCAACTGCTGGCGTTCGGTCCCCCGGGCGCGGCGCAGGCGGACCACGAGAGCGGCTACAGACAGGAGTGCAGCAAGCGGCCAGGCCAGGAACAAGACCAACTCGAGCTGCGCGACGGCCTCTCCAGCCACACCAGAGAGCGCGTACGGGTTCGCTAGGCTCGGGAAATTCTCGCTGATCGGTCCGGGTCGGAGAGCGCGCGCGGGACCCAGAAGCATCGCGAGTGCCGAGAGCCACAGAACGGGACGCCAGCGCCTGGATGGTAGTGAGCCGTTCGGGAACAGGAGTGGCAGGAACGTGGTGATCGCGATGTCCCCCGGCATCCAGAGCCACCCGCCCAGCCAGCCCAGTGAGGCCGCCCAGGGGACGCTTGGATCGACGAAGACCGAGTACGCGGCGTAGCGGTCGACGATCATTGTGACGGTCCCCGAGAGGCCGATGCCGACGAGGATCCAGGCGACTATGAGGCGCGGCTGCCGCTGGACGACCAGCGCGCCGACGATGGAGTACGCGAGGTACCCCAAGGCGAAGATCGAGTCCGCGACCGCGGAGCCGAGGAACGCGTACATGGGTGTGAGTGACTGGAGCACCAGGAATCCGGCGACAGCCGCGGCGGACAGGGCCAACGCCGCGCGGGCGAGAGCGATCATCGCCCCGCTCCACGGAGCCAGAGCGAGACGTGCGCCGGCTCCACGGTCTCGTGGACCACGCGGCAGAGGTCCGCTCCGACCGTCTCCAGGTCCACCTCGCGCTGTACACGGGCGCTGAAGGCATCCACGGTCCCGCGCGCGTCGTAGCGCTGGCGATAGAAGCGCCGGTCGATGACGTCCTGGAGGCGCCGCCGCAGCGGCTGGAAGAGAGCTACGACGATCAGCGTCGCGATGGCCACAGCGAATTCGCTCTCGGCCACGAAGGGCCGGAGGACCGCCTGGAGCAGCACGACGCTCGCTACGTACACGCCAATGAGCACGAGGCTGAGCGACGCATACAGGATCGCCCTGTTCACCAGCCGCTCGATGTCGAAAAGCTTGTAGCGAAGGATCGCGACGACCACGGCGAGCGGGATGACCGCGTACAGCGGCGGGAAGATCTTGAGCGCGAGATCCCGCAGCTGCGCAGCCTGCTGAGCGGGAAGGAGGTCGGCGCCGATGAGGAGGAGGCTCGTGATCAGCGCCACGATCCCGACCGCGAACGCGAAGGCGAGCGCGAGGATGACGATCTGGCTCTGCGCCAACTCTCGAGGCGTCAGCAGTGCTCGCCTGGCGCGTAGGGAGTAGATGCCGGCGACCGGGATGAGGAAGCCGAAGAAGATGATGAAGAACGTGACGTCCGAGGTCACGATCTGTGAGAAGTCGAATTGGACGAGCGAGCCCTGCGGGCAGCTTTCGGGCGTGCACGGAAGCCCCTCCGGCGTCACCACCGTGCCGAACACGACGGTGAGCAGGACCACCAGGAGCGGGAAGACTGGTGCCCCGAAGCCGAATGCGAGCGTGCCGAGGACCACCTCTTCGATCAGGCCGACGTACATGATCACGACCGGCCAGATCAACCAGCCCGGCGTCAGACGGCCGTTCGGGAAGAGCAGGAAGGCGTGAACGTAGGCGGCTCCGGCCAGGCCGTGGTAGCCCAGGTGGAAGATGTTCAGGATCGGGAAGAGCGGCAGAGTCGCGTCGCTTGCCATGGACCGAGTGAAGAGGTCCGCCTCGGCCACAAAGAGGGCGTGAGCCTGATAGTTGAAAGCGAGAGCGGTCCCGACCATCGCGACCGCGAGGAGCCGGGCTACCGGATCACGCGGTCGGCGGACGAACAGGAGCACTGCGACAGAGAGGTTGAGGAGGCTGAGGCCGTAATCGGCCAGGAGGCTCCGGACATCCTCCGTCAGCTCGGCGGTACCGGCGAACATCAGGGCGACTTGGTCCGCGACGTCGGCCGGCAAGCGATCCGCCGCCGTCATGGGTGTTCCGAAGACCGCAGGCACGAGCGCGAGCCCAAGGACGGCGACCGTCATCGCGACGTACACCCAGAACGTCACCGGGAAGGCGACATCGAGCGCGTTCAACAGGCGTGCGATACCCGCTCGCGCCACGGTCACCCCTTCCCCGCTTGTAAGCCTAGTGTCCGGGCGAACGTCCAAGAAGCGTTACGGGCTAGCGAGGGCGATCAGCGACAGCTTGCTGGCGCTGGCGCACGAGCGACGCCCGACGAGCGAAGCGAGTACGGGCTGTTGCTCGTAACTCTTTCAGGACGCAGCGGGCGTAGACCGCACGCGATGAGTGAGCGTCTGGGTAGTCCCGCTCTGGCGCCCGCCGAGCCGCCCATCGTCGTCGAGCACCGGGACGCGCTCATCTACCTCTTGCGCGAGGCTGCCGAGCTGGA
Source organism: Candidatus Limnocylindria bacterium (assembly GCA_050692015.1). Classification (GTDB taxonomy): domain Bacteria; phylum Chloroflexota; class Limnocylindria; order P2-11E; family P2-11E; genus GWC2-70-10. The sequence goes on from JBOGTE010000036.1 coordinate 10,770, forward strand.
ACACGGGATCATGTGCCAGTACCTGTATGCCGCGTTCACACTCAAGGAGTCCACGGATGAGGGGCTCACCGTCGAGCAGCTGGAGGCGGTCGGACGGTGGCGCACGACGATCCTCGAGGTCGCGCGCCAGGAGATGCTCCACCTGGCACTCGTCCAGAACCTCCTGACGTCGGTCGGAGCAGCGCCACATTTCGGCCGGCCGAACCTGCCGGCGCCGGCTCACCGGTTCCCGGGAGGCGTCCAGCTCGCGCTCATCCCATTCGGCGAGCGCGCGCTCAGGCACTTCCTCTTCCTCGAGCGTCCCGAGGGCATGGCCCTGGAGGACGCGGAGGGCTTCGGCGCCGCCGTCGCGCGGGCCCGTCCGCTGATGGGCGACGACGACATCGTCCCGCGCTACCAGGAGTACTCGACCGTCGGGCACCTCTACCGCGCCATCGACATCGGGTTCGCCTGGCTGACCTCGAAGCTCGGAGAGGGCCTGCTCTTCATCGGACCGCCGGACGCTCAGGCGACGCCAGAGTCGTTCCGCTGGCCGGAGCTGATCGCGGTGCGCGACCTCGACAGCGTCCATCGCGCGGTCGACACGATCGTCGAGCAGGGAGAAGGCGCCAAGGCCGACGACTGGCGCGAGGCGCACTTCGGCCGGTTCCTGGGGGTCCTCGACGAGTACCTCGCGCTCCGCCAGCGCGATCCGGGCTTCGATCCGGTGCGGCCGGTCCTCCCGGGAACGATGCGTCCCCACGCGGCGAGCGACACGCTGCCGCTGATCGGCGACACCGCGACCGCGCAGGTCGCCGACCTCTTCAATGTGACGTACCAGATCACGCTCCTCGCGCTGGCGCGCTACTTCGCGCACACCGATGAATCTCCGGCGCAGCTGAACGCGCTGGCCGACGTGTCCGTCGGGTTGATGTTCGTGGCGATCAAGCCGCTCGGGCAGCTGCTGACACGTCTCCCGTTCGGGCCGGAGCACGCGGGCCGCACCGCCGGACCGACCTTCGAGCTCTTCTACCAGAGCGGCTACGTGCTCCCAGACCGGCGCGCCGCGTGGACCCTCATCGAGGAGCGACTGCGACAAGCGGCGGAGTACGCCAGGAAGATCGACTCTCGCTCGGACCCGGTGATCGCGAAGGTGGCGAACGCGCTCGACAAGACCGCGGATCGGCTCGCCAATGCGAGTCGAGCCTCCGCACAAGCGTAGCGAGGGGTCGGTCCAGCCCGCTGACGCGGAGATCCTCGATGCCTACTCGCTCGATCGCAAGGAAGTCATCGTCAGGCCCATCCGGGATCCGCCGGTAAGGCAGAGAAGTGCTCCGCGACAGCCTGCTCTTCGTCCGGATCCCTGGTCATGCCCCGGTCACGGAGTAACGATCGATCAGTCTCCCCTGTGCAGCCAGAGACTCGCGTGGCGAGGGCGGACCGTCTCCGCCACGACCCCGACCAGCTCGCGCTCGAGGTCGCCGAGATCGACCTGCGCTCGTAGACGCGACGTGAAGGCATCAATGGTGCGCTGCGCGTCGTATCGGGAGCGGTAGAAGCGGCGATCGACCCAATCCTGGATCCGCCGCCGGAGCGGCTGGAACAGCGCGACCACCGCGAGGGTCGAGACCGCGACTGCGATGTCGCTGCCGCCCGTTAACGGGCGCAAGAGCGTCTGGAGCAGCAGGACCGAAGCGACATACGCCCCGGCGAGGCTCGCCGTGAGCGAGCCGTACACCAGCGTCCTGTTGATGAGGACGTCGATGTCGTATAGGCGATAGCGGAGGATGGCCACACCCACCGCGACGGGAAAGAGCAGGACGGTCGCGATGGAGCTGACCTGCGCCGCCTTCGCGATCGCGGGATCGGTCGGAACGAGCGCCGTCACGAGCGACGCCGCGAAGGCCGGCCCGGCGATCGCGGCCGCGAGGGCGACCCACTTGATCTGCTGGCGCTCGACCGCGCCCGCATGACGCATCCGCGCATACAGCGACGCCCCGCCGAGGACGAGGTACACCGCCAGCGCGAGCGCGCTCATGCCCGCGACCGTGTGAAGGGGATGATCCGGCCCGAGGCCCAGGGGGTCGAGGATCGGCGGACCCGGGATCGCCGCCGGCGGCGTTGCCAGCGCCCAGAGCAGCGTGATCAGGAACGTGACCGGCGGCGCGGAGAGCACGACCGCCCGCCAGCGCCGCGACGCCGGCCGGCCATCCGGGAAGACCGTCAGCGTGACGGCGAATACCCCCAGGGAGGCGATCCAGATCCACTGGGGGATCCATGCAGCCACGGCGTAGCCCGGCGCGCCGGCGGAGGCCAGCGCATACGCCGCGTACGAGTCGGTCACGGTCTGGATCCCGGAGAGCACGGCCTCGAGCAGGAGCAGCCAGCCGATGACGTTGCCGGGCTGGCGGACCGCGACGAGCGCGCCCACCACGGCGAACAGCAGCGCGAAGGCGGCGTCGTACCCGGCGACGCCCCAGCCTTCCGGGAGGAGGCGCGCATTCGGGTTCAGCGCGATCAGCGTGATGCTGGCCGCCGCCAAGGCGGAGGCGACCAGCGCCGCTCCGATCGCGATCACGCGCGCGGGCGCGCCCGGAATCATCACGCGCCTCCCCGACGTAGCCACAGACTCGCGTGGCGCGGGCGGACCGTCTCCGCCACCACCCCGACCAGCTCCCGCTCGAGCTCCGCGAGGTCGATCTCGTCCCTAAGCCTCGAGGTGAAAGCGTCGAGCGTGCGCTGCGCGTCATAGCGGGAGCGGTAGAAGCGCCGGTCGACCCAGTCCTGGATCCGCCGTCGGAGCGGCTGGAAGAGCGCGACGACCGCGAGGGTCGAGACGGCCACGGCGATGTCGGAGCCGCCGGTGAACGGCCGGAGCGCGGTCTGGAGCAGCAGCACGGAGCCGACGTAGGCCGCACCGAGCGTCGCCGTGAGCGCGGCATAGACCAGGGTGCGGTTGATGAGGACATCGATGTCATAGAGGCGGTAGCGCAGGATGGCGATACCGGCCGCTATGGGAACGCACGTCCATGCGAGGATCAGGAGGATCTCGATCGCCAGCGGGCCCGTGCCTGCCTGCTGATAGAAGTACGAAGCGATGACGAACGAGGTCGCGAAGCCCCCGATGGCGTAGAGGAGCCACTTCATCTGCTGGCGCTCGACGCCGGCTGCCCTGCGGAAGCGGACGACCATGGAAGCGACCCCGAGGACGATCGCCACGGCGAGCGCGATGAAGCCGGCCGCGCCCACGATCTCAACGGCTGGGTGAGCCAGAGCGAAGGGATTCTCGAGCTCCGGGACCGCTTCGAGCGGTCCCGGAGCCAGCGCAGAGCCCAGAGCGAGGGCTGCAAAGGAGGCCGCGGCTAGGACGAGAACGCCTCGCCAGGATGCCGACAGCAGTGTCCCGGTCGGGAAGATGAGCGGCAGGACGACCGCTATGAGCGCGATCGTCGCGAACCATATCCAGGACGCGAACCAGGCCGCCAACGTCCAGCCCGGCAGCGACGCTCCGGTCCGCAGCGCCAGGGCGGCGTACTGGCCCATCACCCCGTTGAGCGATTCGATGAGCGCCATGGCGGCGAATACGAGCCCGACCGCATGCCACCGATGCCGGCTGAGGATCACAGCACCAACGACAGCGGAAGCGACGAGGAATGGCGCGCCGAAGAGCGGCTCGCTGAAGGCGTCGGCTTGCGGCCTAGGCGGACCCGCGCGCGAGAGGCCGACCGACACAACGCTTATCGCGAGCGCCGCTATGGGTAGGAGGTAGACGGACCGTCTCATCGCCGCTCCTCCCGCAGCCAGAGGCTGGCGTGTCGCGGGCGGACCGTGTCGGCGACGACGGTCACCAGCTCGCGCTCGAGATCGTCGAGATCGACCTCGTCACGAAGCCGGCCGGCGAAGGCGTCCAGCGCGCGCTGCGCGTCGTAGCGGGAGCGGTAGAAGCGGCGGTCGACCCAGTCCTGGATGCGGCGGCGCAGCGGCTGGAACAGCGCCACGACCGCGAGGGTCGAGACGGCCACGGCGATGTCGGAGCCAGAGGTGAAGGGCCGGAGCGCCGTCTGGAGGAGAAGCACTGAGCCCACGTATGCGCCACCGAGCGCCGCGGTCAGCCCACCGTAGACGAGCGTGCGGTTGATGAGGACGTCGATGTCGTACAGGCGGTAGCGAAGGATGGCGATCGCGATCGCGACCGGGAGCGCCGAGATCGCGGAGAGCCAGAGCAGGTCAGGCAACAGACCCTCAGGAGCCGCGAATTCACCGAGCGCGAGGACGCCCAGGATGTACACGGTCGTGGCCCCGATCCACTTGAGCTGCTGGCGCTCCGCTCCGACCGCGCGCCGCGCGCGTGCGATGAGGGAGGCGACCGCCAGGGCAAAGGCGCCTAGAAAGATGACGAATGTGCCCTCCACGAATTCATACAGCGGGATGAGCACGGGGACGACGAAGGGGTTACGGAGTTCGACTCGCTGCGTGTCCGAGGGCTGCCCGAAGGCGAACGCGAGCGTGGCAAGGGTCATGACGGCAAGGACCGCAGCAAAGACAGGCCGCCAGCGGCGCGAGGTCAGCCGGCCGTCCGGGAACAGGAAGATGATCGGAAGGAACAAAACGATCATCACGACCCACGTCCACAGCGACAGCCACGTCGCCACCTCCGGGAACGGCAGGCCGCCGGCTCGCGTGACGATCCCGTAGATCGCGTACTGCTCCGAGAGGAAGCCGACGCCGGCGAGCAGGGCCATGCCGAGGAGGAGCGCGCCAACGACGTTGCCGCGCGCGCGCAGAAGGATGACCGCCCCGGCCACGGCATACCCGAGGAAGATCAGCACGATCAGGCGCTCGCCCGGATCGATCGCATTCGCGGCGTTCAGGACCGTGCCCGCCGCCGACACGGCGACGTAGAGTCCCAGGAGGGCGGCAACGACCGCTCGCCGCCTCATCGCGGCGCCCCGCGCAGCCGGAGGCCGGCGAGACAGGCGGGCAGAACGGGCGCAAGCATCACCATCCAGACTCTCAATGGTGGGCGTCCCGAAGCCGTTACGAGCACGCGTCAGCCTTTCGGTGCTCGGCCCGCCGCGGGTCGAGAAGGGCGGTCGCGCCGTCGAGTTCGAGACCCGGAAGGCCGTCGCGATCCTCGCGTATCTCGCGCTCGAAGGCGGCACGCAGCCGCGCGACCGGCTGGCGGCGATGCTGTGGCCGGACGCGGA
>JBOGTE010000037.1:0-15905 GCA_050692015.1 Candidatus Limnocylindria bacterium
CCTGGAGGCCCCTCGAGCAGGTCCGGCTCGCGGCCCAGCGCGCGGCCATCGGCCGCGGGACGCTGCGCCTCGCCCGGACCCTGCGGGAGCGGCGCGCGTCTGGGACGCTGGCGGTGATCGCGGAGGTCAAGCGCGTGTCGCCCGCCCTCGGTCCGCTGGCGGAGGACCTCGATCCGGCAGAGCTCGCCCAGCGCTATCAGGAGGCCGGCGCCGCCGCGGTCTCCGTGCTGGTGGAGCCGCAGCACTGGGGCGGCTCGCTGGAGGACCTCCGGTCCGTCGAGCGCGCCGTCCGACGGACGATCACCTACCGCGGTGAGACCCTCCCGGACGCGCTGCCGATCCCGGTCCTCGCGAAGGACGTCGTCGTTGACGAGTACCAGATCGCGGAGGCGGGGGCCGCCGGCGCGCACGCGGTCCTGCTCATAGCCGAAGCGCTCGGGGATGACGACGTCGTGCGGCTGATCCGTGCGGCCCGCGGGCTCGGGATGGACGTGCTTCTCGAGGCTCACGACCCGAGGGACTTCGAGCGCGCTCTTCGGGCCGAGGAGGCCACCCGTGACGGTGACCAAGCGGCCGGCCCGGTCGCCAGCGGGACGGAGACACTTCTGGGCGTGAACGCCCGTGACCTCCGCGAGCCCGGCCGGATCGACCGCGGCCGCGTGCACGACCTCGCCCGGCTCGTTCCGAAGGGGCCCGTGCTGGTGGCCGAGTCGGGCATCACTTCCGTCGAGGACGCCGAGGCCCTACCGATGCGGGTGGACGCGATCCTCGTGGGGACCGCGCTGGTGCGGTCGTCCGACCCCGCCCCGCTGGTCCGCGCCCTGGCGGCCGCGCGGCCGGGGAGGGCGCTGGCATGACGGACTATGCGGGGACTCCGCCCCCGCAAGCCTCCGGCTTGGCCCGTACGGCGAAGGGCCGCTTCGGGTCCTTCGGGGGCCAGTACGTCCCGGAGACGCTCATGCCGGCGGTGATCGAGCTCGAGGCGGCATTCGACGAAGCCTGGAAGGACGGAGCCTTCCGCGCGGAGCTCGACCGCCTGCTGTGCACGTATGTTGGCCGGCCGACGCCGCTCACTGAGGCGCGCCGCCTCGCGGACGCCGTCGGCCTTGGCCGCGTGCTCCTCAAGCGCGAGGACCTGACCCACACCGGCGCGCACAAGATCAACAGCGCCATCGGTCAGGCGCTCCTCGCCCAGCGGATGGGGAAGAAGAGGATCATCGCGGAGACCGGGGCCGGGCAGCACGGCGTCGCGACGGCGACGGCGTGCGCGCTGCTTGGCCTCGAGTGCGTCGTCTACATGGGCAGCGTCGACATGAAGCGCCAGGAGCCGAACGTCCACCGCATGCGGCTTCTGGGCGCCGACGTGCGCCAGGTCGACAGCGGCAGCCGCACGCTCAAGGACGCGGTCAACGAGGCCATCCGCGACTGGGTCACCAACGTCCGCACCACCTACTACCTGCTCGGGTCCGCCATCGGCATGCACCCGTACCCGACGATCGTTCGCGAGCTGCAGTCGGTCATCGGCACTGAGGCGCGCGCCCAGACCCTCCAGCGCACCGGACGCCTGCCGCACGCGGTCGTGGCGTGCGTCGGCGGCGGCTCCAACGCCATCGGCATGTTCGCGGCGTTCCTGGGCGACGCGGACGTCCACCTGCGCGGCGTGGAGGCGGGGGGCGAAGGTCTGCAAACCCAACGGCATGCCGCGTCGATCGGCGGCGGCACGCCCGGCGTGCTCCACGGCACCCGCACGTACGTGCTGCAGGACGAGGCCGGCCAGATCCGGGAGACCCACTCAGTCTCGGCGGGGCTCGACTACCCGGGCGTCGGCCCCGAGCACGCGGCCCTCCACGAGAGCGGCCGCGTGACCTACGTCGCGCGCACCGACGCCGAGGCCCTCGAGGCGTTCCGCCTGCTGTGCCGGACCGAGGGCATCATCCCGGCGCTCGAGCCCGCTCACGCGATTGCCGAGCTGCCGGCGCTCGCGCGCGAGCTCGGCCCGGACGCGACGGTGGTCCTCTGCCTCTCCGGGCGCGGCGACAAGGACCTCGCGACGGTGACGGGCGCGAAATGAGCGTGGCCACCGCGAGCGGCGTCGGGCGGATCGAGCGTGCTTTCGCGTCGGCGCGCGCCGAGGGCCGAGTCGCGGTGGTGGTCGGCGTCACGGTCGGCTTCCCCGAGCGGGCGGGCACCGCCGGCATCCTTCGGGCCGCGATCGACGGAGGCGCCGACGTCATCGAGCTGTGCGTGCCGTTCAGCGATCCGATGGCCGACGGGGCGACCATCCAGCGCGCGAACGAGGTCGCGCTGGCTCAGGGCGTCACCCTCGCGAACTGCATCGGCGAGGGTGCCTCGCTCGTGCGCGACCGTGAGGCGGCGGTGCTGCTGATGGGCTACCTGAACCCGTTCTTGCGCCACGGCCCCGGGCTCGCGGCCGACCTGCGCACTGCCGGCATCGCGGGCGTGATCGTGCCCGACCTCCCGGCCGAGGAGAGCGCCGAGCTGGACGCGACATTCATCCCGGCGGGGCTGGTGCGCATCGACATGTACGCGCCTACCACCCCTGACGCGCGCCTGGACCGGCTGCTCCCGTCGGCGCGCGGGTTCGTGTACTGCGTCTCGCTCACTGGCGTGACCGGCGCCCGAGCCGGGCTCCCGGCCGACGTTGGCGCGTTCGTGGCGCGAGTGCGAGCGCGTACCCACCTTCCGGTCGCGCTCGGGTTCGGCATCTCGTCGCCCGAGCACGTCCGCGAGCTTGCCGGGACCGTCGACGGCGTGGTCGTCGCCAGCGCCGCGATCGACGCGATCGGCCGCGCCGCGCCGGCCGAGCGGGAGAGCGCGCTCCGGGACTTCGTCCGCTCGCTGCGAGAGGCGGGTACGCGATGAGCGGGGTCCGCGGCGTCCGCGGTGCGACGACCGCGGCGGCGAACGACCGGACCGCGATCCTCGATGCCACCCGCGAGCTGCTCGACCTCATGGTCGGCGCGAACGGCATCGTCTCCGAGGACGTGGCCAGCGCCTGGTTCACGGTGACGCCGGACCTCGACGCCGAGTTCCCGGCGTTCGCGGCGCGCGAGATCGGCTGGACCGACGTGCCGCTCATCTGCGGGCGTGAGGTGCCCGTCCCGGGCGCACTGGGGAGGTGCGTGCGCGTGCTGCTGCACTGGAACACCGAGCGGCCGCAGCGCGAGGTGCGCCACGTCTTCCTGCACGGCGCCCGGGCCCTGCGGCCGAAGTGGGCGGTGGACCTGCCCGGCGATCCGCGCCTCGACCCGCGGGACGTGGCACGCGAGGCAAAGGGATACGAGAAGGAAGAGGCCCTCTGATGCTGGTCGTCATGAAGCGCGACGCGACCAAGGCCGAGATCGACGGTGTCGTCTCGCGCATCGGGGAGCTCGGGCTCGCCGCGGTGCCGCTGCCGGGAGTCGAGCGCACGGCCATCGGGACGTTCGGCGTCGCGGCCCGCGAGTACGCGGAGCAGCTCGAGTCGATGCCCGGCGTGCAGGAGATCGTGTACGTCTCGAAGCCCTTCAAGCTGGCGTCGCGCGAGGTGCGCCCGCTGGACACCGTGGTGGCCGTGCGCGGCGTGGAGATCGGCGCCGGGCGCGCGCTGGCCGTCATCGCCGGGCCCTGCTCGGTCGAGGGACGCGAGCAGACGATCGCGACCGCCCGCGCCGTGCGCGACGCGGGCGCGACCCTGCTGCGCGGCGGCGCCTACAAACCGAGCACCTCTCCGTACCAGTTCCGCGGGCTGGGCGAGCCGGGGCTGGCGATCCTGGAGGAGGCTCGCGCCGCGACCGGCCTGCCCATCGTCACCGAGGTCCTCACGCCCGCGGACGTCGCCCTGGTCGCGCGCCACGCCGACTGCCTACAGATCGGCGCGCGCAACATGCAGAACTTCTCGCTGCTGGACGCGGTCGGGGAGCAGCGCCTGCCGGTGCTCCTCAAGCGCGGGATGTCGGCGACCATCGAAGAGTTCCTGCTCTCCGCGGAGTACATCCTGGTCAAGGGCAACCCCAACGTGATCCTGTGCGAGCGTGGCATCCGCACCTTCGAGCGGTACACCCGGAACACCTTCGACATCAACGCGGTGCCCCTGCTGCGCCGGCTGACGCACCTCCCGGTCGTCGCGGACCCGTCGCACGGGACGGGGAAGTGGTACCTCGTCGCGCCGGTCGCGCTCGCCGCGGTCGCCGCCGGCGCCGACGGGGTCATCGTGGAAGTGCACCCCAGCCCGGACCACGCGCTGAAGGATGGCTTCCAGTCGCTGACGTTCGAGAACTTCGCCGCGCTCATGCGCACCGTCCCGGCGGTCGCCGCCGCGGTCGGGCGGCCGGTGGCGAGCCCGGCGATCCCCGCTTGAAGCTCGGCGTCATCGGCCTCGGCCTCATCGGCGGGTCGATGGCGCTCGGCCTTCGCGAGCGCCACGACGTCGCCGGGTTCGACGTCTCTCCGGCGACGCGGGCCGGGGCCGCTCGCCGCGGCGTCCGCACCGTGGACCGGCCCGAGGACCTCTTCCCCGCGGATGCCGTCGTCGTGGCCACGCCGCTGGCGTCCGTCGTTCCCACGCTCGATTCGCTCGCGACGCGGTCGGCTGAGGCCGTCCTGGTCGAGGTCGGGTCGCTGAAGTCGGCGGTCGCGGCCTTCGCGGAGCGCGCTCCCGGCGGGATGCGGATCGTTGGTCTCCATCCCATGGCCGGTAGCACCGCCACCGGCTTCGACGCGGCGGACCCCGGGCTCTTCCGCGGCCGGCCCTTCCTCGTCGTGCCCACCGCGCGCACCGACGACCGGGCGGCGGCCCTGGCGGGCGACCTCGCCCGCGACCTCGGCGGCATGGTGACCGTCTGCTCGGCCGCGGTGCACGACCGGGCGGTCGCGGTCGTGTCTGCCCTGCCGCTCGCCGCCGCGGTGGCACTGCTGAGGGTGGCACGCTCGGCCGCGCCACTGGACGTTGACGCGGTGGCGGGGCCGGGGTTCCGCGACGCGACACGGCTGGCGGGGACATCGGCCGACCTGGCGCTGGCGCTGCTCAAGGCTCCCGGCCTTCGCGAGCATCTGGCCTCGCTGCGGTCGGCGATCGCCGAGGTCGAGTCCGCTCTCGGGGACGACGCCGCCCTACGCGCCCTCTTCGACCGGCGGGCCTGAGCCGGCGGCTACCCGCCGCGGACGGCGGTGCCACGCCCACAGGCCGCCCGCGAGAAGCGTCGCCGCGAGCGGGGTCAGGAGCGCCTCGCGCGGCCGGAGCTCCTCGACCATCCGGTGCCGCCCCGCCTCGACGTGCACCACGTGGGCTCCGAGCGCCCGGAGGACCCTCGCGGGCCGGCCGTCCACGGTGATCTCCCACGTCGGCCACCAGGCGCGGTCGACGAAGACCCACCCGGGCGCCGGCGCGTCGATCACGACGACCGCCCGCGCGTCGTTCCAGCTCTCCGTCGTGGCGGGTCGTGCCGCGCCGAGGACGAGCGCCGCGTCGAGCGACGCCTCGCCCGGGTCGAACGGACGCGCGCCCGGCGGTCCGACCGCCACGGCCTCCTCCGGTATCCAGTAGGGCGGGCGCAGCGCGTCCCGGACGCGGCAGAGCTCGGCGCCCTCCGCCGGCACCGTCGCTCTGGGCTCGCCCGGACAGGGCGAGCCGAACGTCGCGACGAGGTCGATGCCTAGCATCCGCCGGACCGTCTCCGCCTGCGGGCCGCGCAGTGCGGCCTCCACGGTCTCGTCGGTCGATCTGAGGTTGAGCGAGCTGAACATGCGGAGGTCGGGCACGCCGGCGGCCGCGAGCTGATCCGGCATGCCCGGGTACCAGCCGGGCGGGTCGATGGCCAGCATGCGGTGCGGGCGTTCCGCCTGCGCCGCGCGGACGAAGTCGGTCTCGGCGAACGAGATGTCGCGGAACGGCCGCACCTCGTTCACCTGCGGCGAGAGGGCCGCCAGCGGCAGCGCGACGATGGCCACGAGCGCCCAGCCGCGTGCCAGGGGAGGCAGCCCGACGCGGAGCGCGGCCAACGCGGCGACGGCGGCGCCGATCTCGAGGAGGAGCGGCCAGCGCTGCGTCAGCGCGGCGACCGCGAGCTCGCGCATCTCGGGCGCCCGCTCCCTCGGGAGGTTCACCGACCACGAGGAGTCGAGGAGCAAGCCTTCGAACGTGTTCGGGAGGCCGACGGCCACCGCGGTCACCGCGGCGTACCAGGCGACGACCGCGCCGACCACGAGCGCCGCCGCGCGGCGTGGCGGCCGCGCCCTGATCACCCGTGCCAGGCCGAGCGCGGCGAAGATGCCCAGGAAGAGGTCGAGCAGCATGTAGGTGCGGACCGGCGAGCGCATGCCGTTCAGCACGGGCACCTCGGTCCAGATCTCCGGGCGGAACGCGGCGATCACGGGGAAGAGCAAGAGGAGGGCGGCGGGCGCGTAGAAGCGCCGCGCGCGACGTGTCGCCAGACCGATCGCCGCCAGCGCGAGGACCGGAAGGCCTACATAGGCGTGTGCCTCGAGCAGCGCGAACGACCCATCCGGGTACCACGCGGTGAACATGTCCCAGCCCGCGGTGCCGTTCCGAACGAAGGCGTTGGAGAAGCCGAACAGGAGCGGGTCGAACGCCGTCGCGGAGCTCGTGAAGATGTCGTCCTCGCTGAGACCGGCGTCGCGGACCGACCAAGCCTGTAGGACCGCCGTCGAGACGAGCTGCGAGGCGCCGATGGCCGCGCCGACGGTGGAGAAGCCCACGGCGCGACGGAGCGCCGCCGCGCCCGGCGGGACGAGAAGGAGGACGAGGGCGGCGGCGCCGGTGAACAGCCAGACCTGCGGATGTCCCGCCAGGGCCTGGACGCCCCACGCGGTCCCTCCCGCCACGAGGCCCGCGAACGTCGGGGTCGGCCGCCGCAGCAGCGGCAGGATCACCCACGGGAACCAGGCGTATGCCGCGAGCATGTTCGTCCACTCCAGCTTCGAGACGATCCCGCCGGAGAGGACCGCCACCGCGCTGGCGACGACCGCTCCCGGCAGGCTCCCGCCGAGGCGCAGCGCGATCAGCGCCGTTCCGACGCCGGCGAAGGTGAGGTGGAGCACGCGGGTGACGTCGAGCGCCACGAGCGGGGGCAGCCGGAAGACGATCCAGTTGGGCGGATAGAAGGCGCCGATCTGACCCTCGGCGTAGAGAGGGAACCCGAGGCCGAGCCTGTCGCTCCAGAGCGGCAGACGGCCCTCGGCGAGCGCCTCGTGGAAGAGCACGGCGAGCGGGTAGTCCAGCTTCGGCAGGTCGAGGTTCCAGAGCCACGGCCCGCCCGCGCCACCCACCCGGGCCGCGACGAGCGCGGACACCAGGCTCGCGGCACCGATCAGCGCGTACGGCGACGCGAGCCACCGCCGCGCCATGCTCAGCTCGCGAGCTCCCGCAGCATCCCGTAGAAGCCGGGATAGGTCTTCGCGACCACCTCGGCGCCGTCGATCGCGACGCCCGGCACGACCAGGCCGAGGATCGAGAAGGCCATGGCGATGCGGTGGTCGCCGGCCGCGTCCACGACCCCGCCGCGGAGGGGCGCCGGCACGATGCGCAGCCCGTCCGCGTACTCGGTCACGTCGCCTCCGAGCGCGCGCAGGCCGGCCGCGACGGCGGCGATGCGGTCGCTCTCCTGCCGTCGGGTGTGGCCCAGGCCCAGCAGCTCGCTGGGGCCCTGCGCGCACGCGGCGACCACGGCGATCGTCGGGAAGGTGTCGGAGATGTCGCGCAGGTCCTCGCGGACACCGTAGAGCGCGCCCGTGCGCCGCACGCTCACGCCGCCGAAGAGCGTCGAGACGCCGCAACCCATGGCTCGCAGGACGCTGAACGCGCGCACGTCCCCCTGGTCGCCCGCGCTCGCGCGCGGCACCACGTTCTCGACGGTGACGCGGCCGCCCAGCAGCGCGGCCGCGGCGGCGGGATACGTCGCGGCGGTCGCGTCCCCGGGAACGGTGACGTGCCGCGCCTTGACCGGCTGGGGGGCGATCCGGAACTCGTTGGGCGCCAGGCGCTCGACCCTGACCCCGCGCCGCTGGAGGCCCGCGACCGTCATCTCCACGAAGGGCGCCGACGCGAGGGCTCCCGAGATGCGAAGCGTCACGCCCTGGCGCGTGCGGGGAGCGGCGAGCAGCAGCGCGGACGCGAACTGGCTCGACTCCCTGCCGGGGACGTCCACCTCCCCGCCGCGGAGCGGGCCGGTCACCGTGAGCGGAAACGCCTCCCAGTCGATCGTCGCGCCGAGCTGGCGCAGCGCGCGCACAAGCGGAGCGATGGGCCGCTCCCGCAGGCGCGCGCTGCCGTCCATCCTGGTGCGGCCCGGCAGCGTCGCGGCCAGGGCCAGGCCGAACCGCGCGACGGTACCGGCGTCGCCTGCGTCGATGCTCGTCTCCAGCGTCGGAGCGGACGCACCCAGGCCCGCGACCCTGACGACGCCGTGCGTGCCGCCGTCCACCGCGCAGCCAAGCGCGCCGATCGCCGCGCGCATGGCCCGCACGTCCTCCCCCGGATCCGCCTCGCCGAGATCGACGGCCGAACGGCCCTTCGCCATGGCCGAGAGCAGGAGCTCGCGGTTCGCGACGCTCTTGGAGGCGGGCACGCGCACGCGCTTCTCGATCGGATGTCTGATCGGCGGGATCGGTCGGATGGGCAAGCGCCTGTCAGGATATGTACTAGATGAGCCGAACGAGGATCCGGCTCCGTCGGCCCGAGCGAGCTCACCGGTGATCGAGCGGTGACCGGACGCAGCGACTGGCGGCCGATGGTGATCATGGTCGCGGCGGCGATGGCCTTCGGCGGGCTGCTCTACAGCGGCGCGCTCGGCCCTGACCTCATAGCGGGCGGACCCGCCGAAGTGCCCGCCTCGCCCAGCCCGTCGCCCTCGCCGACGGCCAGCCCGCCCGACGTCGCCCTGGCCCACGAGACCTGCTGCGAGCAGTCGGCCCGCTTCCTCCAGGTCGCCTGGACCTCCGACCAGCGCGTGACCGGAGCGACCCTCACGGTCGAGCCGCCCCCGCCGTTCGACTGCGGCGCCACCGTCGCCGCCTCGGGGCTAGAGGGCACCTTCGGATGCGCCGGCTTCCTGCCGGGCCCCGTGGACCACGTCGCGACCCTGACCGTGCGCACTGCCGCCGGGACTTTCCCGGTCGCGCACCGCTTCCGCACGATGGGCGACCGCCTCGAGGACGTGCAGTGGTTCACGGAGTTCGAGGACGCGACGGGCCCGCCCCTGGCCTGCGCCGCCGCGAGCTGCAGGATCGTGCAGCTCTACACCACGGGCGAGGACCCCATGACCGCGACGGAGATCCTCGAATTCGGCCAGCAGTTCAACCGCAGCGACGACCCCGGCCTCGACCCCGTGGCCGTCGCGACGCTGCTCGGGCGGCTCGACGCGCGGAACGCCTACCACTACTACCGCTTCGACACGCGCGAGGAGGCGACGGCCGCGGCCGTGTACTGGCTCCTGCGCAGCGGCAAGCCGGTCATCGCCATCACGCTCGCCGGGCTCCACGCGCCGCTCGTCATCGGGTTCGAGGGGACCTACGGCACCTACTACGACGACCCCTCGAACGAGATCGGCGGCGTCATCGTCCAGGATCCGCAGCGCGGCGATCTCCGGCCCGAGACCAACAGGCGGCCGGACAAGTACCGCGTCGCGACGTTCCAGACGGGCCACCTCCTCGGTCTCGAGGAGTGGTACGGGGACGAGTGGTGGCTCGGCTTCGCCTACCAGTCCACCGCGCGGGTGGAGGGGGTCGGTACGGTGAACATCGAGCGCAGCGACGGCGCCTACCCGCTGCCGCACTGGGTCGGCAAGTTCGTGCTGCTGGTGGACGACGCCGACACCGAGTGGCCGCCCGAGAACGAGGGCCGGGTCCGCTTCCGGTAGCTCCCGCCTCAGCCGGACGCCGTGCGGAGGGTCGCCGGCCGGACGTAGTCGCCCTCGAGCGTCCGCGACCACCACGCTCCCGTCCGGCGCCGCTCCTGTGGGGTGGTGAAGCGGTAGAGGTAGAGCCGGGCGCGGACGAAGCGCGGGCGGCGGCCCCCGAAGGGGTCGAAGCGCAGCAGGCGCAGCGTCGGCGGGTCGGCCTCGAGCAGCTTGCCGAGGAACGGCAGGAACCACTCGTGGTACATGGGCGACGACATCGCGGCGAACCACATGAGCCAGTCCAGGCGCAGGTGGTACGGCGCGTACTGCGGCGGGACCCGCCGCACGTCTCCGGGCTTAGCCTTGAACTCGTACTCCTTCCACTCCGTCTGCGGCGTTAGCACCGCGTCCTCGGTGCCCTCCACGATCACCTCGTACCGCTCCTTCGTGACGCTTCCGAACGCGCCGTAGGTGTTGACCAGGTGGAGCGGGTCGAAGCTGTAGTTCATCAGCTGCCGCCGGGAGAGCAGGTTGCGGGCTGGCCGGTAGCTGAGGACGACGATGAGGCCGGTGACGAGCGCGACCACGACCGCGTACCAGAGAGGCAGCTCGGTCGCGGGCGCGGAGAGCCTGGCGGCCGCGCCCAGAGCCGCGGCATCGACCGCGGCGACGGCGAGGACGATCGTGATCAGGTTCAGCCAGGAGAAGTTGCCGCTCACCAGGAGCCAGGACTGGGTGGCGATGATCACGATCGCAGCCGCGCTCGCGAGCGGCTGGGGCGCGAACAGCAGGAACGGCACGACCAGCTGGGCGAAGTGGTTCCCCAGCACCTCGAGCCTGTGCAGCGGCTTCGGGAGGTGGTGGAACCACCAGCTGAGCGCGTTCGGCATCGGCTGCGTCTCGTGGTGGTAGTAGAGGCAGGTGAGGTCGCGCCAGCACTCGTCGCCGCGGATCTTGATGAGGCCCGCCCCGAACTCCACGCGGAAGAGAAGCCAGCGGAGAAGGAGCATCAGCGGCAGGGGGACGGCGCTCGCGGCGTTGCCGAGGAAGATCGCGAGGAAGCCCGCCTCGAGCAGCAGCGTCTCCCAGCCGAAGGCGTAGAAGGTCTGCCCGACGTTGACGATCGAGAGGTACATGGCCCAGAGGAGCGCCCACACCAGCATCGCGGCCGGCAGCGGCAGCGCGTCCGTCACGCCGGCGAGGACGAGGGCCGAGAGCGCGGTACCCGTCCACGCCACGGCACCGAAGAGCCGGTCGGAGTACCGCCAGTGGAAGAGGCTCGGCGACCTGGAGAAGGGGACCGCCCGGACGAACTCCGGTACCGGCAGAAGCCCGCGCTCGCCGAGGAGCGGGCGGAACTGATGCAGGGCGACCAGGAAAGCGACGAGGTAGACGGCGGCCAGGCCGCGCTGGAACGCGAGGCGCGCCAGCCAGAGGTCGTCCGCCCGGAGCAGGTCGGTCGGCATCTGGTGCTATGGTCGCTGCACGGCAGGCGCCGTTCGGGCGTCGCACGGGCGATCAGGAGGCTTCCAACGTGGCGGACGGAACGATCAAGAAGCTGGTGGGCGATCGGGGATTCGGTTTCATCGCGGACGACGAGGGCAAAGAGGTGTTCTTCCACCGCTCTCAGGTGGTCGGCGACTTCGCGTCGCTCCAGGAGGGCCAGAAGGTGACGTTCGAGATGGGCACCGACCCGCGGCGGAACAAGCCGCAGGCGGAGAAGGTCACGCCGGCCTAAGCTCTATTTGCTGGGGGTGCGCCGAACGGGGCGCTGAGAGGTGGCTCCTCGCCACCGACTCCTTGAACCTGATGCGGGTAATTCCGCCGGAGGGAATGCTATGAACACGCGATCCTGGCGCACCGTGGACATCGTCGTGGCGGCGGTCATCGCCGTCGCGTTCGGCGTGGTCTTCTGGGCGTGGAACCTCGTCTGGGCCGCGACAGGTCCGTTCTTCGGGTTCCTGCCGCCCGCCCAGTACGTGATCTACGGCGTCTGGCTGATCCCGGCGGTGCTCGGAGCGCTCGTCATCCGGAAGCCCGGCGCGGCGCTGTTCACCGAGCTCCTGGCGGCGACCGTGTCCGCGCTCCTCGGCTCGCAGTGGGGTCTGGACACGCTTTTCTCGGGCGCGATCCAGGGCGGCGCGGCGGAGATCGTCTTCGCGCTGTTCCGCTACCGGAATTGGACCGCCGCGGTCGCCGTTCTCGCCGGCGCCGCGACCGCCGTCGGCGCGTGGCTCCACGACATGCCGCTGTACTTCCCGGAGGCGGGGATCGGCGCGTGGCTCGTGTTCCTCGTGTTCATGGTCGTCAGCGCCGTCGCGATCGCCGGCTACGGCTCGTGGCTGCTCATGCGCGCGCTCGCGCGGGCCGGCGCGCTCGGCGCGTTCCCTTCAGGACAGACGCATAGGGCGTAGCGCGCTGATCGAGGCGCGCGGTTGGGGAGCGCGGTACGCCGGCCGCGCGGCGTGGGCGATCCGCGGCGCCGACCTCCGGATCGAGGAGGGGGAGCGCGTCCTCCTCGTGGGCCGCTCCGGCGGCGGGAAGAGCACGCTGCTTCTCGGCATCGCGGGCCTCCTCGAGCGCGGCATCGCGACGGAGCGCGAGGGCGACCTCACCGTCGGTGGCCGTCCGCCGGACGGGAGCGACGTGGGCGTGCTGTTCCAGGACCCCGAGTCGCAGCTCGTCATGGCGCGATCTGCTGACGACGTCGCCTTCGGGCTGGAGGAGCACTGCGTTCCGAGGGAGGAGATCTGGCCGCGCGTGGACGAGGCCCTGGCCGCGGTGGGGTTCCCGTACGCGCGCGATCACCCGACCTCCGCGCTATCCGGTGGTGAGAAGCAGCGCCTCGCGCTCGCCGGCGTCCTGGCGCTGCGTCCGCGCGTCCTGCTCCTGGACGAGCCCACCGCGAACCTCGATCCGGACGGTGCGCTCTCCCTGTACGCCGTGCTGCGGGGCCTGGACCGGAGTAAGACGGTCATCCTCATCGAGCATCACCTCGGCCTTGCTCTGGATCTGGTCGATCGGATCGTCGCGGTCGATGGGGAGCGCGGCGTCGTCGTGGACGGGCCGGCCGCGACCGTCCTGCGGGACCGGCGTGCCGAGCTCGAAGCGCTCGGGGCATGGCTGCCCGAGGCCGAGGCTCCGCGGCCGATCGCCGCCGATCCGGCCGATCTGGGGCCGGAGATCGTCTTTGCCCGGGGCGTCGGCTTCCGCTATCCGCTCGCGGCCCGTGACGCGCTCGACGGCGCCGCCGCGACGCTCCATCAGGGCGAGGCGCTCGCGGTCACCGGCCCGAACGGCTCGGGCAAGTCCACCCTGCTCCTGATCCTGGCCGGCCTGCTCCGTCCGCAGCGCGGCAGCGTCCGCGCGGGGACCATCGACCCGCGTACACCCGAGCCCTGGCGCTGGAGCGCGAAGGACCTCGCCCGGCGGTTCGGCTCGGTCTTCCAGGATCCGGACCACCAGTTCCTAACGGCGAGCGTCCGCGAGGAGCTCCGGCTGGGCCCGCGCCTCGAGGGGGGAGACGCCGCAGATCTAGGGCGCGCGGACGAGCTGCTCGAGCGCCTCGGGCTCGGCCACCTGTCCGGCACGAACCCGTTCACGCTCTCGGGCGGCGAGAAGCGCCGGCTGTCGGTGGGCACCGCGCTCGCGACCGCACCTCGAGCGCTCTTCCTCGACGAGCCGACGTACGGTCAGGACCGGCATACGTTCTCGGGTCTCGTGGACCTGCTGCGGGAAGCGAGCGCCGGTGGGGCGGCGGTCTGCGCGGCGACGCACGAGGCCGCGCTCACCCGCGCGATGGCGGGCAACGTTCTGGCGCTGGAACGCCGGGCGTGATCGCGGTCGAGCCGCTCTCTCCGGACCCTCATGCGGCCCTCGCCCGGGCGCATCCGCTGCCGAAGATCGCCGGGGCGCTGGTGCTCATGCTGGCCCTCTTCCTCACGGTCGATGTCGTGACCTCGGCCACCGTCCTCGCCGGCCTGCTCGCGGCGACGCCCTTCACCGGCCTGCCGCGGCGCCCGCTCATCCGGCGAAGCGCGCCGCTCGCGGTAGCGGCGGTCGGCATCGCGCTCTTCAACACCGTCCTCGCGCCGGCCCCGGCCGGCGAGACGCTGCTGATCCTCGGCCCCGTGCGGGTCACGGACCAGAGCCTCCTCGGCGGGATCGCGGCGGCGCTCCGGCTCGTCGCCATCGCGCTCTCGGGCGTGCTCGTCCTGGCCACGATCGATCCGACCGACCTCGCCGACGCGCTCGTCGAGCATCTCCACGCCCCGCCCCGCTTCGTGCTCGGAGCGCTCGCGGCGTGGCGGCTCGCGCCGATCTTCGGCCAGCAGTGGTGGGTCCTGGGGTTGGCCCGCCGCGCCCGTGGACTCGAGACGGACCGCGACCTGCTGTCCGGCCTCCGAGCGTTCCCGAGCCGTACCTTCGGCCTGCTGGTCGGAGCGATCCGGCGCGGGACCGAGCTCGCGCTCGCGATGGACGCGCGCGGCTTCGGCCGCCGGCCCTGCCGGACCCTGGCGCGCCCGCGGCCCATCCGCGCCCGAGACTGGGCCGTCCTCGCCGCGGCCTTCGCGCTGGCTGCCGCGGCGACCGCGACGAGCCTTCTGCTCGGTGCGTGGCGGCCGCTCCTCGGTCGCTAAAGGCCTAGGCTGGTCGAAGTGGCCGCAAACGTGGTCCTCCGTGCGCTGTTCGCGACCTGCGCTCTGCTAGGCCTGGCGGGCGCCGCCGCGGCCCAGGCTCCGGCGCCCGACACCGTGATCGTCGGCCGGATCGAAGGCGTGATCAACCCGGTCACCGCGCGGTACGTGGACCGCCTTATCGAGGACGGCGAGCAGCGCGGCGTGGCCGCGGTCGTCTTCACCATCAACACGCCGGGCGGCCTCCTGGACTCGACCACACGCATCACCAGCCGGATGCTGACGGCGACGGTCCCGGTGATCACGTACGTGTCGCCGGCCGGCTCCCGGGCCGCCTCGGCGGGCACCTTCATCACCATGGCCGGCCACGTGGCGGCGATGGCGCCCTCGACGAACATCGGCGCGGCGCACCCGGTGGACTCCGCCGGCGGCCAGATCGAGGGCGACCTCCGGACCAAGGTGGAGAACGACGCGGTCGCGCAGATCCGCGGTATCGCGACGGCACGCGGCCGGAACGCCGACTGGGCGGAGGCCGCGGTGCGCGAGAGCGTGAGCATCACTTCCGACGAGGCGCTCGAGCTGGAGGTCGTGGACCTCATCGCCGCCAGCCTCGCCGACCTCCTGCGCGAGGCCGACGGCCGGGAGGTGGAGCTTCCCGGCGGGACGGCGCGCCTGGCGACCAGCGGCACGACGAACGAGAGCCATCCCTTCAGCCCCCTCGAGGGCATCCTCCACTTCATCACCGACCCGCAGGTAGCGATCCTGCTGTTCACGATCGGCACCTACGGGCTGATCTTCGAGCTCTCGAACCCGAGCCTCATCTTCCCGGGCGTCGTGGGCGTCATCGCGATCCTCCTGGCGCTGTTCGCCATCGGGACCCTCGAGGCCGACGCCGCCGGGCTGGCGCTGATGGTCTTCGCCGTGATCTTCTTCGTCGCGGAGTTCTGGGTGCCGAGCCACGGCATCCTCACTGCCGGCGGGATCGCCGCGATGGTGCTCGGCGCCATCCTGCTGTTCCCGCCGGGGCGCCCGACGCTGCCGGGCCTGCGGCTCACGGTCGAGCCGCTCACGATCGCGCTCATCGCGGGCACGAGCGGGCTCTTCTTCTTGGTGCTGGCGAGAGCGTCGCGCGGGTACCTGCACTTGCCGACCTCGACCGGGGTCAGCCTCGTCGTCGGCGCGACCGGCGTAGCCAAGAGCGACGTGGACCCGTCAGGGATCGTGCGCGTCGCCGGCGAGGACTGGACCGCGACCACCAGCGGAGATCCCATCAAGGAGGGCGAGCCTGTGACCGTCCAGAAGGTGGACGGCGTCAGGCTCGTCGTCGCGCGCGTCCCAGAGGAAAAAGGAGGGGCCTAATGGAATTCCTGACCGACCAGCTCATCGCGTTCGCGTTCATCGCGGTCGTCCTCGT
>JBOGTE010000038.1:0-15706 GCA_050692015.1 Candidatus Limnocylindria bacterium
ACGCGTTCGACAACACGCTCTACTACAACGTGAACATCAACGAGGACCGCGAGGAGGCCGCCGCGGAGTCGAAGCGGTTCCTAGACGCGTACTACGGCTTCGACATCACCCGCCCGCGCCTGGACGTGTGGGTCGCGTACGGGCCGCCGGAGGAGGTCGTCGCCAAGATCCGTGAGTTCGCCGACGCCGGCGCGAAGGAGATCACCATCCGGCTCACATCGTGGGACCAGCGCGGCCAGCTCGACCGGCTGGTCCGCGAGGTCCTGCCAGCCTTCGCGCGGGAACCTGCCCCGGCGCTCTAGGAAGGCCTCAACGTGCCGCGGCCGCCCGCTTCTTGTGGGCCAGCGAGGCCGCGATCTCATCTGCCGTCATCTCCAGATCGGTGGCGAGAACGAGAACGGCATACAGCAGGTCGGTGAGCTCGCTGATCGCCCGCTCGTGCGTCTCGGTGGTCGCCGCGAGCGCGAGCTCGAACGCTTCCTCCCCCACCTTCTGGGCGATCGCGCCGCGGCCCCTCCGGAAGAGCTCCGCGGAGTAGGAGCCGGCAGGCAGCTCGCGGCGGCGCTCGGCCAGCAGAGCAGCGAGCTCCGAGAGCGTGCCCGCGAGGGCGGGCGCGGGATCGGGACCCCAGCAGGTCTGCGCGCCCGTGTGGCAGACGGGCCCCTTCGGATGCACGCGGACGAGGATCGCGTCGCCGTCGCAGTCGGCACGCATCTCCACCAAGTGCAGCGTGTTCCCGCTCGTCTCGCCCTTGCGCCAGAGGGCATCGCGCGAGCGGCTGTGGAAGTGGACCTCGCCGGTGCGCTCCGTGGCCTCGATCGCTTCGCGGTCCATCCATCCCAGCATGAGCGCGGAGCCGGTCGCCGCGTCCTGCACCACGGCCGGGACGAGACCGCGCTCATCGAAGCGGACGTCGCCTCCGTTCATCGCGCGGTGACCAGGTCGGGAGGCCGGACGGGAATGCCCGCGGCCGCGAGCGCGTCCTTCACCAGCCGGACCGTCGTCTCCCCGAAGTGGAAGATGGAGGCCGCGAGGCCCGCCTCCGCGGACGTCCGCCGGAAGAGCGAGACGAAGTCGATGGGACCCGAGGCCCCGCCCGACGCGATGACCGGCACGCTCAGGGCCGAGGCGACGGCTTCCGTCAGCGCGATATCGAATCCGAGCTTGGTGCCGTCGGTGTCCATGCTCGTCAGCAGGATCTCGCCCGCGCCACGCTCGACGCCCTCCCTCGCCCACTTAACTGCATCACGGCCGGTCGGCTCGCGCCCTCCGTTGATGACGACCTCCCATGCGCCCGGGCGCGCGGCCCCGTCCGGCGGCCCCGGGGTCCGGCGGTGGCGGGCGTCGATGGCCAGCACGACGGCCTGCGAGCCGAAGCGGGAGGCCATCGCCTCGATCAGCGCCGGGCTCCGGACCGCGGCGCTGTTCACCGCCACCTTGTCCGCGCCCTGCCGCAGGAGCTCGCCCGCCTCGTCGGCAGTGCGGATCCCACCGCCCACGGTGAAGGGGATGAAGATCTCCGCCGCGACGCGTGCGGCGAGCTCGATCACCGTCCGGCGACGCTCGGCCGATGCGGTGATGTCCAGGAACACGAGCTCGTCCGCGCCCTGCTCGCCGTAGCGGCGCGCGAGCTCGACGGGATCGCCCGCGTCCCGCAGCTCTACGAACCGCGTGCCCTTCACGACCCGACCGCCACGCACGTCGAGGCAGGGGATGACACGCCGAGCCAGGGTCACGGGACCGCCACTTCGGCGCTTACCGCTCCCACGGCCGTGGCGAACGTGCGCAGCAGGTCGAGACCCGCGGCGCCCGACCGCTCGGGGTGGAACTGCACGCCCAGCAGCCCTTCGCCACCGACGATCGCGGCGCGCTCGCCGCCGTGATCCACCGTCCCGAGGACCGCGGGACCCGAAGCCTCCGCGGCATAGCTGTGGACGAAGTACAAGTACGCGCTGTCCGTGGATCGCGGCAGCCAAGGGTGACCCCGCCGGACACGGACCTGGTTCCAGCCCACGTGGGGTAGCCGCGGGACCTCTCGCATCAGCCGCACCCGCCCGGGGAGCAGCCCGAGCCCGGGCTCGTCCTCGGCCTCGTCGCTCCCCTCGAAGAGGAGCTGCATGCCCACGCAGATGCCGAGGATCGGCGTGCCGCGCTCGCGCGCGTCGCGGAGCGCCGGCGCGAAGCCGGCCCGGTGAAACTCGCGCGAGCAGTGGCCGAAGTGCCCGACACCGGGCAGGACCACCGCGCCGGCGGCGGCGAGGGCATCCGGATCCCGCACCAGCTCGGCGCTCGCGCCGACGGCGGCGAACGCGTTCCGCACGCTCGCGATGTTGCCCACCCCGTAGTCGATGATGGCGATCATCCGATGAGCCCTTTGCTGGACGGCACGCCGCGCCGCCGCGGATCGCGCCGCGCCGCCTCGGCGACCGTGCGGCCCAGGCCCTTCATCGCCGCCTCGAGGAGGTGGTGCGGGTTCCCCGTGCGGACCTGGACGACGTGCAGCGTCAGCCGGCCGGCGCGCGCGAACGACTCGAGGAAGTGGGGCATGAGCGTCGTGTCGAACGCGCCGACGATGCGCTCGCTCGGCGCGAGGTCGTAGGCGAAGCCGGCGCGGCCGCCGAGGTCGATCGCGACCGTCACCAGGCACTCGTCCATCGGGACCGTGAGCGAGGCGAAGCGCACGATCCCCTTGCTGTCGCCGAGCGCCTTGTCCAGTGCGGTGCCGAGGGCCAGGCCGGCGTCCTCGACCGTGTGGTGCTGGTCCACCTCCAGGTCTCCCGACGCGCGCACGTCGAGGTCGATGAGGCCTTGCACCGCGAACAGGTCGAGCATGTGGTCGAGGAACGGGATCCCCGTGGCGACCCTGGCCCTGCCCGCTCCGTCGAGCCGGAGATCGACCCGGATGTCGGTCTCCTTCGTCTTGCGCGCGTACTTCGCGCGCCGGGTGGCGGGGCTCATCGCAGAACTCCCGAGGCGCGGTGCACGGGCACTGTCGCTGCCGGCGCCAGCACCGCGCCGAGCGCGGCGATGAAGCGGTCGTTCTCGGGCGGGGTTCCGATGGACACGCGTAGGCACCCCGC
The DNA here is from genome assembly GCA_050692015.1 of Candidatus Limnocylindria bacterium. Taxonomy (GTDB): domain Bacteria; phylum Chloroflexota; class Limnocylindria; order P2-11E; family P2-11E; genus GWC2-70-10. The sequence continues at coordinate 3,081 of JBOGTE010000038.1, forward strand.
GCATCCGGGCCACGACGAGAGATCGCGCACCAGCACGCCGTGCTCGAGCAATCGGGCGTGCAGGTCCGCCGTCTCGCCCGAGCGCAGCCGGAACAGCACGAAGTTCGCCGCCGACGGATACGCCTCGACGGCTTCGACGCCCGCGAGGGCGCGCTGGACCCTCTCGCGCTCCACGCGGCACAGCTCGACGCGGCGCCGCAGGGAGGCGTCATCCGCCACGATCTTCGTGGCCACGGCCTGCGTGATCGCGTTCACGTTGTACGGGAGCTGCACGGCGCGGAACATCCCGGCGACTTGCGGGTGCGCGACGAGGGCGCCGAGGCGAAGCCCCGCCGCGGCCCGCGCCTTCGAGAACGTGCGCACGACCGCCAGGTTCGGGTGGTCGGCGATCCGCGGGATGACGGTGACGCCGGCGAAGTCGGCGTAGGCCTCGTCCACGAGCACCAGCGAGCGAGGCGCCGCGCGCGCGACGGCGAGGATCACGTCCTCGCCGACGACCGTACCGGTCGGGTTGTTCGGCGAGCAGAGGACGACGACCTCCGGGCGCTCGCGCTCCACCGCGGCGACAGCGCGCTCAGCGGTGAGTGCGTACGGCAGCCCGACCGTCTCCGACACCACGGAGCTTCCGGCGATCACCGCGAGGCGCTCGTGCAAGGAGTACGTCGGCTGGTACAGGAGCGTGCGCCGTCCGGCTCCGCCGAAGAGGAGGAAGGCATACAGCAGGACCTCGTTGCTGCCGTTCCCCAGGACGATCTGCTCGGGCGCGACACCGAAGCCCTGCGCGAGCGCGGTGCGCAGGTCCGTCCCCGCACCGGGGTAACGGTTGAGGAGGAGCCCTTCGAGCTCGTCGGGATCGAGGTAGCGCGCGGCGGGGTTGGGCTCGGCCCACTCGTTCGCCTGGAGGCGCACCTGGGCATCCATCTGCTGCGTCCGGTAAGGCGCGAACGACACGAGGTCCGGGCGCGGCTCGGGGAGGACCGCCGATCCCAGCGTCCCGCCGGCCGGCCGCGTGCTGGCCGCCTTCATGCGCGGAGCTCCATGGAAGCGGCGTGGTACCGCATGCCCTCGTGACGCGCCAGGATCGCGCCCGCGGCCGCGGCCCGGGCGAGGTCGCCGGTCGCGCGCACGCGGGTCGTCCAGCGGACGAGGTCGTCCACGCGGAGGCCGGATGCCCAGCGCGCCGTTCCGCCGGTCGGGAGCACGTGGTTCGACCCCGCGACGTAGTCGCCGAACGCGACCGCGCTCCGTGAACCTACGAACACCGCACCGGCGTTGCGCGCGCGCGAGGCGAGCCGGGCCGCAGCACCGCCCGCGAGGCTGAGGTGCTCGGGTGCCGCCTCCGCTGCGGCCTGCATCGCGGCATCCAGCGACGGGAAGCGGTACAGCCCGATCGCGCCGGGAGGCGCGCCGACGGCGTCCAGGGCGCGGGCGACCGTCGTGAGCATCGCGTCGTCGTCACAGAGCAGCGCGGCGAAGGCGCCGGCGCCGTGCTCCGCCTGCGCCTCGAGGTCGAGGACGATCGCCGCGGCGTCGGCGTCTCCGGAGGCCATGACGACCAGCTCGCTCGGGCCGGCCAGCGAGTCGATCCCGACGTCGGCCGAGACAAGCCACTTCGCGGCCGCGGTGTAGGCGTTCCCGGGCCCGACGATCTTGTCGACGCGACCGACGCTGGAGGTCCCGTAGGCGAGGGCGGCCACCGCGGCGGCACCCCCCGCGCGGTAAAGACCCGACGCGCCGACCTTCGCCGCCGCGTAGGCAAGCGCGGGGTCGAGCGAGCCGTCGCGTGGCATCGGAGACGCGAGCACGAGCTCGCGCACGCCCGCGAGGCGCGCCGGCACGCCGACCATGAGGACCGTCGAGGGGTACGAGCCCGCGCCGCGCGGGACGCACCCCCCGACGCGGTCGAGCGGCTCCGGCACGAGCGAGGTCCGGAAGCCGCGCCCGCTCCAGGTGACCGCCCGCGGGCGCTGCCGGCGGTGGAAAGAGGCGACGCTCGCGTACGCGTGGTCGATCGCGCTCTTGAGCGCAGGGGAACAGCGGCGGGCGGCCGCGCGCAGTGCCCGGACATCGACCCAGAGGTCGGCCTGGCGCGCTTCGCGACGGTCGAAGCGGCGCACCTCGCGAAGGACGGCAGCGTCGCCCCGGCGGCGCACCGCGGCGATCGCGGCGCGCGCGTGGTCCACGACCGCCGGATCGAGCGTGACGCCCCGCTGCCGCAGCGCTCGCCGCCGGAAGGCCTCGAGCGTCTCGATGCGAACCCTCATCGGCCGGGCGCCTCCACGGCGGTGGGGATCGCGGTGGATGCGTCGCGCTCCGATCGGCGCTCTGAGGGGTCCTCCGCGCGCTCGGCGGCCCATGCCTCGAACCGTTCCGCGAGCCCCGCGATGCGCTCGCGATCGCGAGCGTACGAGACGCGATTGGCGACGAGCCGCGCGCTGCAGGTGGCGATCTCCTCGACGACGGCGAGGCCGTTCTCGCGCAGCGTTCGGCCCGTGCTCACGAGGTCGACGATCCAGTCCGAGAGGCCGACCTGCGGGGCGAGCTCGACCGCCCCGGAGAGGCGGATGAGCTCTACCTGGATGCCCCGCCCCTCGAAGTGCCGCTGCGCTACGCGGACGTACTTCGTCGCGACCTCGAGCGAACCGAGATGCCGGTACTCGTCGAGCGAGCGATCCAGCGATCCGATGGGGGCGGCGACGACGAACCGGCATAGCCCGTACCCGAGATCGACGAGCTCGACCACGTCCTCGTCCGACTCGAGCAGGACGTCGCGCCCGACGATGCCGAGGTCGGCGGCGCCGTGCGCGACGTAGGTCGGGACGTCGGCCGGTCGTGCGAGGACGTATTCGACGCCGTCGGCACGGATGAGGAAGCGGCGGTGCCCGGAGAGCCCGCCGGTCGGGAGGCCGACCTCATCGAGCGCCTTCAGCGTGTCATCGAAGCTCGCGCCCTGTGCCAGCGCGAGCCGGAGGGCGCTCATGTAGAGAGGCTCGCTGCTATGGCCTCGACCAGGAGCACTCGACCGTCGCGCTCCACGCGCTCGCCGTCGATGACCCGCAGAGCGATCGTGGACCGGCCGGCGCTGTCCGCGACCGCTCCGATCGCCACGTCGAGGCCGGCGCGCCGGAGCGCGCTCGCCGCGCGAAGCACGTCTCCCGGCGACCCGCCCTCGAGCGTGACGAGCGGCGATCGGTCGTCGACACGCCATCCCTCGGCCACGATCGCCTGGTGCAGGAGCGGCACGGTGATGGCGAAGCCGGTCGCCGGCCGGTCCGCGCCGAACCGCGCGAGCAGGCCGTCATAGCGGCCGCCAGACGCGATCGGAAGGCCGAGCCCGCCCGCCGTCGCCTGGACGATCGCTCCCGTGTAGTAGCCGAAGGGCGCGATGAGCCCCAGGTCGTACCGCACCGGCAGCGGCAGCTCGGCGTGGCTCAGGAGGCGCGAGAGCGCCGCCAGTTCCTCCAGAGCGCGCGCGGAGCGCTCGGGCAGCGCGTTCGATGGCCACGCCTCGATCGGACCGCGATATCGCAGGGCCTCGCGGAGCCGCCCGACCCGGGGGTCGGCGAGGCCGCCCGTACGCGCGACGTCGACCAGGCCCACCAGGTCGCCGGCCCGCGCGCGCGCGAGCGCGATCTTGCGAGACTCCGCATCCGCCTCGTCCAGGAAGCCCTCGAGGAAGCCGGCGTGGCCGATGTCGATCTGGGCCGACGAAAGCCCGCAGCGCCAGAGCGCGTCGCAGAGGAGCGCAACGAGCTCCGCGTCCGCGAGGCTGCTGGAGCGGCCGTCCCCGGCGGTACCGATGAGCTCGACCCCAGCCTGGTCGTACTCCCGCTCGGAGCCACGCATCGAGTGCTCCTGGCGGAACACCGTGGCGATGTACGAGAGCCGGAGCGCGACCCCCGCATCGCGGTACCGCTGCGCGACGACGCGTGCCACGGCGGTCGTGAGGTCCGGGCGCAGCGCGAGCAGGCTGCCGTCGCGGTCGAGGAAGCGCAGGACGCGACGCTCGTCGACGCTGCCGTCGCCGCGCGCGACCTCGAGTGTCGGCGGCTCGAGCGGCGCGTAGCCGTACGAGCGAAAGGCCTCGAGCAGGCTCCGCCGGATGGCGTGCAGCTCCCGCGCCTCGGTCGGCAGTATGTCGCGTGCACCCCGCGGGAGCGCGAGCCGCGCGTCGAGCGTCGTTTCGCTGCCGTTCGTCGCTTTCCTCCATCGCCGGAAATAGAAAAGGCCTCCCCGTCCATGTGGAACTGGGAGGCCTCGAGGATCCCGCGTGATGGCTAGATGCCCGCTACGCGCCTCCCATGACGTGACCATGCACGTGATGCACGTGCCCGTGGGCCGGCGCGTGAGCGATGCGCGTCATGAGGAGGTCACGCTAGCAGCGGTGCTACGCCGGACAAAGCATCTCGACGTACGACGGACGAAGTCGGTGCAGCCTGCACACACGTAGACGGACGGCTCCGTGCCCTCGCCCGGCGGAGCTGTCTCTACAATTCCGACCAGTGGGATCGGAAATCACGCCGGAGCGCCACAAGTGCTGCTGATCGGCGACATCGTGCGGCGCCGCGCGGTCAGCGCGGACAGCGAGCGCCTCGCGCTGGTCTTCAAGGAGCACCGCTGGACCTACCGCGAGCTGAACGAGGCCGCGACGAGGCTGGCGAACGGACTGCTCGCGCTCGGCGTCGAGCGCGGCGATCGTGTCGCGCTCTTCGGCCGCAATTCGGTCGAGTGGGTCGTCGCCTATTTCGCGGCGGCCAAGGCCGGCGCGATCCTCGTGCCCGCCTCCTACTGGTACAAGGCCGCGGAGCTGGCGCACGTGCTGGGCGATTCGGGCGCGCGCGTCCTCATCGCCGCGGCGGATCACGAGGACGTCGTGACGGAGGCCCGCTCGACCGTCACGCCGGCTCCGCGCGTCGTGTGGATCGGCCCCGGCGGCGGCGCCGACGACACGACGTACGCCGCCCTTATCGCGGGCTCGTCGGACGAGGAGCCCGATGCGGCGATCTCCGAGGGCGATCCGCACATCATCCTCTACACCAGCGGGACGACGGGCTCGCCTAAAGGCGCCGTGCTCTCGCACCGCGCCCACGTCCTGCACGCGGCGACCTGGGCCGCGGAGACGCGCGCGGAACGCGACGACGTGTACCTGTGCACGTATCCGCTCTTCCACACCGGCGGCACCGACTGCGGGATCCTGCCGCCTCTGTACATCGCCGCGACCGTCGTCGTCCTGCCGTGGCCGGACGCCGACGCGGTCCTCGACGCGATCGAGCGCCACCGCGTCACAGCCTTCCGTGCCGTCCCCACCGTCTGGAAGCGGCTCATGGCGCGCGAGGACCTCGATCGTCGCGATCTCAGCTCGCTCCGGCGCGTCATCGCCGGCTCGGACGCGATGCCGGCCGAGCTCATCGCGGAGATCCGGCGCCGCATCCCGCAGGCCTCTTACCTCCAGAACTATGGGCTCACCGAGGCGGGACCCGTGCTCACGTACCTCCGCCCCGAGGATCCGCCGAGCGCCTACGGCTCGAACGGCCGGGCCCATCCGCAGGCCGAGATCCGCATCGTGGACGCCGAGGACCGGCCCGTCCCCGCCGGCACGGTGGGTGAGATCGTCGCCCGCACCGAGCACCTGATGGAGGGCTACTGGAACTTGCCGGACCGGACCGCGGAGGCGCTGCGCGGCGGCTGGCTGCACACGGGCGACCTCGGCTACTTCGACGAGCGCGGCTACCTCTGGGTGACCGGCCGCCAGAAAGACGTGATCATCACCGGCAGCGAGCACGTCTACCCGAGCGAGGTCGAGGCGGTACTCCGGCTGCATCCAGGGGTCGAGGAGGTGGCGGTCATCGGCGTGCCGGACGCGCACTGGGGCGAGTCGGTGTGCGCCGTCGTCGTCCCGGCGGCGGGCGCGACGCCGAGCGTAGAAGAGCTCGTCGCTTTCGTGCGCGCGCGCCTCGCCGACTTCAAGCGGCCGCGCTACGTGATCTTCGCCGAGGACCTCCCTCGCACGGGTCCGACCCGCAAGGTGCAGAAGGCTGCGCTCCGGGAGCGCTACCGGGAGCTCGCTCAGGCCGGCTGAGCCCTACCCCCGAGCCACTCCTCGACGGCGGCGACGAAGCGCTCCGCGCTCGCGAGCGCGTCCCGCACCTGTTCGGTCGTGACCGTCCCGGACTCATAGTCTGCGTCGCTGCGAAGCTCGAAGAGGCGGTGTAGGAGCGCTCCGGTGCCCGGATCGAACCCGCCCTCCTTGACCACCAGCTTCCCGAACGCCGCGATCAGGCCGGAGTGGCTGGAACGCCTCTCGCCAAGGTGCAGCAGGGCGGCGTCGGCCGCGTAGAAGGCCGCGTAGTAGACCCGCGAGGCGGCCTGCTCCGGGTATCCCCGGTCGGCCAGGAGCTGCGCGACCTCCAGCTCGGTCCGCGCGCGGGACATCCGGGCCCCCGGGTCCTCCTGGCTCACCCGATCGGGACCCCCTCGGCACGCGCGTTGAGCACGACGCGCAGACCGGGGCGCTCGAACTCCTCCTCGCCGATGGGCAGCGCGGCGATGACGGTGTCGTTCGCCAGCGAGTGCCGATAGAGCGCCTCGCTCATCCGGAGGCGCTCCTGCCACCTATCGTCCACGCGGTCGAGGACGACGAGGAGGTCGATGTCCGAGTCCGGCCGCGCGTCGCCCCGCGCCCACGACCCGAAGAGCACCACCTTGCGCAGGCGTCGGCCGTAGAGCGGGCGCAGATCGTCCGCGACCGCCCTGGCTATCTCGACCGCGTCGAAGGGGCCGGCGATCTCGGGGAGGTCGGGGTCCGGCCGGGCCGCGAGGCCGCGGTCGGCCACCGCCTCGCTGATGAGACCCTCGTCGCGGAGCCACTCGATGGCCCGCCGCTCGGTCCGCGCGTCGTGGAACCGGAACCACGCCTGGCGCAGATCGGGGAACTGCTGCAGCGCGTCCTTGAAGCGCCGGAAAGCACCGCGGCCGGCGATCGCCCGCTCGAGCTGCTCGCGGGCGCGCGGATCGCGAACGTTCGCGGTGAATGCCTCGAGGTCGCCGTAGCTCTCGCGCGACCCGATCGGATCGACGCGGAGGAAGTCCGGCGATGGCTCGAAGTCGTCGTCCACCGCCTCGCCATCCCACATGCCGTCGCCGAGCATGTGGAGGTCGCCGGTCCCGCGGTCGATCCACCACGACGTGAGGTCGCTGTGGTCCTCGAGGGCGTGGCTGAGCTCGCCGAGGTCGATGCGGTCGAGATCGAGCATCTTCATCTCCTTCATCAGGCTCGATCGCGGCATGCTACCGCCGGGGCACAGAAGACGGTACAGCCGGAAGGCGCTCGAGGGTTCGAGGTGATGATGTCGAAGCCGCCCGGACCGGCGAAGCAGCAGTGACGCCTGGCCGACCCGCACGGCCCGTTCCCGTTACGCGGAGCGGACCTCGTCCGCCTGGCCGGAGCCTGCCGCTGTGGAGATCCGCGGAGCTATCTCAGCGCGCGAAGTCGGAGCGGTAGGCCTCGTAGCGCTCATAGAAGGACTCGGGCGTCTCGCCGAAGGCGTCGCGGAAGGCGGCGGTCCAGGAAGCGCCGGCGCCCACCCGCTCGCACCAGTCGCGCAGCGCACTCGGGCCGCTGGCGGCGACGAGGCGGTCCACCGCCAGGTAGCCCACCGCGTACGGCTTGGTGTCCGCCGGCCAGGCGCGCACGAGGTCCCACAGCGGGACGTAGCTGGCGCTTCGCAGCTGGCGGCGGATGAAGGTGTCGATCTGCGCCTGGGTGATGAGGCCGGCCTCGATGAACGAGCGGTAGGCGACCCACTCGGCCATGCCCTCGGCCAGCCACTTCCCGGGCCCGAGCATGCAGCCGCTGCCCCCGACGGTGTGCTGCCACAGGTGCACGTACTCGTGCGCCGCCAGCTCCTTGCGCTCGGTGGAGGCGGTCCAGGTGTCGGGCGCCGGCGCGTTCGGCGTGGCCCAGGCGCGGTTCGAGGTCACGATGTCGAAGCCCGAGCCGTTGGCGACGCAGCAGAACTGCTCGGTGCCGCTGCCGACGCTGATGTGCGCCACGGCGCGGCGGCTGCGGTCGCCGCCCAGCGCGGCGGCGAGGTACTGCGAGACCCAGGCGACGCCCTGGTGGACCTCGGCGATGGCCGCCGCCGAGACGCCCGGCCCGACGTCGTAGTAGAGGCCCGCGGGCGAGGGCGGCGTCGGCCGCGGCTCGCTGCCATCGGCGTTGAGCACGGTGACCTCCCAGAAGACGCCCTGGTCCTCCATCCACGTGGCGCCCTCGATGAGCGGGCGGATGCCGAGGCGGTACGTGCCCGGATCGGGCAGAGCGGCGACGCTGAACTGGAACCAGGCCACCTGGCCCGGCCCGACGTACGCGTGCGGCTGCGCCGCCAGGCGGTCGAAGCGCGGCCAGCCGGTCGCGGGCGAGCCGCGCTGGCCATCGCCGCCGAGGATGGACGGCTGGTCCTGCCCGGGCTCCCAGTCCCAGGTGCCGAGGTAGGCGGCCTGGCCCATGACGCCGCTGTGCCAGCCGAGCGAGCCGGCGTTGTGGTACGCGACGGTGGCGGTGGCGCGCTCGCCGGGGCAGAGGCGCATGTAGCCGGACTGCCCGTACCACGCCGCGTGGTAGCCCGGAAGGCCGCTCGGCACGCTCGCGGGCGCGGCGATGCCGGGCCCGACGCTGGAGACGCAGGCGCTGGTCTGCGCCGCGTCGAGCTGCTCGGCCGCGCCGGCCGCCGGTGAGGGTACCGCCGCGAGCAGGAGCGCCAGCGCCACGAGGACGGGCTTCACACCTGACCAACCCGTTTCGGCCCCCGCGCGTTATCCAGCGCTCGGCGTTCGGCCGAGCGGGCGCGAATTCGATCAGACTTCACCAGGTGAGGAAGGATGCGCCGCCGACGCGCACGCCCAGGGCAACCCGCAGCTCGTGCTGTGGAGCCGGCTCGGCCCACATGACCCGCTGTTCCTCGAGGACCTGCTCGCCAAGCGCCGCGAGCTCTTCGAGAGGTGCTGGCGGATCGACGACACGCCCGCCGGACCGCGCGTGCACCCGCGGGACCAGCGCGCCGGGCCGTAGGACTACAGCAGGCTCCGTCAGGAGCCTGCACGTACAGAGAGCGAGCCGAAGGCTCGCGAGTCCTACACCGCAGCCGCCTCCCGCTCGATCGGCGCTGCGATGAGGCTGCCCCACTCCGTCCAGGAGCCGTCGTAGTTCTTGACCTTCGGGTGGCCGAGCAGCTGCGTGAGCACGAACCAGGTGTGTGCGGAGCGCTCGCCGATGCGGCAGTAGGCGATGGTCTCGCCGTCCGCGGTGATGCCCTTCGCTTCGTACAGCGCGCGCAGCTCGGACGGTGACTTGAAGGTGGAATCCTCGCGGACGGCCTGCGCCCACGGGATGTTCCGCGCGCCGGGGATGTGGCCGCCCCGCTGCGCGCCTTCCTGCGGCAGGTTCTCCGGCGCGAGCAGCTCGCCCGCGAACTCCTTCGGCGAGCGCACGTCGACGAGCGCGACGCGCTTGGCGATGGACGCGCGGACGTCGTCGCGCAGCGCGCGCACCTCCGCGCGCGGCGACTTCGCGCGGTAGCTCGCTCGCGGGTAGGTCGGGACGTCCGTGGTCAGCGGACGGCCCTCGGCGGACCACTTGGCGCGGCCGCCGTTCATGAGGCGCACGTCCTCGTGGCCGTAGTACGTGAGGAGCCAGAAGGCCCACGCGGCGAACCAGTTGTTGTTGTCGCCGTAGCAGACGACCGTGGTGTCCGGCGAGACGCCGTGGCGCGCGAGGAGCTCCTCGAGCTGCTCCTTCGTGAGGATGTCGCGCACCGGCTGCTGCTGGAGGTCGCGCTGCCAGTGCAGCCCGAGCGCCCCCTCGATGTGTCCGGTGTCGTAGGCGCTGGTGTCGACGTCCACCTCGAAGAGGCGGACCTTGGGGTCGCGCAGGTGCTCGGCTACCCAGCTCGTATCCACGAGCGAGTCGGGGCGGGCGTACCGATCGTTGGCGGTCATGAGATGCCTCCGGAGGCTGATTTCCGATCTCGCGGGTCGGAAAACCTAGGCCGAGGGTCCCCGGCCGTCAAGGCCTCCGCGACTTCCTCTGTCGGAGGCCGCTCAGAGCCTCCCGATGGCGCGCTCGAGATCGCGGCGATGAACGATCCGCGCGACGAGGTACCCGCGACCGGCGGCTCCGGTCAGCCGGCGGACCTCTTCGCCCGTCAGCGGCCGGATGATCACGCGGTAGGACCCGGCACGAGCCCGCGACCACGGCTCGCGGCCGCGAAGCGGCTTCAGGTCGAGGTTCGCGGGACGCGGCTCCTGACCGAGCGCGGCGAGCAGCCTCTCTACCCGGCGGCGCTCCCTCCCGAGCTTGGTGAGATCCCTGACGGCTCGTCGCGACAGCTGGACACGGACCGACACCTACGCTCCGCGGGTGCCACGCCGCGTCCGACCTGCGCGGGCGCGAGCTCCTCTCGGCGGCCGCGTGCGCGCCAGGTAGTCGTCGAGCGAGATCGTCCGCCCTGCCGTAAGGTCGGCATCCGCGCTGCGCATGCCTCGGACGAACTCGGGGGCGTTCGAAAGGAACCAGTCCTCTAGGTCGTCGGGGTCGAGCGCGCTGACGAGCGCAACGGGACGGCCGCCCTTCGTCACGACGGCCGGACGGCCGGTGCGCACGACGGCGCCGATGACCTTGCCCGTACCCCGCGACAGCTCGCGCACGTTCACGATCGGCATGACCACAGTGTACAGACGTTCGTCAGACACTTGCGTCGATCTGCACACTCCTTGGAGGCGGCCTGCCTCGCTGGCGACACCGTAGCGCTCGAGCTCAATGGCGTCGCCAGCCGCGCGTACTCGCGCTCCTAGGCGACGGCGCGGCGCCTGCGCGAGATCAAGGTGACTGCTGGCTCTCGCGTCAGACCGCGTAGCCCTCGACGCCCAGGCGCTTCGGGAAGTCGGTGTCGAAGGAGGCGACCGCAGCGCCGGCTGCGCGAGCCAGGCCGTAGAGGTACGCATCCACGAAGTCGATCTTGAGCCGACCGCTCTGCTCCAGCGCCTCGAGCACGCGCTCCTCGTCTTCGGTCTCGACGCCGCGAGCGGCCAGGAACCGACCGAGGGCGTCAGCAACCTCGGGCAGGCCCAGGCCGATGCTGTGGCGGAGCACCGCGGCGATCTCGGCGACGACGACCGGCGTGAGATGGAGGACGATCTCGCCATCGGCGGCACGTTTCATGAGCACGGCAGCACGCTCGTAGAGCGGGAGCGGCGCGCGCGTGAGGAAGCGGACAACGATGTTCGTGTCCACCCAGACGGTCGTCATCGCGCCGACCGCCGCTGCAGCTCCTTCCCTCGCGAGCGCCACGCCTTCCGCCGCAGCGAGGCCAGGTCCGCGCTCGCCGAGCGGCCGGCGCCGGCCAGGGCGCCGGCGAGCTCCATCAGATCCGTCCGGGGAAGCGTGCGCATGGCGACGCGTTCACCCGAGCGCTCGAACCTGACGCGGTCGCCGGTCTTGATCCCAAGCTCTCGGCGCAGCCGAGCCGGGAGCGTGATCTGACCCTTGCTCGTCACGGTGGCGTCCAGTCGCACGCGCTGTGTCCTCCTCACCATGATGTGCTTTCTGCTCCTTACCTTCGGCATCGCCTTGCGCCCGCGATTGTAAGGCGCTGGGGGCCCCATCGAGCTTCAGGCCGCTCGGTGTCGGCAAGGACGCTGCGAAGGCGGCGCGCCCGTAGCGATCGCGCGAGCGTGGGCTTGGCTCTATGGTCCGGTGTCGAGCAGCTCCTCCGCCGGAAAGCCCTGATCGCGCACTAGACCGAGGACGGCGCTCGCATGCGCCCGGTCGCGCGTGTCCACGATCACGTCGAGTCCCACACGCCCCAGCGAGGTGTACGGGCCGAGACGATGGATCCCGATGTGGAGGATGTTGATGTGCGCCGCCGACAGGACGCCGGTGAGCGCGTGCAGGCGCCCGGGCTGATCGTCGAGCCACGTCCGGAAAGCGAGGTACCGGCCCGCTGACGCCAGGCCCTGCTGGATCACCTTGCCAAGCAGGTTCGGGTCCACGTTGCCGCCGCTGATGACGATGCCCACGCGCTCGCCTAGCGGCGCGCCGCTCTCGAGCGCGACCGCCAGAGCCGCAGCTCCGGCGGCCTCGCTGAGCAGCTTGTGCCGCTCGAGCAGTAGGACCATGGCGCGCGCGATCGCCTCGTCCGGCACGGTCCGCACCGCTTCCACGGATCCGAGCGCCATCCGGAGCGTTAGCTCGGAGGGCCGCCGGACCGCGATGCCGTCGGCGATGGTGTGGGCCGCTGCTTCGGTGACGCGGCGCGCCTCGAACGACCGCGCGAACGCGGGGGCGCCTTCGGCCTGCGCGCCGATCAGCCGCACGCCGTGCGGAGCCGTGACCTGGGCGCACCCGGCGAGCAGTCCGCCACCGCCGACCGGAACGACGATGGTGTCGAGCGCCGGCTCCTGCTCGAGCATCTCGAGGGCGACGGTGCCCTGCCCGGCGATGACGTCCGGATCATCGAAGGCGTGGACGTAGGTCGCCCCGTTCGCGGCCGCGAGCCGCAGCGCCTCGGCATGCGCCTCGTCGTAGTCGGATCCGGCCAGCGTCACCTCTGCGCCGGTGCGCTGGATCG
>JBOGTE010000039.1:0-15671 GCA_050692015.1 Candidatus Limnocylindria bacterium
AGCGGGAGCCGGACGGCTCGCTCGAGCTGGGCGACATCGTCATCAGCGCCGCCCAGGCCGCGCGCCAGGCGAAGCGACGCCGCCACTCGCGCGAGCGCGAGATCGCCTTCCTGGCGGCGCACGGAGCGCTGCACCTGCTCGGATTCGAGGACGACAGCCTGGCCGGGTACCGCGAGATGGTCGAGCTCGGGACAGCCGCGGTGGCGGGTCCGTTCCGCCGCTAGGTCAGCGCCAGCGGGAGAGGATGTTCTCGCGCTGGAACGCGAGTCGGGCCGCCAGGAACACGACCACGTCGAGCGCGATCAGGAGCAGCGCCATGTTCACGAAGGACTCGTTGTCGAGCACGACCCGCCCCGTCACCTGGAAGATGCCAAGCGCCACGACCGGGACGACCACGAGGCCGCCGATCTGCTGGGCGACCCGCACGTCGTTGACGCGCGTGGAGATGAGGATCCCCAGGTTCACGCTGAGCGCGGTGAGCAGGGGGACCATCACGATCATCGCCAGGATCCACCGCGGCGCCGTCACCGCGTTGACCGCGGCCTGGCTGCCCACCAGGATCACCGAGGCCAGGTACACCGCGTACGCGAACCAGGTCACCAGGACGGCGGGGACCGTCGAGGCGATGCTCTTCGCCAGGAGCAGCTCGCCGACCCCGACGGGCGTCGCCAGGAGCGGCTCCAGCGTGCGCGAGGCCTTCTCGCCGATCACCGAGTAGATGGCGATGGTGAGGGGCACGACCGTCGGGATGAGCATGAACAGGATGAGGAAGTACTGCGCGATGAGGCCCTGCACGGCCTCCTTGGGGTCGAGCCCCGCGACCGCGGGCGCCGCGGCGTAGATCGCGCGCAGGTCGCGCTCGCTGGGCGGGTAGATGGCGGCGGCCGCGACCGCGAAGATCCCGGACACGAGGATGATCAGCGGCGGGAAGAGGGTCATGCCGACGAGCAGCTTGTTGCCGAGCGCCTCGCGCCACTCCCTAACGCACACCGCGCCGACGATCGTGCCGCGAGTGGCGTGGCCCGCCAGCACCGTCACGAGAGCACCTCCTCCTCGACGATGCGCAGGTAGACGTCCTCGAGCGAAGCGCGGCGCTCGGTGACGAACGCGACCGACGCGCCGCCTTCCACCAGCGTCCGCACCAGGTCCGGGTTCACGCGCAGCGGGTCCGCGCTCCGGACGAGGATCGAGCCGTTCTCGAGCCAGGCCTCGCTCACGCCGGCCGTCGCGCGCACGCGCTCCAGCTGTGCCTCGACCGGCGCGGGCACCACGCGGATCTCGGTGGTCCGCCCGTAGAGCTCGGCGCGGAGCTCGTCCGGCACCGCGATGCGGATCACGCGGCCCCGGAAGAACGCGATGCGGTCGCAGAGGCGGTCGGCCTCATCCAGGTTGTGCGTGCAGAGGAACACGGTCCGGCCCTCGGCGCGCAGCGCCAGGATGAACTCGCGGACGGTCCGCGCGGCGTCGGGATCTAGGCCCGTGGTCGGCTCGTCGAGGAACAGGACGCGCGGCTCGTGGAGCGCGGCGCGGGCGATGGCCATCTTCTGCTTCATCCCGCGGGAGAACGTCGCGACCGGCGCGTCGCGTCTCTCCCACAGGCCCATCAGCCGCAGGTACCGCTCCACCTGCGCGCGGCTCGTGGCGCCGTCCAGGCCGTAGAGCGCGGCGAAGAAGGCCAGGTTCTCGCGTGCCGAGAGCCGGTCGTACAGCCCCGGGTGCTCGGTGAGGATCCCGACCGAGGCGCGGATGGCGGCGTCGTCGCGGCCCAGGCGGAGCCCCGACACCTCGGCGGTGCCTGCCGTGGGCGCGATGAGCGCGCACAGAAGGCGCAGGGTCGTGGTCTTCCCGGCGCCGTTCGGACCCAGGAAGCCGAATACCTCGCCCTCCCGCACCTCGAGGTCGAGCCTGTCCACGGCCAGGACGTCGCCGAATCGCTTGGTCAGGCCCTCGGTCCGGATCACCACTCCCACGCCCGCGAGTCTAGGGTCGGCACCCCGCGGATCGGTGGTCTTCGCGCGACTCCGTGACATCATCGATACGTGAGCGCTCCCGAGACGGATCTGAAGATCCAGGAGCTCTCGTTCCTCCACGAGATCACCCAGCTGGCGGCCTCCACCCGGGACTGGGACGAGATGCTAAGGATCGTCATCGACCGGACCACCGTGGCGATGCGGACGGACGTCGCCTCGCTCTACCTGCTCGAGAAGCGCGAGGGCCTGTTGCGGCTGGCCGCGACGAACGGCCTCGACCGCCGGAACATCGGCCGCGCGACGCTCCGGATCGGCGAGGGCATCACCGGCTGGGTCGCCAACGCGCGCGTCCCGTTCGCCACCCGCGACGTCCGCAAGGAGCCGCGCTTCAAGTGGGTCCGCGGGGCGGACCAGCCGCAGTTCACGTCGATGCTGTCCGTGCCCCTCGTCATGCGCGACGAGGTCGTCGGGGTGATGAACGTCCAGACGGTGGAGCCGCGCACCTTCACGAAGGAGCAGATCGACTTCCTCCAGACCATCGCCGACCAGCTCGGGGGGATCATCGACAAGGCGCGCCTCCAGCGCGAGTCGGAGCGCAAGCTCCGCGAGGTCTCGGCGCTCTTCGAGGTCTCCAACGTGCTCACCTCCACGCTCGAGCTCGACGAGGTCCTGCAGCTCGTGGTGGACCGGCTCGTGCGCGTGTACCCCGGCGCGTCGGGCGCGATCCTCCTCAGGGACCAGGGCGGGCAGGCCAGCGTCCGCGCCCGGCGGGGAGACCTGGGGAAGGCGGCGCTCCAGGCAGTGCAGCGCGCGGTCGCGGAGACCCGGCCCGTCGTGGCCTTCGACCACCTGGCGCTGCCGCTGATCGCTGCCGACCGGCTTCTTGGCGCGGTCGTCCTGCAGGTCCCGGACTATAAGGAGTTCCTGGACGAGGAGGTCGCTTTCGTCGGCGCGCTGGCGAACCAGGCGGCGCTCGCCATCGACAAGGCCTCGCTCTACGCGCTCGAGCGGCAGACCGCGCAGACGCTGCGGGAGCTGGAGCGCGCCCGCTCCGAGTTCGTGGCGGTGGTCATTCACGATCTGCGCACGCCGCTTTCGGTCATCCGCGGCCACCTCGACCTGATGGGGGAGCGCACCGGGGGCCGCAGGCGCGAGACCGCCGACGCGATCGCCCAGGTCGAGCGCCTCGACGGCCTGGTGGACCGCATCCTCGAGAGCGTCCGCGACGACCGCCCCGAGCTCACGCTGCGGCGCTCGCGGTTCGATCTGCGGACCGCCGCTGCCGGCACGGTCAAGGAGCTCATGCCCATCCTGCGCCGCCACCGCGTGCGCTCGCCGCGCGGCAGCGCGCCCATCTGGGTGCGCGGAGACCGGCGCAAGACGGCCGAGGTCCTGGGCGGGCTGCTGCACAACGCCACGAAGTACGCGCCCCAGGGGACCGCGATCGGCGTCGCGGTGGCGAAGGACGGCGACCGCGCGACCGTGCGCGTCTCGGACGAGGGGCCCGGCGTGAGCGCGGAGGACCGCGAGCGGATCTTCCACCCCTTCGTCCGCGGCAACGGCGCCGCGGCCGGCGTCCCCGGCTCGGGGATCGGCCTCTACGCCTGCCGCCGCATCGTGGAGGCCCAGGGCGGCAAGCTCTGGTACGAGGACGCCGGCGAGACCGGCTCGGCATTCGTGTTCAGCCTGCCGCTGGCCAAGCAGTGACCACCATCCTCATCGTCGATGACGACCGCGCGATGGTCGGCATGGTCGCGGCGCTGCTGGGCGAGGAGGGGTACGACGTCGCGACGGCGTACGACGGGGACCAGGCGATCCGCCGCCACCGCGACGACCCGCCTGACCTGATCGTCCTGGACCGGCGACTGCCCCGGATCGACGGCGACGAGGTCTGCCGGCGCATACGCGCTGGCTCCGACACGCCGATCCTCATGCTGACCGGCGAGAAGGGCAGCGAGGAGCGGGCCAGGCTGCTCGACGCGGGCGCGGATGACTACTTGGAAAAGCCCTTCGCGGCGAAGGAGCTGCGGGCGCGCGTGCGCGCGCTGCTCCGCCGCGGCGGCGGTGCCCGCCGCGCCGTCGCTCCCGCGGAGGTCGGTGGCCTGCTGGTCGATCCGCGGACCCACAGCGCGCGGGCGAACGGCAAGCCGCTGCCGCTGACGCCGACGGAGTTCCGCCTGCTCGCCGCACTGGCGACCCGGGCCGGCGAGGTCGTGGACCGCCGCACGCTCCTGCGCTCGGCGTGGCCGGACGAGCGCGATCCGGATCCGGAGTGGCTGAAGGCGCATCTGGCGAGGCTTCGGACGAAGCTCGAGGCCGCCGGCGCGCCGCTCCCGGTGAACGTGCGCGGGGTGGGGTACCGGCTGGGGTAGGAAGCTAGGCCGCGGCGGGCAGTGTCTCCAGCTCGACGGCTTCGGCGGTGGTGTTCGGGGCGAAGATCCAGGCGACGACGAGCCCTGCGA
The DNA here is from genome assembly GCA_050692015.1 of Candidatus Limnocylindria bacterium. Classification (GTDB taxonomy): domain Bacteria; phylum Chloroflexota; class Limnocylindria; order P2-11E; family P2-11E; genus GWC2-70-10. Next base: position 4,433 of record JBOGTE010000039.1, read on the forward strand.
ACGAAACGATCGCCATGATCCCTACGCCATCCAGCTGCGGCATGTCGCCTCCTCTTTTCTTCGCTGGCCCGAGGCTAGGAGCAGCCCTCGGGCCGGGTCAGTAGCGCGAGCGGGTGCCTCACCGTTGCGGTTCGGTGGCGGCGGGACCCCTTAACGGGCCCCGCCGCCAGCGGCTCAGCTCTGGTACGCGGCCTCGCGGTGCTGGGAGGCGTCCAGGCCCAGGACCTCCTCCTGTTCGGCCACGCGCAGGCCGACGAAGAGGTCGATGACCTTCAGGATCCCGAACGTCATGACCGCCGCGTACGCCACGACCGCGGCGACCGCGATGAGCTGGATCCCCAGCTGTTCGGGGTTCCCGTAAACGAGTCCGGTGGCGCTGCCGACCGTCGTCGTGGCGAAGATCCCGGTGGCGATTGCGCCCCAGGCGCCGCCGACGCCGTGGACCCCGAAGACGTCCAGCGCGTCGTCGACCCGCAGGCGCTTGGTGACCTGGATCGCGCCGTAGCAGATCGTGCCGGCGCCGAGGCCGATGACGATGGAGGCGGGGACGTCCACGAAGCCGGCCGCCGGCGTGATGGCGACGAGGCCGGCGATGGCGCCGACCGCCGCGCCGAGCACGCTCGGCGCGCCCTTGTGCAGCCAGCTCACGGTCATCCAGGTGAGCGCGGCCATGGCGGCGGCGGTGTTGGTCACGACGAAGGCGTTCGCCGCGAGCCCGCCGGCGGTGATGGCGCTGCCGGCGTTGAAGCCGAACCAGCCGAACCAGAGAAGCGCCGCGCCGAGGACGGTCATGGTCGCGTCGTGCGGCTCGAGCGGCTCCGACCCGTAGCCCCGCCGCCGGCCCAGCACGAGCGCGGCGACGAGCGCGGACACCCCGCTGGTGACGTGCACGACGGTGCCGCCGGCGAAGTCGAGCGCGCCGAGCTGGCCCAGCCAGCCGCCGCCCCAGACCCAGTGAGCGACCGGGTCGTAGACGAGCGTCGCCCACAGGAGCGTGAAGACGACGAAGGCCTTGAAGCGCTTGCGCTCCGCGAAGGCACCGGTGATGAGGGCGGGCGTGATGATCGCGAACATCATCTGGAAGACCATGAAGGCCTGGTGCGGGACGGTCGGCGCGAGCGCGATCGGCTCGCTACCGACGCCGACCATCACCAGATGATCGAGGCCTCCGATGAGCCCGCCGTGATCGGTGCCGAAGGCGAGCGAGTAGCCCCATAACACCCACTGGATCGAGATGAGGCAGAGGATGAAGAAGCTGTGCATGATCGTCGCGAGCACGTTCTTGCGGCGGACCAGCCCTCCGTAGAAGAAGCCGAGGGCCGGCGTCATGAGCATCACGAGCGCTGCCGAAAGGAGCAGCCAGGCGGTGTCGCCCGAGCTGATGCTTTCCAAATCAAGTCCTCCCACGCGGTCTTTGCGGTTGCCGGACGCTATCCCGCGGCATGGCCGACCGATGAGGGGCCTTGGGTGGCGCCTGCGTTGAAGTTCGGTCGAGGCGGCGCTACCGAACCACGACCATTCCGCGACCGTCCCCGCGTTGTCCAGCGGCGGTCCTGGCGCGAGCGTTGCTCCGCAGAGCGGAATGCGATCCGGGGAGGTGCCTGCCATGGACCTGAGCGTCCCCCGCAGCCAGCAGCGGTCCGTCCTGGGCCAGCACTGGGCCAAGCGACCCCTCCCGGAGCCGCCGCGCACGCGTCGCGTCTCCAAGTGGACCCGCCTCCCGCTCGACCCCATGCAGGACGAGCTCGAGGCGTGGCTGCGCGAGCAGAGCGTCAGCTACACGTTCGACGGAGACTAGGAAGGCCTCTAGACGGCGATCAGGAGGGGGATCGAATTGAGCGTTTACCGGGCGGAGTACATCTGGATCGATGGCACCGAACCGACCAAGAAGCTGCGTTCCAAGACGAAGATCGTCCCGAGCGGCGAGGAGCCTCCGATCTGGGGCTTCGACGGCTCCAGCACCCAGCAGGCGACGGGTGACCGGTCCGACTGCGTGCTGCAGCCCGTGTTCGTCTGTCCCGACCCGATCCGCGGGGGTGACGACAAGCTCGTGCTCTGCGAGGTCATGCTCGTCAGTGGCGAGCCGCACCCGTCGAACACCCGCCGCGCCTGCGCCGACATGGCCAAGCGCTATGCCGACTTCGACATGTGGTTCGGCATCGAGCAGGAGTACACGTTCTTCAAGGGCGCACGCCCGCTCGGCTTCCCGGACGGGGGCTTCCCGCCGCCGCAGGGTGGCTACTACTGCGGCGTCGGCGCCGACGAGGTGTTCGGACGCGAGGTCGTAGAGGCGCACCTCCAGAACTGCCTCAAGGCCGGCCTGATGATCTCCGGGATCAATGCCGAGGTCATGCCCGGGCAGTGGGAGTTCCAGGTCGGCCCGCTGAACCCGCCCGAGATCGCCGACCAGCTCTGGATCGCGCGCTGGCTCCTCTACCGCTCCGGTGAGCCGTTCGGCGTCTCCGCGACCCTGTACCCGAAGCCGGTCCGCGGCGACTGGAACGGAGCGGGCGCCCACACGAACTTCTCGACGAAACAGATGCGCCAGAGCTACGAGCCGATCATGGCCGCGATCGAGGCCCTCGAGGGCCGGCACGACCTGCACATCGAGAACTACGGGTTCGGCATCGAGGAGCGCCTCACCGGGCTCCACGAGACCGCCTCTTACAAGGAGTTCACCCACGGCGTGTCGCACCGCGGCGCGTCGGTGCGCATCCCGTGGCAGGTCGCGAAGGACAAGAAGGGCTACCTCGAGGACCGCCGGCCGAACGCGAACATGGACCCCTACGTGGTCACGCGGCTCATCACGGAGACGGTCTGCGGCGCTGCCGAGTCGGCGAAGAGCAAGCCCCGCGAGATGGCGGCCGCCACCGCCTAGCGCTCGACATCGGTCCCACTGCACCGCGCCGGCCCTCGCTCCTCTCGGAGCGGGGGCCGGTCCGTCAGCGGGCCGCGACCGCTCCGAGCCGCTCCAGGAAGGACGTCCAGCCTTCGCCGTGGACCCCGCGCTGGTCGGCCGACAGCCCGACGTGGGCGAGCCGCACGCGCGTCCCGTCGCCGTCGGGCGTGAGCGTGACCTCGACACGGCTGCTTCCGGGGGGCAGGTTCACGCCTCCCTCGAACCCCCAGGTGAACACGATCCGGCGCGCCGACACCTCCACGAACTCACCGAGGACGACGTCCGTCGAGCCGCCGGGCCGGTCGAACTCGAGCCTCAGCGCTCCGCCCGGGGCCGGACGGATCTCGGCGCGCGTCGCGAACCAGGTGACGACCTTCGCGGGGTCGGTGAAGAAGGCCGCTACGACATCGGGCGGCGCGGCGATGCGGACCTCACGATCGACGATCGAGCTTTCGTCCACCGGGCCTCCTTCCTCGCGCCTCCTGCTCCGCGCGCTCGCGCAGCGCCTCGAGCCGGTCGCCCCAGAAGGCGTCGAGGTAGGCGCGGACGCGGCCGAGCTGCTCCGGCTGCAGACGGTAGAGCCGCCGCGTCCCGTCCCGTCGCTCCGCCACGAGGCCGGCATCCTTGAGGACGCGCAGGTGCTGCGAGATCGCCGGACGGGTGACGTCGCGGAAGCGATCGGCGATCGCGCCCGCAGGGAGCTCGCCCCGCAGGAGCAGCCGGAGGATCTCCCGCCGCCGGGGCTCGCCGATGGCACGCAGTGCGTGGTCGATGCCCTACTCCAGGAAGGGCTGCGGCCGTCCGGTCTCGACGAAGGTCTTGAGCCGTCCCAGGACCTGGCCCCACGTGTAGTTGACGCTCGCGAGGGCTGCCTCCGGATAGCCGGCGCCCTCGAGGTTGCCGTGGCGGAACAGGACCTTCGTCCCCTTCCCCTCGGACGACGGGCCCAGCTCCCAGGAGACGGTCGTGTCCTTCCATCCCGGGAATTCGCCCAGGCAGGTCATGCGCACGGCGCGGCCCTCCTGCAGCTCATCGACACGCATCCGCAGCGGTACCGGCGCCGACTTGAAGCGGAACTCGGCCACCGTCCCGACGCGTGGCTCCAGCGTGTTGTTCGCGGTCCAGGCTCCGGCCTGGCCCTCGCGGGTCGATATCGCGCGGTACACGCTAGCCGCGTCCTTGGAGATCTCGACCTCGTGCGTGATGTCACAGAGCATCATGCCCTCCCCGGCCTATCGGCCAATACGTGCGCTGTGCCAGAGAGTAAGCCTACACTTACGTAAGCGTCAACTGACGTGTGCCCCCACCCGCCGGCCCACCTGTGCGGTGGGGTCTCGAGAGGACGCCCTAGGAGCCGGATGGCCGCGATCCCGTCGGTCCAGTGCCGATCGCGTGGCGCGCGAGCCGGCGCGCCAGCCGCAGCAGCGCAAGGTCGATCCAGCCGAAGACAGTGCCGACCACCGCTCCGATGACGAACGCGAACAGCGAACCGATCCCCAGGAAGATGGTCGTGAACGCGGCGGCCTCAAGCGATCCGGTCCCTGTCGTAACGGCGCCCACGATGGCGACCCCGCCACCCGCCACTAACAAGAAGAGGACGCCGTTCAAGCCGCCCCACAAGGCCGCAGCACTGACGAGCCGGTTGTCACCTTCTGTCTCTCCCACCGCCCGGCTGGTAGTCCACCAGGTGATCGCCCAGAGGAGAACGAAGAGGCCCAGGCCCACGGCCGTGTTCAGGTTTGGAAGGACATTGCGCAGCACGTCCTGCCAGTAGAGGAAGAGCAGGGCGACCAGCATGAACAATGCGGCGTGGAACGTCGCCAGTGCCCAGACGAGGAGCGCGTCGAGTTCGGCGTTCGCCGTTTTCATCCGTGAGACAGCCAGACCGCGAAGGCCAGGATCGCGACGAGCGCGCCGAGCGTCGCGAGGTACAGCCGCGCGAGCAGTGGCGCGGTCCGTACCGATCCGCCATCGGCGATCGCGGCGACCTGCGCGACCACGAGCGTGCGCGGGAGCGAGAGGAGTGTCAGCGCGACGACCAGCGCGAGCTTCGCGAGCAGTGTGACGCCCCAGGCCGAGTCTCGACCCGGCAGCTGCGCGCCGAAAGCTCCGAGGTTGCCGACACCGGTCATGACGAGAACACCTGCCGCGGCCCAGAATGCACGCTCGTAGACGGTCGCGACCCGCAGCAACTCGGGCGCACCGAGACCTGGCCGCGTAAGCGCGAGCAGCGTCATGAGCCCGGCGCCACCGAACGCGATGGCCATGGCCGCGACGTGAAGCCAACGATTCAGAACGCTGAACGCATGAGCGTCGAGGTCTGGCATGCGCTCAGTCCACACCCGCGCGAGCCAGAGTCAAATGGGCCGGATCAGGGGCTGAGCTTGGTCTTCGCCTGCCGCCGGCGGTTCGCGGCCCCCGAGGGCCTTAAACAGCGGCGGGTAAGAGGCTGAGGGCGGCCGCCGCCATCCGAGCGACCAGCACGGGCACCGACTGCGGCACCGGATCCTTGCGCGGGTCGTACGCGCACAGCGACACGCCCTTCACGCTCGCGACCGCCGCGACGGCCGCCAGCACGTCGCACAGGGCACGAGCCGAGGGACCGCCCCTCACCGGGAAGCTCACGGCGCCGATCTCGCTCGGATCCACCACGTCGATGTCCACGTGCAGCCATACCGGCTTCTTCCGCACGAAGGCAAGTAGTCCGGGCGCGTCCGCGTGACCGGGGTCGAAGGCGATCTGCCTCACCTTCGACGTGGCGAGGTTCCCGGCTTCACCGGGGTCGAGGTCGCGCGCTCCGACCAGCGCGACGTGGTCCTCCGCGATCGAGCGCATGCCCGGCCAGAGGAGCGGCGCCAGCTTCTTCCCGCAGACGTGCGCCAGGCACATCCCGCCCACGAAGTGCGACGGCGTGGTGGCGAGCGTGTTGAAGTCGCCGTGCGCGTCGAAGTACACGAGCACGAGGTCCGGCTCGACGGCGAGCGCGCCCGGCACCGTGCCCGCGACGATCGTGCACTCGCCGCCCAGGACCACCGGCCGCGCGCCCTCGCGCAGCGAGGCGGTGACGGCGTCGGCGAGCGTGCGGCAGGACTCCCGCGCGGCCGTGATGTAGCGCTCGCGGGGCAGGAACGGGATGCGTACGCGCTTGCTCGGACCGACCGCCGCGGCCACTTCGTGCGCCAGGGCCGCGGGAGCTTCGGCCATCCCGAGGTACCGCTGCTCGGTGATGACCCCTGCCTCGAGCAGGTGCACCGGCGCTGACACCGTCCGCGCATCCTATGCGTGCGTGCGCTTGCTGGGTAGCCTCGGGAGCGTGTCAGGGCGGGCGGGCCGCGGCGGCGCGCCGCGGCCCGCTGGCGGGCAGTGGCTCAGCGGATCCGCGCGAGGAACCCGGTCTGGGTCAGCGCGAGGCAGATGATCGCGATCGCCGCGAGCGGTAGCGTCGACCAAGCTCCCGGGATGAGCAGTAGGACGCCACATACGAGGGCGATGATGGCGAGGATCTTGCTGATGCCCATCTAAAAGGACCTCCTTCCGTCAGGCTGGGTGTCCTCCGTGCAAGCGACATGCGAGGGAACCGCGCATCGCTGGTGCTGGTAGGGGACTGTGTGAAGCACGCTCGGGCGCTGCTGCCCTACGCGCTCGCGTCGGTCTTCGTCGTCGTTTCCTCCGCCGTCGCGATCGGTGCGAGCGTCGTCCGAGACAAGCCGCACGACGGACCCGCGAGCGCACCCGCCGCCCGGGCGGAACTCTCGCACGCCGGCCGCATGAGCTACTGGAAGGAAGTCGATCGCGACTGGAAGGAGCTCTGGGTCAGCGACCTCGATGGACGGCGAGCCTGGCCGGTCCATCGCGAAGGCGCTGGCACAGCCACCGGAATGACGCGCTGGTCGCCGGACGGGTCGAGGGTGGCCTACGTTCGCGCGAACACAAGCCTGGTCCTGGTCGGTCTCGACGGGTCGCGGCTGATGCTCGTTATGCCGGCGCCGCTCGTGAAAGCCGGTTGGCGGATCGCGAGCTACCAGCTATCGCCGAGCGCCGCGCGGATCGCGTTCACCCTCCGACCCGTCCGCGGCGCGTCTCAAGAGAGCGATGTCTTCGTGGCAGAGGCTCGTCAGCTACCGCCCTGGACGCGGCAGACAGAGATCGGCGGCGCGGTGGCGGGGAAGTGGATCTCCGAGACCGAGCTCTTCATCGAGTCGGATAGCGGGATGATCGCGGTCGCTGATGTCACGAACCTCGCTCTGCGCCCCATCACCGGACTGCGGGCTGCCTCGCCGACCCTTCGCCCCGACGGCCGGGTGTACTTCGCCGGAGGCGGGGGAGTGCGCAACGATCTCGCCGGAGGGCCGTGGGCCAACGACGCGATATGGAGCGCGACGATCGACGGCAATGATCTGCGACGCGAGGTCGCGGTCGAGACGGACTACATCCGCCTGCAGGGCCGCCTTGCCGATGGGCGCTTCGTGGTCGGGCTACCCGGCTCGACCTACCTTGTCGGGGACAAGCTCGTCCCGACTCCGTGGCGGACCGGCACGATCAGGCGCGTCATCGTCTCGGAAGATGGTCGCGAAGCGATCGGCGTCACGGACTCGCGGATCGTGCGTCTCGACCCTTCGAAGATCCCGAACACGACGGACGCGGCGGCTCCGGCCGACGCGACCACGATCCTGCTGGACGGCGTGCGCGACGCCGACGTCTGGTTCCCCGCCTCGGCGATCGCGCCGACGCGCTCACCGGCCGGCGCCGCAAGCGGGCCGGCGGCGCGTCTGGCGTTCACGCTGGGGCGGACGCTGTGGGAGTCCGCAGCGGACGGCACGCCGCAGGCGCGCGTCTCGGCCCCGACCCAGGGGTGGATCGGCGGTGTCGCATGGTCCCCGGCCGGCGATCGCCTCGCGGTGGAGATCGGCGAGCGAGGCGAATGGCCCAACACCACGGTGGCCGTCCTCGGGCGGACCGGCGAGATATGGCGCACCCCGGCGCTGAGCGCCCCGAGTTCCAGCTGGTCTTCGGATGGCAGATGGCTGGTCGTCTCGGTCTACAACGACGAAGGCTTCGGCACGCGTACTACCCGGCTGTTCGAGGCCGCGACGGGAGCTCCCGGTCCGGTCTACGAGGATGTCCAAGCCAGATCTACACCCAGCGGGCTCGTGCTCCTCGACCAGGGGAGGAAGGATGACGCGGTCAGGCATCTCGTCGACCAGGCCGTCTTCCTCTTGCGAGACGGCCCTCGAGTCCGGGTTACGGATGCGCGGACGCTCGCGACGCATCCGACGCTGCGCGATGTCGCGCCCGCGGACATGCCGGTCGCGATCTCGAGCGTCCTGCCGTCGGCCGATGGTCGGCTTCTCCTGATCACGCTCTACTGGATCAACAGGGCCACCCTTGGCTATTCGCCCGGAGCCTCGGCGGTCGTTCGCGTGTCCGACGGCGAGCCCGTCTGGGCGAAGCCATTCGATCCACTGCGCGGTGGCATGCAGGACGAGCGGTGGTCACCGGTGGCCGCGCTGCTGGGACGGACCGTGCGGGAGGCCGGTCCGGATGGCCCGGAGGGTGCGCCCCTCGCCCAGGTGCTCGATCCACTAAGCGGGCGGACCGTGACCGAGGCGTCCGGCAGGTTCGCAGGCTGGTCACCTGAGGGAGACTGGGTCTACGTGGCACGCGACGAGGGCCTCTACGCGTACCCCCTCGAGGGCGGCGAGCGCCGAGCTCGTGGATGGCCTGGCGTTCGCGTGAACTCCTTCGGCGTGCAGGTGCAAGCCACGCGTCCCTGATCCGCGTCGGATCTCGCATTCACGTGGGCGCCGCGCATGACACGATCTGTGTGTGAACGACGTCGTCTCCTACCGCGCGGTCTTCGGGGTGGCCGAGTTCCCGCGCCTGGCGATCGTCTCGCTCTTCTCCAGGACCGCCGGCGCGATGTGGCAGCTGGCGCTCGTGCTCTTCGTCCTCGAGAGGTTCGGGTCGCCCGAGCTCGCGGGCTTCGCCGTGTTCCTCTCGATCGCCCCGGGGATCCTGATCGCGCCGGTCGCCGGCGCGCTCCTCGACCGTCACGGCCGCGTGCGGCTCATGATCATCGACTACATCGCCTCCGCGCTGTTCCTCCTCGCGCTGGCGGGGATCGCCATCGCCGGAGTCCTGAGCGTCCCACTGCTGCTCGTACTCGTATTCGCGACCTCGCTCACCAACCCCATCGGCCACGCTGGCGCGCGGTCGCTCTTCCCGCTGATCGTGCCTCGCCACTTGTGGGACCGCGCCAACGCAGTGGACAGTGGCGGTTACACGCTCACCTCGATCATCGGCGCGCCCATCGCCGGCATCATCGCCGCCTTCGCGGGCGCCCACATGGCCCTCGTCGCGACGGCCGTTCTTCACCTCATGGCGGCGGCTGTGCTGTTCGGACTGCGGGACCCGCGCGATCCGGTCCCAGGCGGACGTCTCATGGCGGAGTCCCTGGCCGGCGTGCGCTACGTCCTGCGGAACCCGACCCTGCGCGGGCTCGCCGCGGGCGTGTCCACCGCGAACCTCGCGCACGGGATCGCGATCGTGGGCCTGCCCGTCCTGGTGATCGACCACCTCGGCGGGAACGCCGCGCACGTCGGTCAGCTGTGGGCGCTCATGGGCATCGCGGGCCTCGTGGCGGCGATGACGACCGGGCGTATCGGCAGCGAGGGCCGCGAGCGGCAGCTCCTGGCGCTCTCGATGCTCGCCGTCGCGGGAGCCGTCTTGCTGCTCGCCCGGGCCGACACGCTCGGGGCGGTCGCTCTGGCGATCGTGCTCCTCGGGTCCGGGATCGGACCGCTGGACGTCGCGCTCTTCTCGCTCCGCCAGCGCCGGACCGACCCCGCCTGGTTCGGCCGCGCCTTCGCGGTGTCGATGTACCTGAACTACTCGGGCATCCCCTTCGGGTCCGGCATCGGCGGCGCGCTGGTGGCCGCCTCGATCCCGCTCGCCTTCACGGTCGGCGCGGGCTTCGCGGTCCTGGGCGCGGTCTCGACCATGGTGCTCATCCCGAAACGTGAGGAGAGTGAGGAGATGCGTGAGAGGGTCGGGGCCGGCTGATCGCTTCGGCCGCCGCTAGGCGATGGCGGCGAAGGCCGCGTCTATCTCGCTGAGGCCGGCGCGGAGAGTGGCCTCCGGCGTGCCGAAGCCGATCCGCAGGTGGCGCTCCGCGAGGAAGTGCGCTCCGGGGACGATCATGGTGCTGCGCTCGCGGATCAGCCGCTCCACGAAGGGCACCGAGTCGGTGTCGTACGAGTACCCGAAGAAGCAGATCGCGCCGGCGTGCGGCTTCGTCCAGTGGACTTTCGGTGCGTGCCGCCTGGCCCACGCTTCCACCACCGGCCACCGCGCGGTCAGGATCCCGCGCGTGCGCGCGAGCAGCTCGGCGCGGCGGCGGAGCGCGACCTCGGCCAGCACCTCGCTCACCGTCGCGCTCGCGATGGTCGTGTAGTCCTTCTGCGCCCACGCCGCGCGCACCTGGTCGGCGGGGCCGACGAGCCAGCCGACCCGAAGACCCGGGAGTCCGTAAGCCTTGGAGAGGCCGCCCGTCACGATCGTCCGCTCGCGGCGGCCCCAGGCGGTCGCGCTCTCGGCGCCGTCGTGCTCCGCGCCGCGGTAGACCTCATCCGAGATGATCCAGGCGCCGCGCTCGCGCGCGACCTCGGCCACAGCGTCGAGGTCGGACGGCGCGAGGATCTGGCCGGTCGGGTTGTTCGGCGTGCAGAGGCAGATGACCTTCGTGCGCCCGGTCATGGCGGCGCGCAGCCGGCCGAGGTCCAGCGACCAGCCCTCGTCCTCGTGGAGCCAGACCTCGCGCACGGTCGCACCCAGCCCTCGCGCGAGCCCGTGGACCTGCATGTAGTTCGGCATGACGACCACGACCTCGTCGCCCGGCTCCACGAGCGTCGTGAGCGCCAGGAAGTTCGCCTCGCTCGTGCCGGTCGTGATGAGCACGTCGTCGGGCGTCGCACCGGGATGCAGCGCGGCGACGAGGGCTCTGGTCGCCTCGCGGCCGGTCCCCTCGGCGTACCCGAGCCGCTGCTCGCCCAGCGCGCCCAGCTCCGGCGCGATCTCCGCGAGCGTGAGCGGCTCGACGCCCGACTCCGACAGGTCGTAGCGCACGCGGTGCTCCCACGTGCTCTGCATTCGCTCCATCTCGAATTCGGGGAAGCGCATCGGCGGCTAGGATGACATGAGACGCGTTCAGGCCCCGTTCGCACGGACGGGGCCGTTTCGGCGTCTATGACGGTGCGAATTCGGTCAAAGTGCGGCCGCAGAGTAGCGAGAGTGGCGCGCCCACAGGCGCGCCGACAAAGGCAGAGTGGCGCGCCGAAGGCG
>JBOGTE010000040.1:0-15561 GCA_050692015.1 Candidatus Limnocylindria bacterium
GGCTCTCGCGCGAGAGCCGCTCCCACACCAGGGCATCCTCGCCGGCCGCCAGGGCGCGCAGGAAGTCCGAGGCCAGCGCCTGCGTCTCGTGCTCGTACTGGACGCGGATCACGATCCCTCGTCCCCGGTGCGGAGCACCGCCAGGAAGGCCTCCTGCGGGATCTCGACCTGGCCGACCATCTTCATTCGCCGCTTGCCGGCCTTCTGCTTCTCGAGGAGCTTGCGCTTGCGCGTGATGTCGCCGCCGTAGCACTTTGCGATGACGTTCTTGCGCAGCGCCTTCACGGTCTCGCGCGAGACGATCTTCCCACCGACCGCGGCCTGGATCGGCACGTCGAACTGCTGCCGCGGGATGAGCTCGCGCAGCTTCGAGACCAGCGCCCGCCCCATGAACTGCGCGCGCTCGCGGTGCACGATCGTCGAGAGCGCGTCCACCGGCTGGCCGGCGACCAGGATGTCCAGACGCACCGCGTCGGCCGGCCGGTACTCGGCGAACTCGTAGTCGAGCGAGGCGTAGCCCTGCGTCCGGCTCTTCAGCTGGTCGTAGAAGTCCACGATCACCTCGGAGAGCGGCATGTCGTAGCGCAGCATCGCGCGCGTCGGATCGAGGTAGCTCATGTCGGCCAGCGACGTGCGCTTCGTCTGGGTGAGCTCCATCACCCCGCCGACGTGCTGCGTGGGCACGATGATCGTCACCTTCATCCAGGGCTCGCCGATCTCCTCGATCAGGGTGGGATCCGGGAGCAGTGCCGGGTTGTCGATGGCGATCTCGGCCCCGGACGTCGTGCGCAGCCGGTACTCCACCGACGGCGACGTGGCGATGATGTCCACGCCGTACTCGCGGTCGAGCCGTTCCTGGACGATCTCCATGTGCAGCAGGCCCAGGAAGCCGCACCGGAACCCGAACCCGAGGGCCAGCGAGGTCTCGGGCTCGTACACCAGCGAGGCGTCGTTGAGGCGCAGCTTCTCGAGGGCGTCGCGGAGCGTGGGGTAGTCGTCCGAGCTCGTCGGGTAGAGGCCGGCGAAGACCATCGGCTTCGCCGGCCGGTAGCCGGCGAGCGGCTCGCGGGCGGAGCGGGCGGCGAGCGTGACGGTGTCGCCGACGCGGCAGTCCTGCACCGTCTTGAGCCCTGTGGCGAGGTAGCCGACCTCGCCGGTCAGGAGCTCCGACCGCGGACGCGCGTCGGGCGTGAAGACGCCTATCTCCAGCAGGTCGGCCTCCTTGTCGGTCGCCATGAGCCGGATCCGGTCCTTTAGCGACACTGCGCCGTCCACCACGCGGACGTGGGCCACCACGCCCCGGTACGCGTCGTAGTGCGAGTCGAAGATGAGCGCGCGCAGCGGCGCCGCCTCGTCGCCGCGCGGCGGTGGGACGCGGTCCACGATGGCGTCCAGCAGCTCGCGCACGCCCTTCCCCGTCTTCCCTGACCCGAGCAGGATCTCCTCGTCCTTGAACCCCAGCGAGCTTCGGAGGTCCTCGCGGACGAGATCGATGTCGATGTTCGGGAGGTCCACCTTGTTGACCAGCGGGACGATCTCGAGTCCCTGCTCGACCGCGAGGTAAGCGTTCGCAAGCGTCTGCGCCTCGATGCCCTGCGAGACGTCCACCAGCAGCGCGGCGCCCTCGCAGGCCGCCAGCGACCGGCTCACCTCGTAGTTGAAGTCCACGTGGCCCGGCGTGTCGATGAGGTTGAGCTCGTAGACCTCGCCGTCCTTGGTCCACTCCATCCGCACGGCCCGCGCCTTGATGGTGATGCCCTTCTCCCGCTCGAGCGGCATCGAGTCGAGCATCTGCTCGCGCATGTCGCGCATCGCGACCGTCCCCGTCGCCTCGAGGATGCGGTCCGAGAGCGTCGTCTTCCCGTGGTCCACGTGCGCGATCACGCAGAAGTTGCGAATGTGCTGCTGCGCCGAGGTCACGCCGCTAGCGTAGGTGCCGCGGTCGTCCTCAGCCGCGCGGGCGGGGCGAGCGGAGAAGCATCGCGTAGCGGAACGCGATCACCGTGAGCACCACGATCAGCGCGACCAGATCGGCGAAGGCGACAAGACCCCAGACCGGCTGCGCGTAGCCGCCGAGGATCTCGGCTGGCTGTTCGATCGCGGTGTGCACGGCGGCGAGCAGCACCACGCCGCCGACCGCGACGGTCAGCCAGTACCGCACCGAGCGGAGCACGAAGCCGAGCGCGATGAGCGGGTAGATCGCCAGCGTGTAGGTGAACGTGTTCACCTCCGCGGTGAGCGGCCAGCCGATGTGCGTCCCGCGCAGCGCGTGGTCCAGATGGTGGATCGCGGCCAGCACGAGCGCCGCGACGTGCCAGCGATACGACGGCGGTGTCCGCGGGATCGCCGTCGGCGCGGTCATCCCGAGCGGTCCCGGTCGAGGCGCTCGCGGGTCCAGGCGCGCACGTCGTCGGCGATCTCGGGTCGCTCGAGCGCGCTGGCGATCACCGCCTTCACGTAGCCCAAGCGGTCGCCGGCGTCGAAGCGCTCGCCCTCGAACTCGTACGCGTGGACCGGGGCGCGCTGGGCCAGCCGGCTCACGGCCTCGCTGAGCCAGATCTCCCCGCCCTTGCCCGGCCCCATCGACGCGAGCACGTCGAAGATCTCGGGCTCGAGGACGTACGCGTGCACCGCCGCGAGCTCGGTCGGCGGATGCTCCGGCTTCTCCACGATCCGATCTACATGCCAAGTGCGCTCGGCGACCTGTTCACCCTCGATGACCCCGTACCTGCGGGCGTGATCGGCCGGCACCCGCATCACGGCGGCGACGCTGCCGCCACCGAGCCGCTCGCGTGCCGCGAGGAGCTGGGCCGCCACGGGGACGCGGGCGAGCACGATGTCGTCGCCCCAGATCATCACGAACGGGCTCTTGCCCACGGCGTCCCGTGCGCAGAGGACGGCGTGGCCGTTGCCGCGGGGCTGGTCCTGATGCACGACCGTGACGTCGGCCATGGTCTCGCCGCGCCGCGCCAGCGCCAGGTCGGTGTCACGCCGCTCCGCGCGCAGCCGCTCCTCGAGCGCCGGGTTTGGCCTGAAGTAGCCGTCGAGGGGCGCTTTGCCGGACGCGCTCACGATCACGATCCGGTCGCAGCCCGCGGCGACCGCCTCGCTCACGACGAGGTCCACGATCGGCACATCGACGAGCGGCAGCATCTCCTTCGGGATGGTCTTCGACACCGGGAGGAAGCGCGTGCCCAGTCCCGCCGCGGGAATGACGGCGACGCGGATCGGCTCTCGCACCTCGCGACTCTAGGGCTGGGACGCGGGGAGCAGGATCCGCGCATCGCGGCCGGTGCGCTGCTCGTACTCGGCCACGGCGGTCGCGGCGATCATTAAGAGGCCATGGCTCGAGGGCGTGCCACGCCTAGGGCGCGACCGTCACCTTGGACCGAAAGGGGGACTTCGTCCGAAGGAAGGCTCGGATCTCCGCGAGCTCGCTGACGCGCAAGACCGTCGAGGCCAGGAAGTACACGACGCCCCCGAAGGCCATGGCCACGGCCGTCTGCAGCAGCAGCAGCAGCTTGGGCGGGTCGAGGGCGAGGTCCAGCGGCAGGTTCGTGACGCGAATGAACGCGAACATCGCCACGCCCATGGTCAGGCTGGCCGCCAGGTGGCGCATCGACGAGATCCCGAGGCCGACGACGCGGAGACGAGCCCGGGGCGCGAGCACGATCAGCAGCAGCGTGGCTTCGGCGAGCGTGGCGACCGAATTCGCAAGGGCGAGTCCGTTGATCCCGAGGCTCGGGGCGAGGAGGATGGCGAGCGCGACGTTCACCACGATCGATATCACCGTCATGGCGAGCGGCGTTGCGGTGTCCTTGGTGGCGAAATAGGCGCGCGCGAGGATCTGCACGAGCGCGTGGCCCGCGAGGCCGAGCGCGTAGAAGAGGAACGCGAGCGCGGTCGCCTCGCGCAGCGCGGGCCCGAAGTCGCCGTACTGGAAGAGCAGGTGCACGATCGGGCGGCGCAGCACGATCATGACGATCGCGGTGGGGAGCGTGAGGAAGATGATCCAGCGGATGGCCCTTTCGAGCGCGTCGCGCATCGGCGCGGACATACCCAAAGAGGCGTAGCGCGAGAGGGTCGGGAATACGGCCGCCGAGATCGCGATGGAGAACACGCCGAGCGGCAAGAGCATCAGCTGGAACGCGTAGATGAGCGCCGTCAGCGAGCCGGGAGGCATCCGCGACGCGAGGTTGACGTCCACGAAGAGGGTGACCTGCACCGCCGCGATGGCGACGGTCCGTGGCCAGGCAAGGGTCGCGATCTCCAGGACCCCGGGATGGCGGAGGTCGAACGCGAGGGCGTAGCGGGTGCGCCGGAAGGTGAGCTCCGGCACCTGGATGAGCCACATCATCGCGGCCCCGGCGACCACACCGTATGCGAGCGCGTGGATCCCCAGGAACGGCGATGCGAAGAGCGCGAAGAGGATGATCACGAGGTTGTAGACGATCGGGGCCGTCGCGCCCGAGAGGAATTGCCGGTACGAGTTCAGCACGCCCGTGAACAGCGAGCTCAGACCCATGAAGATGGGGCTCAGCAGCATGATGCGGGTGAGCTCGATCGTGAGCTCGATCTGCGCCGGGTCGTACAGCGGGACCAGGAGCGGGACGAGGTAGGGAGCTAGCAGCCACAGGACGGCCGACAGCGCGACGAGCCCCACGAGCATCGCGTTCATGACGCTCGAGGCCACCCGCCAGGCCTCCTGCTCTCGCTCTTTCGCCAGATAGCTCGAGAAGACCGGGATGAAGGCGGCCGACAGGGCGCCCGCGACGAGAAGGTTGAAGATCGTGTCCGGGATCCGGAACGCCGCTATGTAGGCGTCCAGCTCGCGGGGATCGCCGGCGAACTGCGCCCCGATGACCGAGAGCCGCACCCATCCGAGGATCCGGCTCGCGATCAGCGTCCCGATCATGACCAGGGACGCCTGCGCGATGCTCAGCTGCACGGCGGGAGTATGCCCGCGCGGACCCGCTCAACGCGCCCGCTCGATCCCCTTACGCTTGTGCGCGATGGCAAAGAAGAAGCGATCGGCACTCAAGCGCATCCGTCAGACCGGACGCCGTACCACGATCAAGACGCTCGCCCGCTCCTCCTCACGCACCGCCGTGAAGGCCGCGCGCGACGCCATCGCGACCGGCGCGAAGGACGCCGGAGAGGTCGTGAAGGGCGCCGCCAGCATGCTCGACAAGGCGGTCAAGCGCGGAGCGATCCACAAGAACGCCGCGCGCCGCAGGAAGTCCCGCCTTGCCCGTCAGTCCAACACGAAGAAGGCCGCCGCCTAGCCGCGCCGGAAGCGCGGGAACGCGTCGCGGCCGGGAAAGCGCGCCGCGTCGCCCAGCTCGAGCTCGATCTCCATGAGGCGGTTGTACTTCGCGACGCGCTCGCTCCTGGATAGCGAGCCGGTCTTGATCTGCCCGGTGTTGAGCGCGACGCAGAGGTCGGCGATGGTGGTGTCCTCGGTCTCGCCCGAGCGGTGGGAGATCACCGCCGCGTAGCCGGAGCGGTGGGCGAGGTCCACGGCCTCGATCGTCTCGGAGAGCGTGCCTATCTGGTTCAGCTTGATGAGCACGGCGTTCGCGACGCCCTCGCCCACCCCCTTCCGGATCCGGTCCACGCTGGTGACGAATAGGTCGTCGCCAACGAGCTGCATCCGGTCGCCCAGCTGCTGCGTGAGCTTGCGCCAGCCCTCCCAGTCGTCCTCCGCCAGGCCGTCCTCGACCGAGGCGAGCGGGTACTTGAGCTGCCACTCGGCGTAGAGACCGATCAGGTCCTCCGTGCTGCAGTCCCGGTCCTCGCGGGCGAGGCGGTAGCCGCCGTCCTTCTGGAACTCGGTGGATGCCGGGTCGAGCGCGATGGCGATGTCGTCGCCGGCGCGGTACCCCGCGCGCTCGACGGCCCGCATGATCAGCTCGATTGGCTGCTCGTTGCTGCGGAGGCCGCTGGGCGCGAAGCCGCCCTCATCGCCGACCCCGGTGCTCATGCCACGCTCGTGGAGCTCGGCCCCCAGCGCGTGGTAGACCTCGGATCCGGCGCGCACCGCCTCGGCGAACGTGGGCACGCCGAGCGGCACGATCATGTACTCCTGCATGTCGGCGGAGTCGCTGGCGTGCTTGCCGCCGTTGAGGACGTTCATCATCGGGACGGGCAGGGTCCGCGCCAGCGGGCCGCCCAGGTAGCGGTAGAGGGGCAGGCCCACGGCGTTCGCCGCGGCGCGCGCGCAGGCCAGCGACACGCCCAGGATCGCGTTCGCGCCGAGCTTGGCCTTGTTCTCGGTGCCGTCCAGCTCGCGGAGCAGGCTGTCGATGGCGGTCTGGTCCGAGGCGTCCTCGCCGATGAGCTCCGGCGCGATGGAGTCATCGACGCTGCTGACCGCCTTGAGGACGCCGCGGCCGCGGTAGCGCCGGGGGTCGCCGTCACGCAGCTCGACCGCCTCGTGCGTGCCCGTCGAGGCACCGGACGGGACCATTGCGGTGCCGATGGCGCCGCCCGCGAGGAAGACATCCACAGCGACCGTCGGGTCCCCGCGCGAGTCCAGGATCTCGCGCGCGCGGACCATCTCGATGGTGGTGTCCATGGCGGGGCCTCCCTTGGCGAGTCTCGGCGAGCCTATGCGAAGGGCAGGCTGGTGACCTCTGCCGCGCTGGGTCCAGCCATGGCGGGAAATGTGGACGAGTTGGTGGAGAAGTTTGTGGAGAAACCAGTTGTGATCTCACGCATCTGTTCTATAGGCTCGTCATAACACCGGGCGGGGTGTTCGACACCAACGACGAAAGGAGGTGGTCCCGATGAGAGTTGCGCCCTGGCACAGCGTCAAGCCATACGACCCGCAGGTCTATCACGACGAGACGCGGTGCAAGACCGGCAACAACATCGAGGCCGAAAACCGGCGTTCCGGCACCGGCAATCGGCCTCGATGCAAGGAGTGCGCTGACTACAGCTAGGTAGCTGTAGCCGTGGCGGGAGCATAAGGGGAGGCTCCCGTCCACGTTCCCTGATCCAACCCGCTACAGCCCAACCCGGGCGGTCGGTGCCACATGAAGCTTGAAGTCACGGATCGTGACTTCAAGACCCTCGCTGCGACCAGCAGGCTTCTTCGCTAGACGAACTGATTCCGCTCGAAATACAGCTGAACGAGCCGGTCGAAGAAGTTCTCGATCCTGAGGGTCGGCTGCGTCTTGGGATCCGGGAACGGCATCAAGCGTGGCGGAGTGGTCCGGAAGTCCACGAACAGGAGCGCGCTCGCGTCATAGCCCCCCGGCGGCTCATCGCTCTTCTCACGTGCGTTGGCACGCTCCAGTAGCGCCGCGATCCGTCGCAATCCGTCAGTTGGCTTGCCACCCCGCCAGGTCTCATCGACCGCCGGGACCAGCATCAGAAAGCCGAAGACCAGCATCGGGAAGCGGGTGTGGAGGTTCGTGGCATCACCCACGTACTCCTCGAACCGGTTGATCGTGTTCTTGATGATCGAGCTCATCTGGCTCTTGCACGAAACCGCCAGAAGCGGCCCGGTGTTCGG
Source organism: Candidatus Limnocylindria bacterium (assembly GCA_050692015.1). GTDB lineage: Bacteria > Chloroflexota > Limnocylindria > P2-11E > P2-11E > GWC2-70-10. The sequence continues at coordinate 7,520 of JBOGTE010000040.1, forward strand.
CGGGACCAAGGCGACGTCGATTTCCTTCGGCATGTAAGCGCCGAGGATCCGCAAACGCTTCGGTGTCCTGGTCGTAGCCCCGCGGATCCGCCTCTTGGCCTGCGACGTCGTCACCGGCGGCGCAGGATGGATGTACGCGAGTGGCAACTGCCGACCGGAGTGGGTGGCGCGACGAAGTTCATAAGCACAGTATTCGTGGAGCGGTTCGATGACCTTCCCCGTCCGAACGGAAGTCGTCGTAGGGTCGTAGACCGATTGAACTGCCTTCAGTGCCACAAGTAGCTGGCTCCGATCGATCGGCACTAGGTCGTCCGACCTCGCTTGGCACGACGTGCATGGAGCTCGGCACGAGCTTCACGGATCGCGCCGAGATCGACCTCGGAGAGCAAGCCCTCTCGAACGAGGAGGCTATCGACGATCTCGGCGGCAGCGCCGTGATCCTGCCCGCGGATCGCGCTGTCTACCGTCGGAAGTAGGTCCGCGAGCTGACTGGCGATGCGCGGATCGAACGGGAACTGAACACGTTCTGCTTCACGCGTTTCGTGCTTGAGGACACCCCCGCCGTACGATCTGCCTTCCATCTCGAACGACAACAGGGCCGGCGAGGAGTGCAGAGCAGAGATGTAGGCGCGCGAGTGCGCTCGTTCGGTGATGTGGAAGGTCAGTTGGTGCACGAGGTTCGATGAGCTAAAGCCCGCCTCATTCAGCACGATCCGCGGCGTAACGTTCGACATGTAGGACATGAAGGCGTCAGGCACCCGGATGCCAGGGATCGCGTACCACGGCGACCTGACCCTGCACTTGTACCCGCGATGCACGCCGCGTCGCCTGCCGCGGCGGAGATACGTGCCTAGCGGGGTCGGGCGCTCGTCAAGGCCAGGCGCGGTGAGCGCGAGCACAGCGCAACGGTCCGTCCGGAGCATCTCCTCCACCTCCTCGGCGCCCAGGACCGCGCCACGGAGTTGACCGGGGCGGGCGATCGCGGGCCGGAGCAAGCGCCGGGCGATCCCGTGCTCCTTCGCCTCAGTCAGTGACAAAAGGAAGAAGTCGTTGGCGCCGCTTACAAAGCCGATGTCTACGGACGCGACTTCGCCGAGGCGCATCAAGGTGCCCCGCTCCTTCATCCTCTGCAGGGCGAACACACCATCGCCAGCTGTCCGTCGCGACCAACGCGGTCCGGCCGTCGGTCGTAACTGCTCGACCTGTTCGAGGTCAGCGAGCTGACTCGAGTCCCGCAGTTGAGCGATGTGAAGCCCGCGCTCGCCGCGTTCGGCCATCAACAGGACTGCGTCGATCATGGCGCCAGGGAACACGGCCTCATCGAACGTGACCACGGTGACCGACCCGAAGCGACGAAGGAGAAAGTCCCGCACGGGCCCCGCGTAGTCGGCGTGGAGAAGCTCTGCGGGAAGCACGAAGGCGAGTCGGCCATCCGACCCAAGGAACTGGGTGCCATGCACGACGAAGGCGGCCCACGAGCTGGCGAGGCCGCTCAGCACGACGCCAGCGGCACCGGCTGCGAGCTGAGCCTTCCGCCGAGCTTCGCCCTTGAAGCGGTGATATCGGATGTACGGCGGATTCCCGATGACAACATCGACGGGCCCCGCCCTGTCCGGAGATAGGTCAAAGAAGTCTTGCTGGAACAGAGTGGCCGTCTCATGTTCCGCGAGCAGGAGACGTCGCGTGGCGTTGAGCGCCGCTGGGTCGATCTCGATGCCGAGCACTTGCCGTCCGGGCTCCGTGGCACCGAGGCTGCGAAGTCGTTTCGCCGCGGCTAGCAGGAAGGCCGCTTCACCGGCGGCAGGCTCAATGACCCTGTCGGAAGGAGCACGAATCGCCCAGTTGGTCAGGGCGGCCACCAACTCAGGCGGCGTGAAGAACTGCCCGAGTTCCTTGCGACGCTCCCCAGCGACGCTGCTAACGGCCATCGCCGGCTCCTTCCTCTGTTCGACCGCTTCGGGAAGCGCCTGCGGCGGCCAAAGTGTAGGCGGTTCGGCGCCGAGCCTTGCGCCGTCCTCACTGTGGAGCCGTGCGGATTCGCGCGGTGTCACACGCTATTAGTCGTCAGTGGTTTGCCAGGGATCCTCCGGCCCCACGAGCTCATACGTACGCTTGACATACGTGACTCCTTCGAGATTCCGCCAGACCTGTTTGCCGCTTTCGTCATACGTGCTCAGCCAACCGACCTCGAAGGCATCCCGAACAGCAATCGCACGAAATCCTGGTACTCCGGACGGTAGCTGATAGCGATACGTCCCGATGCCCGAAACGACGTCACCATTTAGTTCCGTGGGTACCCCGCCTGGCGCCTGAGCATCCGGACCGAAGCTGACTTCCATGGGACGCGGGGCATCGAAGACCCGCTCTCGGGTGACGGCTATCGGCGTCCGCCAGATACGCGATCCGAGAGCCGCGCCGATGAAGACTGGCACCTGTATGCGTACGGCTGGCTGGCCTGGCGGCTTAGCGACATCCGGGAGGCGCTCAAAGGACTCAGGTCGTTCCTGGACCAAGAACGCAAGCACGTCCGTCGAGGACTTGAGGTGGCTGTGCGAGCGACCGAAGAACAATTCGAGGGCTTCGCGTCGCTCGCTGTGCTGCTCGTCCAGCGGGATGCCGGCAGCCATCGCATTGATCAGGCTCGCAAGGTCGTCAACATTGCTGAGAAGGTGGAGTTCTGCGACGGCGGGAAGGTCTCTCTTCGCTGCGTCGAGCAGGCCCCTGTCACGAGAAACAAGGGCTAGTGGACTCCCCTTTGACTTCCGGAATTCGCTCGCTTGTCGCGCTGCCTCGATGACGATGCGGTCTCGAAACCCCGCCTCCGTCTTGTCGTCGAAGGACGATCTCCGGTAAACCGCGTCTCGGACAACCCCGCTCCAATCGACTTGTGATGAATCCAGCGGCAGAAGCTCCAGAGCGAGACCCTTCATAGCGGCGTCGATTGCACGGTCGACCGCCGACTCGAGCTCCGCGGGCGTTGAGCCAATCGACCTCTGCAAGACACGCTCGAGATGAACGAGCCTGACGGTGACCTCACTGAGTTCCTTCAGCATCTGATACCGCCGCTCGTGGACCACGACCTCCGGAACGAGGAGACGAACCTGAAGACCAGCGGGGATGCTGTTCGCGAATCTATGAATGTCTCGGGAAGCGAACTCGCTCGCAGAGCTCTTCAACACGCTGGTGTCAAAAACTGCGATGCACTCGGGGGGCGACGAACGCGTGGATGTAGTCAAAACTCGTCGTCGAGCCTGCGCATAGATTCGAGGACACGCAGCGGAAGGTCGATGTTGCCGTGCACGGCTGAAGTCCTGATAACTAGCCGGGCGGTGTAGTCGCCCTGCTGATACGGGGCCGGTAGACGGACGAGGACGTAAGCAGACTCTTCCGAGTTCGTCACGTCAGAGAGGTTGAACTGCTCAATGATTCGACCCGCCGAATCCAGAACTTGCAGTAAACCGGCGATGCTCGTGACTGGCGGTCCGAATGGGCCCGGCTCGCGAATCTCCAACGGGAGGATCAGGATGTCCCCGGGAGCCGAAGCAACTGCTCGCTGTTCCGCAAAGCGGATCAGCCAGCGATGGTGAAGCACAGACAGCCTGAACAAATACGGATGTGGACGACTGCCTTGTTCCTCGACGGCGATCCTTAGCAAGTGCTCCCCCGCCACGAGGGCCACCGGGCCGGGCCCTTCCAAGGCGCGGCGTCCCGTAGGTGAGTAGATCTCGGCGCTCACAAGAGCTTCCGGGTCAGTCACTGACCACGAGAGGTCAAACCAACCGACGAGCGCAACGCCCCGCGGGGGCGATAGCAACTCAAACTGGACGTACGCCGCGGCCATCCTTGTATGTAGGCGGTCGGATTGCGGGGCGTCGGCAGGCATGCTCTCCAAGCCGGAAAACCGGAGCCGAGTGGCAGTAAGAAGCATGGTGGCGTGCGGGACCGCAAGCACGAACAGGGCGGCCGCGATCAGCAGCCAGTAGGTCACGGCCCCGAATTCGAAATTGATTAGCAGGTACGGCGATGTTGTCGCAAAGCTGAAGACGACAAGCGCGATGGAGAAAGAGCGTGGTAGCGCCGCCCAGTGAGGGCGCACCTGCTCCAGTGACGGCCGATCCGGCGGTATCACCGACGCCACCGCCGCCACTCATTGCGGAGTGAGCGTGCTTCAAGCAGAAGTTGGCGGACGCCTGCAGTCGCGCCGATGCCTATTGCGACTGCGATGAGGATGATCTCGCCAGCGCCCGCGAGGAGCAAGGCGAACTCCGTCAGGGGATCGAGGGTGCCGCCTGATAGGCGAACCAGAAGGCGGGCTGCGTGGACGAACAGCCCCACAGCCACCGCAGAGACGGTCAGGGTTATCAAGCCCCCTGGTTCGCTACGGATCATTCTCATCGGTCTGGGATAGCGGCCACGCCGGGCAGGGTCTTGCCTTCGAGCAGCTCGAGCGAGGCGCCGCCGCCGGTCGAGACATGCGTGAACCGCTTGGCCAGGCCGAGCTCTTCCACCGCCTGCACGGACTCGCCTCCGCCCACGACGGTCGTCGCGTCCGACGCCGCGAGCAGCTCGGCGATGCGCTTGGTGCCCGCGGCGAACGCGGGCGACTCGAACACGCCCATCGGCCCGTTCCAGAAGACCGTCCGGGCCCTGGCGATGGCGCCCGCGTACTCCTCCAGCGTGGCCGGGCCGATGTCGAGGATGGCCTCGGTCTCGGGGATCCGCTCCACGGGCCGCACGATCCCGGACGCCGCGTCGGCTGACGCGGCGCACACCGCGTCGGACGGCAGGTGGAAGTCGAGCTCGCGCTCCTTCGCGCGGCGCAGGATGCGGAGGGCTTCGTCCTCCCTATCGGCCTCGCGCAGCGAGGTGCCTACGTGGTGGCCGGTCGCGCTCAGGAACGTGTTGGCCATGCCGCCGCCGACGGCCAGGGCATCGACCCGCTCCGCGAGCGCCAGCAGCACCGCGATCTTCGAGCTCACCTTCGCGCCACCGATGATCGCCAGGAACGGCCGCTCGGGGTCCTGCAGGAGCCCGCCCAGCGCCTCCAGCTCCTTCTCGAGCAGCAGGCCCGCGTAGGCCGGCAGATGGCGGGCGACCCCTTCGGTCGAGGCGTGCGCCCGGTGCGCGGTGCCGAAGGCGTCGTTGACGTAGAGGTCGAAGCCGGTGGCCAGCGCCTTCGCGAAGTCGGGGTCGTTGGCCTCCTCCGACGGGTGGAAGCGCACGTTCTCGAGAGCGAGCACGTCCCCGGGCCGCATGGCGGCGACGGCCTTACGGACCACCTCGCCGACGCAGTCGGGCAGCAGCGGCACCTCCTGGCCGAGCAGCGTCTCGAGCCGCGCGGCCACCGGAGCGAGCGAGTACTTCGGGTCGCGCCCCTTCGGGCGCCCCAGGTGCGAGCAGAGCACCACAGCGGCGCCGCGCTCGATCAGCGACTCGACCGTGGGCAGGCTCGCCCGGATGCGGCTGTCGTCGGCGACGCGCCCGTCCTTCAGGGGAACGTTCAGGTCGGCGCGCACCAGGACCCGCTTCCCGCGCGGGTCCACGTCGCGGATGGTGCGCTTGCCGGAGCCGGTGCTAGGCACGCGCTCCGACGGGCGCCTTCCTCTCCGCGGCGGGCTCGGCGCTGTGCTCGGCCACGAGAGCGGTGATGTCGGCGAGGCGGCAGGCGTAGCCCCACTCGTTGTCGTACCAGGCGACGATCTTGACCATGTTCCCGAGGACGATGGTGTCGAGGGCGCTGACGATGGTCGAGTGGTCGTCGCCCTTCAGGTCGCTCGAGACGAGCGGCTCCTCGGTGTAGGCCATGATCCCCTTGAGCTTCCCGCCCGCCGCCTTCTTGAAGGCGGCGTTGACCTCGTCCTTCGTCACGTCGCGCGCGAGCGTCGCGGTGAAATCGACCACCGACACCGTCGGCGTGGGGACGCGGAAGGCCATGCCGGTGAACTTGCCCTTGAGCTCCGGGATCACGAGGGTGACCGCCTTCGCGGCGCCCGTCTCCGACGGGACGATGTTCTCGGCCGCCGCCCGCGCGTCGCGCGGGTCCTTGGCGGCGGTGTCGAGCGTCCGCTGCGAGTTCGTGTACGAGTGGATGGTCGTGAGGAAGCCGCGCTCGATCCCGAACTCGTCGTTCAGGACCTTGGCGACGGGCGCGAGGCCGTTGGTGGTGCACGAGGCGTTGCTGATGACGCGGTGCTTCTCCGGGTCGAACTCGTCGCCGTTCACGCCGAGCACGAAGGTCTTGTCCTCGTTCTTCGCGGGCGCGGAGATGATCACGTACTTCGCGCCGGCGTCTATGTGCGCGCGTGCCTTGTTCGCATCGGTGAAGAAGCCGGTGGACTCGATGACGATGTCCACGCCCAGGTCCTTCCAGGGCAGCTTGGCCGGGTCCTTCTCCTGGAGGACCTTGATGCGGTGCCCGTCTATGACGATCGAGTCGGCGGTGGACGAGACCTCGCCCGGGTAGTTCCCGTAGTTGGTGTCGCGCTTGAAGAGGAAGGCGTTCATCGCCGGATCGGCCAGGTCGTTCACCGCCACGATCTCGAACGCCTCTGGGTGACGCGCGAGGGCCGCCTTCACGAACTGGCGGCCGATCCGCCCGAACCCGTTCACTCCGACCCGCACGCTCATGTGCACCACCTCCAAAGGACGAGGTTAGACCCAGGCCGCCGACCGCGCGAAGATCAAAGGAACCACTCACCAGCGCCGGCCGCGCGCTGCTGCGCGGCTATCACAGCGCCGATCATGCCGACGTCGGAGCCCAGGCCCGAGGCCACTATCTCGCACGCGGCGCTGGCCACGGCGAAGGCGCGCTCGCGCACGCCCCGGCGCATGGGCGCCAGCACGTGGTCCGGCTCGTGCTCGGTGATGCCCCCGCCCACCACGATGCGAGCGGGGTTCAGCACGTTGACCAAGCCGATCGCGAGAGCCTCGAGGGCGGCCTCGGCGTTCGCCACCAGCTCGCGGGCCCGCGCGTCACCGGCGCGCTCCGCGCGGAACACGTCGCTGGCCTCGTCGCTGCCGAACTGCTCGGCCAGGTTGCGCCCACCGGCGAACGACTCGACGCACCCGTACGACCCGCAGCCGCAGCGCGGGCCCGCCAGCGCGACGGGCCAGTGGCCCACCTCGCCCGCCGTGTTCGAGGCGCCGCGCAGCATGCGCCCGCCGCTGACGATCCCCGCGCCAACTCCGGTGGAGACCGTCACGTAGACGTAGTCGCGCAGGCCGCGCGCCGCGCCGGCCGCCCCCTCGCCGATCGCGGCGATGACGACGTCGCGGTCCACGAACACGGGTATGCCGTCGAGCGCCTCCGAGAGACCGTCCGCGAGCGGAACGTCCCTGAAGCCCGGGATGTTGGGCGCGACATGCACGCGGCCGGAGCGGTGGTCGAGCGGCCCGGGTGCGGCACAGCCGGCGGCGACGATGTCGTGCAGCGGGCGGGCGGCCTCCTCCAGCGCGGCGCGCGCGCACTCGGCGAGCGCGGCGATAACGTCAGCGGGCTTGCCGGTCTCGGGCGTCGCGCGGTTCGCGTCGCCGAGGATGTGCGGACGGTCCGGAGCCGTCTGCGCGACCACCGCGCGCACGTTCGTGCCGCCGAGGTCGAGGCCGATGTAAAGGCTCACACCTTCGGGACGCGCGGCGCGATCTCAGGCGCCTGGAAGAGCGACAGGTCCTTGCCGAAGAGGCGCTCCCTCGTGTCCCGGAACCCGCGCTTCGCCTTGTCCTTGCCGAGCGCGCGCTCGGCGTCGTCGTACACCTGCCGCGTGAGCGTCGCGAGGTACGGCAGGGACTGGCGCTCGGGCACCGCGGCGGCGTCGATGGAGCCGACGTCGAGCCGGTCGTTCTTCACGGGGATGGGCCGGTCCACCGGGTCGGCCTGCTCGTCCACGCGCATGAGCAGGCCGACCATGCGATCGTCGATCCGGCCCTTGCCGTACCGGCCGCTGTTGTAGGAGGCCAGCAGCTCGTTCACGAAGAGCGCGAGCTGCCCGGCGCGCGTCCGCGCCTGGGCCGCGGCCGGCGCGGGGGCTGACGGGGCCTCGGCC
>JBOGTE010000041.1:0-15503 GCA_050692015.1 Candidatus Limnocylindria bacterium
GTCCTCCGGGACGCCCCGCCGCTTCTGCTCGGAGAGAGGTAGAGGTAGGTGCAGCGCTTCATCCTGCGGCGGCTCCTGTACGCGATCCCCACGCTGCTCGGCATCTCCATCATCACTTTCCTCATCGCGCACCTCTCCCCCGGCGACCCCATCCGGCTCTACACCTTCGGCGACCCCAACGTGACCCCCGAGGACATCGAGCGGCTCCGCGAGCGGCTGGGGCTCAACAAGCCGCTGCCGCTCCAGTACGTCGATTGGCTCAGCCGCGTCCTGCAGGGGAACTTCGGCGAGTCGATCATCTACCGCGGCCAGTCCGCGACGGCGCTCATCGCGGCGCGCATCCCGGCGTCCCTGCAGCTCGCCACCGTGGCGCTGACCATGTCGCTGGTGATCGGCGTCCCGCTCGGCGTGATCGCCGCGCTCAACCGCGGCGGGAAGATCGACCAGTTCACGCGCGTCTTCAGCACCGTCGGCTTCGCCGTCCCGGCCTTCTGGCTCGGGTTCATCCTCATCATCGTGCTGTCCGTCCACCTCCGGTGGCTCCCGAGCCAGGGCATGCTGACGATCGGCAAGGACCAGTGGGACATCCTGGACCGGATGAAGCACATGCTCATGCCGGCCTTCGTGCTCGCCCTGGGCGGCATCGCGAACTACTCGCGGATCATGCGCACCGAGACGCTCGAGGTGATCAACCAGGACTACATCCGCACGGCGCGCGCGAAGGGCCTCTTCGAGCAGACGGTCATCGCGGTGCACGCCGTGCGCAACGCGCTCATCCCGATGGTGACGGCCCTGGGCGGCATCCTGGCCGCGCTCATCGGCGGCGCGCTGATCATCGAGCAGGTCTTCACCTGGCCGGGCGTGGGCCAGTTCACGTACCAGGCGGTCATCGCCAAGGACTACCCTGTGGTGATGGCCGGGGTGATGGTCTCGAGCGTGCTGCTCGTCGCCAGCTACCTCATCCGTGACCTCGTGTACTCGCTGGTGGATCCGCGGGTGAAGGCCGGCTAGTGGCGACCACCGCCGCGACCGCGCCTGCCGTCACGAGGGCGGCCGAGCGGCGGACCTATGCGGGCCTCTGGTCGGACGCGTGGTGGCGCGTCCGGCGCGACAAGGTCACCATCGCCGCGTTCATCGTGCTCGGGATCCTGGTCGTGCTATCGCTGGCGGCGGATCTCTTCGCGCAGCACGTCTTCAGGGTGAGGTTCGAGCAGCAGAATCTGCTCGGCGCGTACGCCTCGCCGACCCTCGACCCGCCGGCCTACCTGCTCGGCTCGGACGAGCTCGGTCGCAGCCAGGTCGTACGGCTCCTCTACGGCGGACGCGTGTCGCTTGCGGTGGGCTTCCTGGCGGGTCTGGTGACCATGACCATCGGCGTCTCGGTGGGCCTCCTGGCCGGTTACTTCCGGGGCCGGGTGGACGACGTGATCACCTGGTTCATCACCACGCTGAACTCGATCCCGACGCTCTACCTGCTCATCATCTTCGCCGGCCTCTTCTCGCCCAGCCCGCAGACGCTCATCGTCGTCCTGGGGATCCTGATCTGGCCGAATGTCGCGAACTTCGTCCGCGGCCAGACGTTCGCCATCCGCGAGCGGGAGTTCGTTACCGCCGCCCGGACGATCGGCGCCGGCCAGGTGCGGATCATGGTCAAGCACATCCTGCCCAACGTGATGCCGCTGATCATCGTCCTCGCCGCGATCGACATCGGCGTGATCATCCTCATCGAGTCGGCGCTCTCGTATCTCGGCCTGGGCATCAACCCACCGACGCCCTCGTGGGGGAACATGCTCACCAACGCGCAGTCGTACTTCAACCTCGCCTGGTGGCTCGTCATCTCGCCCGGCGCCATGATCTTCCTGACCGTGCTGACCCTCTACCTCATCGGCGACGGGCTCCGCGACGCGCTCGACCCGCGCCTGCGCGGGAGCGTTTGAGCCCAGACCGCGCCCCGGTACCGGACGCGGTCTCGAATGAGGTCAGAGCGGTACAATCCCTAGTTAGATGATCGGAAATCCGCTGCACGCGACCGCTTTCCACGTTTCAACGCGCGGCGAGTACGGGATGCGCCTCATGGTCGATCTGGCCCGCCGCTGGGGGCAGGGGAGCGTCAGCCTGCGCGCCGTCGCCGAGCGCGAGGACCTGCCCGAGGCCTACCTGGAGCAGCTCGTCGCGGCACTGCGGCGGGCCGGGCTGGTGAGCGGCAAGCGCGGTGCGGGCGGCGGCTACACCCTTTCGCGCGAGCCCGCCGCCATCACCGCCGGCGACGTGGTCCGCGCCCTCGAGGGGCCCATCGAGCCGCAGATCTGTACCGCCGAGGGCGAGCCCGTCGTCAACTGCGTGCACGAGCCGTCGTGCGGCACCCGCCTGGTCTGGCTCAAACTCCAGTCCACCATCGCCGGGGCCCTCGACGCGCTGACGCTAGCCGAGCTGGCCAGCTGGCCCGCGACGGCCCGGGTCCCGGCGTCCGGCACGCCGCGCATGCCGGCGGCGCACTGATGGCCCGCCTGGAGGTCCGCGACCTTCACGTCAGCGTGGAGGGCAAGCCCATCCTGCGCGGGATCGATCTGGCCATCGCGAGCGGAGAGGTGCACGCCGTCATGGGCCCCAACGGCTCGGGCAAGAGCACCCTGGCGCTCACCCTGATGGGCCACCCCCGCTACAAGGTCGAGAGCGGCGGCGCCACGTACGACGGCAAGGACCTTCTCGCGGTGCCGGTGGACGAGCGCGCGCGCCTGGGCATGTTCCTCGCGTTCCAGTACCCCGTCGCGGTCCCGGGAGTCTCGGTCGCCAACTTCCTGCGCACCGCGATCAACGCGCGGCGGGCGACCAACGGCGAGAAGAACGACATGCCCATCCCGCAGTTCCGCAAGATGCTGACGGAGAAGACCCGGCTCCTCGCGTTCGACGACTCGCTCCTGTCCCGCTCGCTGAACGAGGCGTTCTCGGGCGGCGAGAAGAAGCGTCTCGAGATGCTGCAGATGCACATGTTCCAGCCGCACTTCGCCGTGCTGGACGAGACGGACTCCGGCCTGGACATCGACGCGCTCAAGGTCGTGGCCGAGGGCATCGAGGCGCTGCGCGGCCCCGAGGTGGGCATCCTGCTGATCACCCACTACGAGCGGATCCTCCGCTACGTGCAGCCCGACTTCGTCCACGTGCTGCTCGAGGGCCGCATCGCCCGGACCGGCGGGCGCGAGCTGGCGGCGGAGCTCGAGAGCAAGGGCTACGACTTCGTGCGCGAAGAGCTTTACCAGGGGAAGGCCTGATGGCGGTCACCGCACGCCCGGCCACAGCCGCGCCGCCCGCCCCACTCGACGTAGAGCGGATCCGCCGGGACTTCCCGGTCCTCGACCAGCGGGTCGGCGGCCGGCCCGTCGTCTGGCTGGACAACGCCTCGACGTCCCAGAAGCCGCGCCAGGTCCTGGACGCGATGCGCCGGGTCTACGAGGAGCACAACGCCAACATCCACCGCGGCGTCTACGAGTTCTCCGAGCGGACCACCGCCGAGTTCGAGGCGGCGCGCGAGCGGATCGCGCGGTTCGTCAACGCCGCGGAGGCGCGCGAGGTCGTCTTCGTGCGGAACGCCACCGAGGGCATCAACCTCGTCACCTATGCCTGGGGTCGCGACAACGTCAAGAAGGGCGACCGCATCGTCACCACGGTCCTCGAGCATCACTCCAACTTCGTGCCCTGGCAGCAGCTGGCCAAGGACGCCGGGGCCGACCTGGTCGTCGTGGACATCGACGACGAAGGCCGCCTGCGCCTCGACCAGCTCCGGCGCGAGCTGGAGAGGGGCGCCAAGGTGCTCGCGATCACCCAGACGAGCAACGGGCTGGGCGTGATGAACCCGGTCAAGGAGATCGTCGGCTGGGCGCACGCGGCCGGCGCGACCGTGATCGTGGACGCCGCGCAGGCTGCCCCCCACACGCGGGTGGACGTCCAGGACCTGGGCTGCGACTTCCTGGCGTTCAGCGGCCACAAGATGCTCGGGCCGACGGGCTCCGGGGTCGTCTGGGGCCGCGCCGCCATCCTGGAGCGCATGCGCCCGTTCCTCTACGGCGGCGACATGATCAGCCGGGTGAGCGTCGAGAAGAGCGAGTGGAACGAGCTGCCGTGGAAGTTCGAGGCCGGCACGACGGCGTACGTCGAGGCCATCGGCCTGGGCGCGGCCGTGGACTACCTGACCGAAGTCGGGATCGAGGCGATCCACGCGCACGAGACGGCGCTGCTCCGACATCTCCTGCCGAAGCTGCTGGCCGATCACGGCCTGACCGTCTACGGGCCCCACGGCCTCGAGGACCGGGTCGGCGTCGTCTCGTTCGACGTGCAGGGCATCCACCCGCACGACCTGGCCACGCTCCTCGACCGCGAGGGCATCGCGGTGCGCGCGGGACACCACTGCAACCACCCGCTGATGACCCGCCTCGGCGTCACGGCCACCACCCGCGCCAGCGTGTACCTCTACAACACGGAGGAAGAGTGCGACGCGCTGGTCGCCGCGATCCAGAAGGCGAAGAAGGTGTTCAAGATCTAGTGGACGACCTCTACCGCGACTACATCCTCGACCACTACAAGAGCCCTCGGAACTTCGGCGAGCTCGACGGCGCGACGCACCGCTACCACGACACCAACCCGCTCTGCGGCGACGAGATCACGATGCTGCTCCGTGTGGGCGAGGACGAGCGCATCGAGGACATCCACTTCGTGGGCCGGGGCTGCGCCATCTCGCAGGCGTCGGCGTCGATCCTCACCGAGGAGATCAAGGGCAAGACGCTCTCCGAAGTGAAGGAGATCGACCGCGACCACGTCCTCGGGAACCTCGGGATCACGATCAGCCCGGCGCGCATCAAGTGCGCGCTGCTCTCGCTCAAGTCCCTGAAGGGCGCCGCCTGGGGCCTGACCGCCTGGCCCGGCGAAGAGCGCGAGGGCGTGACCGGGGGCTGACCGAGCTCGGTTAGCGTCCCTCGCGATGCCTGAGACCGAGCTCCATGGCTGACCCGGGAGAGCTTATCCAGGAGTGGAGACGTGAGGAGGCCAAGCCCTTCACGGGCTGGGACTTCTCGTACATCGCCTCGCGGATGCGACGCGAGCAGCCACCGTGGTCCTACGAGGCGCTCGCGCGTGCCGCCATGCGCGGTGCGCGTGCTGCCCTGGACCTTGGGACTGGCGGGGGCGAAGTGCTGGCCTCTTTGGCCGACAGTTTCCCGCCCCTGATGATCGCTACCGAAGCCTACCCACCGAACCTCGACGTTGCGGCCCGGCGGCTGGGTGCGCTCCGAGCCCGCGTCATCGCGTACGGACTCGACGCGGACAGACCCGCTCCAAGCGCCGTGCAGGACGGTGCCGCGGCAGTGCCGTTACGTGATGGGGTATTCGACCTCGTCCTCGACCGCCACGAGGCCTACGACGCGCGCGAAGTGGCACGGATCCTTGCTCCGGACGGCGTTTTCCTCACGCAGCAGTCTGATGGGCGGAGCTACGAGGACCTCCTGCAGCGCTTCGGCGCATCGCCTCAGTGGCCCGGCGTGACACTCGACAACCTTGTTCCCGAGCTGGTCGATGCTGGGTTAGTGATCCAGAGCGCTAGCCAGTGGTGGGGAGGCGTCGCCTTCAGCGATGTCGGCGCGGTGGTGTACTACCTGAAGGCGATCCCGTGGCTCGTCCCAGGCTTCTCGGTCGCCCACTTCGAGCCCGTGCTTCTAGAGCTGCAGCAAGAGCTCGAACAGGCCGGCGAGCTGCGCTTCAGCGAGGGCCTGTTCCTGATCCGTGCCCGCAAGAGCGGCTGATCATCGGGCTTGTGAGCGGCCAGGCGACCACGCGGGCCCGTATGGGACCGCAGATCCCCGCCATATCGGCTGTTTATGGGCTAGCGAGCGTGCCCTTGGAATTCCGATCAAAAGAGTAGAAAATAGGGCCATGGCAGTCGATCCGAACATCCAGGAGCAGATCCCGCAGGGCTACGCCTACGGGTGGCATGACGACGCGAAGTACATCAACACGCTCAAAAAGGGTCTCGACGAGACCGTAGTCCGCGAGATCAGCCAGACCTACAAGCACGAGCCGGACTGGATGCTCCAGCGGCGCCTCAAGGCGCTGCGGCACTACCGGTCGCGGGAGATGCCCACGTGGGGCGCCGATCTCTCGGCGATCGATCTCGAGGACATCTACTACTACCTGCGCGCGACGGATAAGAGCGTCAAGGACTGGGCGGACGTCCCGGACTACATCAAGAACACCTTCGACAAGCTGGGGATCCCGCAGGCGGAGCAGAAGTTCCTCGCGGGGGCCGGCGCCCAGTTCGATTCAGAGAGCGTCTACCACAACATCCGCAAGGACCTCGAGGCTCAGGGCGTCATCTTCATGGACTCGGACACGGCGCTCCGCGAGCACGAGGACATCTTCAAGGAGCACTTCGGCACGGTCATTCCCGCGAACGACAACAAGCTCGCCGCGCTCAACACAGCGGTGTGGTCGGGCGGTTCGTTCGTGTGGGTCCCGGCCGGAGTGAAGGTGGAGATCCCCCTCCAGGCGTACTTCCGCATCAACAGCGAGAGCGCCGGCCAGTTCGAGCGCACGCTGATCATCGCCGAGCCCGGCTCGAGCGTTCACTACGTGGAGGGCTGCACCGCGCCGATCTTCACGACGAACACGCTGCACAGCGCCGTCGTCGAGATCATCGTCAAGGAAGGCGCAGACGTGCGGTACACGACCATCCAGAACTGGAGCCACAACGTCTACAACCTCGTCACCAAGCGCGCCGTCGTTCAGAAGGACGGCCGCATGAGCTGGATCGACGCGAACCTCGGCAGCAAGGTCACGATGAAGTACCCCTCGGTCTACCTGGTCGGTGAGCGTGCGCATGGCGAGGTCCTTTCCGTCGCCTTCGCGAGCACCGGCCAGCACCAGGACGCCGGCGCGAAGATGGTCCATGCCGCCCCGAACACGACGAGTCTCATCACGAGCAAGGGCATCAGCAAGGGCACGGGACAGCAGACGTACCGCGGGCTCGTGAAGATCTACCCTGGCTCCACGGGCGCGAAGAGCACCGTCCGCTGCGACGCGCTGATCCTCGACGACACCGCCCGCAGCGACACCTACCCGTACATGGAGATCGACGAGGACGACGTGACGATCGGCCACGAGGCCTCGGTCTCGAAGGTCGGTGAGGAGCAGCTCTTCTACCTCATGAGTCGCGGCCTCTCCGAGGGCGACGCGACCGCGATGGTCGTGAACGGATTCATCGAGCCGATCGTGAAGACGCTCCCGATGGACTACGCGATCGAGATGAACCGGCTGATCCAGCTTCAGATGGTCGGCGCTATCGGGTGAGCCCGGCCGCGACCCTTCCGAGGATCCGCGAGCCGCTCGACCCTGACGTGGTCGAGCGGTCCGGTGTCGGGGAGGGTGAGCCCGACCTCCTCCGCGCGTCACGGCGTCGCGCCGCGGAGCGCGCGGCGCAGGAGCCGTGGCCCACCGGCGCCGAAGAGGAGTGGCGCCGCTTCCCGCCCGCCGAGATCCCCGCGAGCCCCCTCGTCGGCGCGACATCCACCGCCACGTACACCCGCGACCGGCTTCCGAAGGGCGTATGGGTCGGCGACCTCGCCGCCGCGGCCCGCGAGCGCCCGGAGCTCGTGGAGGCCTGGATCGACCGCGGCGGCCGGATCCCGACGCACGCCGGGATCGTCGCCGTCGCCCACGCGCTCTGGTCGGCCGGTACGTTCGTCTACGTTCCCCCGGGGGTCGCCCTCGAGGCCCCGATCATCCTGGAGCGGACCTGGGCCGCGGGCGATGCGGCCTGCCTGTCGCGGACGATCGTCGTCGCAGAGCGCGGCAGCGCCGTGACGCTCGTCGAGGACGTGACGTCCGTCGGCGGCGGAGCGCCCCGGCTGGCGATCCCGCACCTGGAGGTCCACGCCGGGGATGAGGCGAACGTGCGCTACGTGCACCTGCAGCGGTACGGCGAGGACGTGTGGGACGTCGGGGCGCAGTGGTACGGATCGGAGCGCGGCAGCACGCTCGCGACCTTCAACGTCCTGCTGGGCAGCGGGCGGACGAAGCTCGGGATCCTCTCGGACATCCGGGGCGACGGTGCCGAGGTGAAGCTCTACGGCCTCGTCGCCGCCGGGGACTCGCAGCGCATCGACGTGAACTCGTTCCAGCGCCTCGACGGCAAGGCCTCGCAGAGCGATCTGCTCTACCTCTCGGCCCTCTACGAGAGCGCGAAGGCCGTCTTCTACGGGCTCATCCGCGTGGAGCCGACGAGCAGCATGACCGGCTCGTACCAGGAGTGCCGCAATCTCCTTCTCTCGGACAAGGCCGGCGCAGATCCCATCCCCGTCCTCGAGATCCTCACCAACGACGTCGCCCGCTGCGGCCACGGCGCGACCGCCGGCCACATCCAGGAGGACGAGGTCTTCTACGTGATGACGCGGGGCATCGACCGCCGCACGGCGGAGCAGCTCCTCGTCCGCGGGTCCTTCGCGCGCGTGCTAGACCGGATCCCGGACGCGGCCATTCGCGCCCGCGTCCTGGAGGCGCTCAAGCCGCGCATCGGCGGCGCCGCCGAGATCGACCTGGCGGCGTGAGCGAAGGCTTCGTTGCGGTCGCCCGGGCGGAGGACATCGCGCCGGGTGAGGTCCAGGTCGTCGCCGTGGAGGGCCGGAGCCTCTGCGTCGGCCACATGGAGGACGGCTCCTTCGGGGCCATCGACAACGTCTGCACCCACGACGGCGGTGTGCTGGGCGAGGGCGAGCTCGAGGGCTCCTGCGTGGAGTGCCCGCGCCACGGCGCGCGCTTCGACCTCCTCACGGGCGAGGTGAAGGCGCTCCCCGCCGTGTTCCCCGTCAACGCCTACCCGGTGCGCGTGGTGGACGGCCGCATCGAGGTGAACCTCGGCGTCGGCACCAAGGAGCTCGAGATCGGCGGCTAGGCCGTCCCTCTCATATGATCCCAGCGCAGCCATCGCTTCGGAGGGTGTGAGTGATCAGCAGCGCCGCGCGGAACCGCGTCAGGCTCTCCATCGACCAGCTCGAGGAGCTGTTCCACCGTCACGACGAGCGCTCCAGCCAGGACGTGAACGACTCCTACGCGGCTGCGCTCGACCGCGGCAAGGCGATCGCCTTCCAGGAGGCCGCGCACCTGGTGAAGGCGGCGCTCCACGACATTGATGTGAAGGCCCTTTAGTTAGATAGAGCGAGCGAGCGTCGGGCTCCGCCCGCGCCAGCGAGTGCGACGAGCGGTGTCGAGGCGGCGAGGCCCGCAGGCCGAGCGCGAAACATAGACTGGCGAACATGCGCGCCGTCGTGATGGCCGGCGGCGAGGGGAGCCGCCTGCGACCCCTGACGATCGCCCGACCTAAGCCGATGGTCCCGATCGTGAACAAGCCATGCCTCGGCCACATCTTCGACCTCCTGAAGCGGCACGGGATCACCGACGCGTTCGTCACCCTGCAGTACCTCGCGTCCGTGATCCAGGACGCCTACGGCGACGGCGGCTCCGTGGGCATGCGGCTGCGGTACAGCGTGGAGGAGACGCCCCTCGGGACCGGCGGGTCCGTCCGGCAGCTGGGCGACGCCTTGGACGCGCCCTTCCTCGTCATCTCGGGCGACGCCCTCACCGACATCGACCTCACGAAGTTCCTGGCGTTCCACGAGGAGAAGAAGGCGGCGGTCACCCTCTGCCTGGTCCGCGTGCCCGATCCGCTCGAGTACGGCGTGGTCATCACCGACGGCGACGGCCGCGTCACCAAGTTCCTCGAGAAGCCGTCCTGGGGCGAGGTCTTCTCCGACACCATCAACACCGGTATCTACGTGATCGATCCGCGGGTGATGGACCGCTATCCGGTGGGGGCGGCATTCGACTTCAGCAAGGACCTCTTCCCGCAGCTGCTCGACGAGGGCGAGCCGATCTACGGCTACGTAGCCGAGGGCTACTGGACCGACGTGGGCAGCATCGCCGAGTACGCGCGGGCCAACGCCGACGTGCTGCTCGGGAAGGTCCGCGTCGAGCCGCTGGGGGAGGTGCGCTCGTCAGGCGTCTGGGTCGGCGGCGAGGTTGAGATCGACCCGAGCGCGCTCCTGCACGGCGCCGTCTACCTCGGGGCTGGCACGAAGATCGGCCCGCAGGCCCAGATCGTGGGGCCGACGGTGCTGCGCGACTACGTCGTCGTGGAGCCCGGCGCGGTCATCGACCGGTCGATCGTGTGGCGGAACACGTACGTCGGCGAGCGCAGCGAGGTGCACGGCTCGATCGTCGGCCGCCAGTGCGCGCTGAAGGCGCGCGCCACCCTGGAGGAGGGGAGCGTGGTCGCCGACCACTGCATCGTCGGCGAGGGTGCCCGCATCCGCTCCCAGGTGAAGATCTGGCCCGACAAGCAGATCGAGACCGGCGCGGTCGTCACCACGAGCCTCATCTGGGGCGCGCAGGGCCGCCGCGCGCTGTTCGGACGCTTCGGCGTCACGGGCGTCGTGAACGTGGACCTGACCCCCGAGTTCGCGGCGCAGCTCGGGGCCGCGTACGCATCGACGCTGCCGCCGGGCGCGACCGTGACCATGAACCGCGACCAGCACCGCACCAGCCGGATGCTCAAGCGCGCGCTCATGAGCGGTGTGGTCGGGACCGGGGTGCACGTGGCCGACGTGGGCCAGATGCCGCTTCCCATCGACCGCTTCGAGACCGGCCGCATCGGCGCCGCGGGGGGCATCCACGTCCGGGTGTCGCCCTTCGACAACCGGGTCTGCGACATCAAGTTCTTCGACCAGCACGCGCTCGACATGGGCAAGGCCGCGGAGCGCAAGGTGGAGCAGGTCTTCTTCCGCGAGGACTTCCGGCGCGTCAGATACGACGGAGTAGGCCAGATCTACGAGGTGCCGCGGATCGCGGAGGCCTACCGCGAGGCGTTCCTCGGCCAGGTCGTGCACAAGCGCGAGATCGCCGAGGCGCGCTTCAAGATAGTCGTCAATTACTCGCACGGGACGGGGGCCCAGTACTTGCCGCAGCTGCTGAACACCCTCGGCGTGGACGTGATCGCGATCAACGCGGTCGTGTCCGAGAACGTCGGCTCCCGGTCGCAGGACGAGTTCCAGCAGGAGATGCAGGAGCTCGCGGCGATCACCTCGACCCTCCGAGCGAGCTTCGGGGTGACCATCGACGCCGGCGGCGAGAAGGTCTTCGTCGCCGACGACCGCGGGCGCATCGCCGAGGACCGCCACTTCCTCACGGCCTTCACTGCCGTGGTCGCGCGGACCACGCCCGGCGTCATCGCCGTTCCGCCGTTCGCCCCCAGCTCGATCGAGGAGCTCATCGCCCGCGCCGGCGGCCGGGTGCTCCGCGTGCGCGCGTCGGCCGAGGCTCAGATGCGCTTCGCCGCCCGCGAGCACCCGCTGATCGTCGCCGACGGCCTCGGCGGGTTCATCTTCCCCCGGTTCCACCCCTCGTTCGACGCCCTCTTCGCCGTCGTCAAGCTCGTCGAGGTGCTGGCCCTGCGCGAGATGAGCCTGGCGCAGGTGATGGACGAGACGCCCATGCCGCGCATGGCCAGGCTGAAGGTGCCGTGCCCCCTCGAGAGCCGCGGCGTCGTCATGCGGATGCTGGCTCAGGAGCCCGCGACCGAGCGCACGCGGCAAGTGGACGGCGTCAAGCACGTGCAGGACGGCGAGTGGGTGCTGGTGCTGCCGGACGTGGACCAGCCGATGTTCACGATCTGGGCCGAGGCGGCCGACGAGGGCCGCGCGTGGGCGCTGGCCCACCAGTACGCGGACCGCGTGGGGTCCCTCTGGAGCGCGTCATGACCGTCCGCATCGCCATCGCGCAGTGCGCGCCGGCGCTCGGCGCCTTCCAGCGGAACCTGGCCATGCACCTCGAGGTCATCGAGAAGGCGCGCCAGAGCGGGGCGAAGCTCATCGTGTTTCCCGAGATGTCGCTCACGGGGTACTACGTCAAGGACCTCGCGAACGACCTCGCCTGCGCGGCCGACGACGAGCGCCTCGCGCCGCTCGCCGACGCCTCGCGCGGCATCGACGTGCTCGCCGGCTTCGTGGAGCGGTCGCGGGAAGGGCGGCTCCACATCGCCTCGGGCTACTGGTCGGACGGCGCGGTGCGCCACGTCCACCGCAAGGTCTACCTGCCGACCTACGGCATCTTCGACGACGGCCGCTACTTCGCCCGGGGCGAGCGCTTCGACCTCTTCCCGAGCGTGCTGGGGCAGGCCGGCATCGCCATCTGCGAGGACAACTGGCATGCCTCGACCTCCTATCTCTATGCCGTGCGCGGCGCCCACGTGATCTTCGACGTCTCCTCGAGCCCCGGCCGGGGCGTGGCCGAGGGCGGCGACCTCGGGACCGCCGAGGCCCACCGGCTGATGGATACCTTCTATGCGCAGTACCTGACCGTGTACGTCGTCTTCGCCAACCGAGTCGGGAACGAGGACGGGATCGGTTTCTGGGGCGGCTCGGAGGTCGTCGCGCCGGACGGAACGGTCGTAGCCCGCGCGCCCGAGTTCGAGGAGGCCCTCCTCTACGCGGAGATCGACCCACGCCTTGCCGCGCGCGAGCGGGCGCGCAACCCGCTGCTCCGCGACGAGCGGCACGACCTCGTCCTCCGGCACCTGGCCGAGCGGGTCGGCGTGCCCGACCCGACCGAGCCACCCGATTGATGGACCGGAGGGGCACCCGGCCCCGCGAGGAGCAGCGCGTCGGCGCCATCAGGCCGGACCCCGGCGACATGTCGCCGCTGCGCATCGATGAGCAGCTGGTGAGGCGGATGCTGGTCGCCTTCCTCCGGGAAGAGACCGCGAAGGTCGGGCTGCGCCGCGCCGTGGTGGGCCTCTCGGGCGGGATCGACAGCGCGGTCGCCGCGGCCCTGGCCGCAGAGGCCTTCGGCCCCGCGAACGTCCTCGCCGTGCACACGCCTTACCGCTGGAGCGCGCCCGAGTCGCTCGAGGACGCGAAGGAGCTGGCCGAGCGGCTGGGCATCAGCTTCCGCGTCATCCCCATCACCGAGCAGATCGACGCCTATTACGGTCTGGTGGGCCCTGACCCGGAGCGCGTGCGCGTCGGCAACAAGATGGCCCGCGAGCGCAAGGCCATCGAGTTCGACCTGGCCTGGCCCGATGGCGCGGTGATCGGCACCAGCAACAAGACGGAGCTGCTGCTCGGCTACGGCACCTGGTTCGGCGATATGGCGAGTTCGCTCAACCCCAACGGCGACTTGTACAAGACGCAGCTCCGGGAGCTGGCGGCGCTGGCGCTGCCCATCCCGGAGCGGATCGTCCGCAAGATCCCCACCGCGGAGCTCTGGGTCGGCCAGACGGACGAGGACGAGCTCGGCTTCACGTACGCGCAGGCAGATCTGATCCTCTATCACCTCGTCGACCGCCGACTCCGGCCCGAGGAGCTCGTAAGCGCGGGATTCGACGCCGCGCTCGTCAAGCGGATCCGCGAGATCGTGCGCAAGAGCCACTACAAGCGCGTGACGCCGATCATCGCGAAGGTGAGCCTGCGCACCGTCGGTCACGACTTCCTCTACCCCCGCGACTGGGAGGCCGACTGACCGAGCCCGGCGCGCGGGCGGCGGCGAGCGTCACGTCCGCCGAGGCGATCGCCGCGAAGGCGGGCTCGGCGGACCCGCTCCGCCTCGCGCTCGGCTACGGCGCGGCGCTCCTGGCCGCGGCGCTTTTCGCCTTCGGCGGCATCTTCGCCAAGGGCATCTTCCGCTCCGGGATACAGCCCTCGGAGCTGGCGGAGCTGCGGATCCTGTTCGGGTTCCTCGTCTTCCTCGCCGCGGTCGCGGTCTTTCGCAGGAGGGACCTCCGGGTCGCGCGCCGCGACCTGCCGCTCATCGTCTTCTTCGGGATCTTCGCGCTCGCGGGCGTGCAGTGGACCTACTACGAGTCGATCCAGCGCCTGCCGCTGGGGGTGGCGCTGGTCATCCAGTACACCGGGCCGCTGGTGATGCTGGCCTACGCGCGCTGGCGCGGGATCCGGGTCGGCGGCCGCCTGTGGCTCGCCGGCGCGCTCACGATCGCCGGCTCGTTCCTGGTCGTCGGCGCGTACGACGCGGACCTGCTGTCGCTCAACCTCGCGGGCATCCCCTGGGCTGTCCTCGCGATGCTCATCTTCGTCATGTACTTCCTGCTGGCCGAGCGGATCCTGGCGCGCTACTCCGTCTGGGCGCTCCTGGTGTACGGGTTCGGCGCGGCCCTGGTCGCCTGGATGCTCGTGCGCCCCCTGTGGCTCCTGCCGTGGAATGTCGTTGCCGAGCCCGTCAACGGCGCCCTGCTCGCCGGGGTGATCGTGATGGGCACGACGCTGCCGTTCGCGCTCATCTTCCTCTCGGTGAGCCTCATCCCCGCGGCCCGCACCGGCCTCACCTCCACGGCGGAGCCGGTCGTGGCGGCCGCCGCCGCGTGGCTGCTGCTCTCGGAGACGCTCCAGCTGCCCCAGGTCCTAGGAGGTGCCGTCGTGCTCGCCGGCATCGCGGTCGCCCAGAGCCTGCGGCCCACTGCGGGAAGCGTGTAAAGGAGCCAGCCGAGGCACCCGCCGACCGCGCGAAAAGCTAGGGCACGTCCTCGCAGCACTGGTCGAGGTGGGCTTCGTAGAACTTGCGGATCCGGGCCTCGTCGAACTCTTCGAGGCGGTCCAGGCGCTCCCAGGCCGTGAGCACGATCTCGCCGTCGTTGAGCCGCTCGTCCGGGTGGATCACCAGCTTCACGCGGTTCCCGAAGCGGCTGGGCGGGAAGCTCTCGAGGAAGCCCTCAAGCCGATCGACGGTGGCCTCGTCGATCCCCTTGTACGCGATCGCGATCCCGCCGTGCTCGAGGTTGTGCACGACCACCGGGTCCTCGATCCGCTCGGTGTAGGAGGCCCACGGCGCCACCTGGCTGGCGTAGTGCGGGCCCGAGGTCGGCGGGATGCTGTTGTACGAGACGGCCGAGCCCACGGGGACGTGCGCGTCACCCTGGCCGGGCATGACCACGCCCGCGGACGGGCGGAAGAAGCCCATCCCGTTGGCGATCAGCAGCGCGGCCACGACCAGCCCGGCCGCGAGCCCGACGCGCAGGCCGATGGGCTGCCACTTGGAGCGCCGCTGGTAGCCGCGCCGGCGCGTGCCGGCGGTCCTCGGCGCCGGCTCCTGCCGCTTCGCCGCGGGACGGTCGGACCGCTTGCCCCTGCTCCGTGCCACGCAAGCAGTGTCGCCGATACTCGCGCGCAGTGGGGAAGCTCTACCTGGTGGCCACGCCCATCGGGAACCTCGAGGACGTCTCGCCGCGGGCGCTGCGCGTGCTCCAGGAGGCGCACATGGTCGCGTGCGAGGACACCCGGCACACGCAGCTCCTGCTGCGGCGCTACGAGATCAGGGCCAAGCACCTGACCTCGTACAACGACTTCAACCACCGGAGGAGGGCCGCGGAGCTCGTCGGCCAGCTCGACCGCGGCTGGGACGTGGCCCTCGTCTCGGACGCGGGCACGCCGGCGCTCTCCGACCCGGGCGAGGCGCTGGTC
>JBOGTE010000042.1:0-15461 GCA_050692015.1 Candidatus Limnocylindria bacterium
GCCGATCTCGGCGACACGCGCGCGCACGCGCTCGTCGTCCAGGCGGCCAGGCGTGCCGAGGTCCACCGACAGGTCCGTCGAGCCGATGAACGCGACATCGAGACCCTCGAGGAGCTCGGCCAGCGGAGCCTGGGTCATGGCCGTCTCGATCTGACCGACCATCAGCGGCCCGCCCTCCTGCGCCGCGAGGTACGCGGGGAGGGACATCCCGCCGTAGTTCGCGGCCGGATGCGCGAGGCTGAGGCTCCGCGCGCCCCGTGGCGGGTACCGCGAGGCGGCCAGCAGGGCGTCGCGCTCCGAGCTGGCGCGCAGGCTCGAGAGCTGGATCCCGGCGGCTCCCGCCTCGAGCAGCCGGCCGATCGCGCCCGGATCGACCGAGGGCACGCGCACCACCGTCGGAAGGCCGATCGCGGCGGCGTGACGGACCAGCCGGCGGATGTCGCCCTCGTCGAGCTGGGAGTGCTCGCCGTCCACCACGGCCATGTCGGACCCCGCCGAGGCCGCGATGTCCACGGTCTCGAGGGCCGGGAGCTTCAGGAAGGTGCCGACGAGCGGCGCACCCGCTCGCAGCCTCTCCCGCAGGCGGCCCGCGGGTGTGGCCCCCGTTCCGGACATCTCCGTCAGTTCAGGCCGAGGAGCCGCGCCGGGTGGTCGCGGACCACTAGTTCAGCCCCAGGAGCCGCGCCGGGTTATCCCGCACCATTTTGCGCAGGTCGGCCTCGCTAACGCCGCAGTCGTGCAGCCGGCCGAGGATCTTCCGGAACGAGGCGGTCGGCAGCGGGTTGTTCTCCTGCCCAAGGTCGCTCCCGAGGCTGGTGCGGTCGGCGCCGACCAGGTCGATCCAGCCCTTCAGGACCTGCGTGTCCCAGTGGTAGAACTCGGACTCCTCGTCGTACATGCAGAGGCAGTGCTCGATGAGGGCCCCGGCCTCGGCGTACCCCACCACCTCCGCCCGGCTGGCCTCGATCACGTACTCGGGATGGCTCACCAGGGTTCGCGTCACCCCAGCACGCCGGGCCGCCTCGAGGAGGATCCCGATCTGGTCCGGCGCCATGTGGCCCCCCGAGACGACCGCCCCCGCATCGGCGATGGAGTGCAGGATCTCGACGACCTCCGGCCGCACGTCGCCGCCCGGGGTCGTGATGTCGATGGGCGTCTGCTTCCGGAGCGGGACCGTGGCCTGGGGGAACTTCAGGTCCGGGTGGGCGGTCTGGTGCTCGATGTGCCGCGAGGAGGAGATGGTCGGGAACCACACGACCTTCCCGCCCAGCTTGAGGGCCATGTCCACGGCCGAGGGATTGAGACCGCCGACCTGGGCGTTCAGCGCGATGCCGCCGAACACCTGGGCCGCACAGCTCCGCAGCTGCGGCGCCATGGCCTTCACGTCCATGACGGTCGAGTGATGGTGCGACTTCACGACGATAGCGCGCATCCGGACGGAATCGGCCTGCCTGGCGGCCTCGACGTGGTCAAGCCGTCGCGGGAAGGGCGAGGGGCCCGAATGGCAGTGCAGGTCGACGGCGCCGTCGAGGATCGCGTCGATCGCCGGGCGAGGCGCGGTCATGCCCTCGCTCCGGCGGGCTCCGCTACCCCCAGGGCGCGCGCGACCTCGGCCTTGGTCGTGACGAGGCCGTGGAACCGGTCGGTGCTCGCGAGGACCGCGTCGTGGGCCGCCTGGTCCGTGTCGGCGACGCACTCCGCCGGGACCAGGACGTCGTAGTCGCGCATGTACGCGTCGCGGATGGTCGAGTCGATGCAGAAGCTCGTCGTGGTACCCGTGATCACCAGGACCTGGATGCCGTTCACCCGAAGCTCCGCCTCGACCGGGGTGTTGTAGAAGGCGCTCGCGCGGTGCTTGACGATCACCTCGTCCTCGGCGCGCACCTCGGCCTTGATCTCGTCGAGCAGCTCCGCCCCCCAGCTCCCGCGGTAACAGAGCTCGAGCTTCACCCCGCGACGGTCGAGGTGGGACGGGATGCGGCGCCGCTTGCGGGCCTGGTCGTTCGGGTAGTGGACCTGCCGGGTGAGCCAGATGCGCACCCCGGCCGACCGGCACAGCCGCATCATGTCCACGATCTCGGGGATGACGGCCCGCGGCTGCGCGATCGCGTCCACGCCGAAGGCCTTCGCTCGGGCTCCCTCCGGATGGCAGAAGTCGTTCTGCATGTCCACGACGAAGAGTGCGACCTCCTTCGGGTCGAGCCGCGGGAGCTGGATCGGGCGGACCTTGTCCTCGGGCACCTCGGAGCTCCTTCCTAAGAGCCGGCGTACGCCGGCGCGATGATGATGGCGTGACCGTTCGCGACGGCCCGGAGCGGCACGGGACTAAGTGGCCCTGTCCACGAGCACGGACATGCCATCAGCCATGTTCGTCATCTTCCCGAGGAACAGGCTCCCCTTCGCGATGAAGAGCGCGCGCCGCAGCGTGCCGTCGCGCAGCCGCGGCAGCGCGTGCGCCAGGTACGGGAGCGCGGCCGGGATGTGGCCCTGCGTCGGGACGAAGCCGGGCATGCCGTGCCGGCGCTCGAAGGATCCGATCTCGTCGCGGCGGAGCTCGCCGCGCTGCACGGCCAGCCCGGCGATCGTGCGGTAGTTCGTCCGGGGGACGTTCCCGCTCCCCGCGGGAACGGTGATCTCGGGGTTGTGCAGCTCAACCGCGTACTTGTCCACGTCGGTGATCCGCAGGCCCGCCCGGTCGAGCGGGGCCGACACCAGCGCTTCGTAGATCGCGCCGGCCGACCCGCCGGACCCGACGGTGTGCTGCCCCACCGCGTCGAGCCGAAGGCGCACCGGCGACCCGTCCGCGGGGCCGACCAGGATGGCGACCGCGGCGAGGCAGTCCTCGAGGAGAGGCATCTCCTTGCCGAGATGACCGAGCATCTTCATGCCGAGCTTCGCGAGCGATCCGCCGCCCACGACAACGACGCTGCGGTGCACTCCGCTCTGGACGAGCGCTCCGGCGACGACGAGCGCGTGGACCGGCGCGCAGCAGAACGCCTTCACGTCGGAGCCGCTCGCGTGCGTGCAGCCGGCCATCTCGGCCATCGCCTTCGAGAGGCTGCCGCCGCCGCGCTGGTACCGGTCCCCGACCGCCTCCTCGCCGCAGCCGAGGACGTAGTCGATCTCGGTCGGGTCGATGCCCAGCTGGCGCAGGAGCGAGCGGATCGCGAGCGCGCCGGACGCCTTGCAGGCAAGGTTCTCGAGCAGGATGTCCGAGGTCTGCGTGGCGTCGTCGGGGTAGCCTCGCGCGACGCTGCCAGCGACCGATCCGTCCGCCGCGTAGAGCCGGAGCGCGCCGTCAGAGCTGGCGGCCGGTACAGCCTCGCTGCGCTCGAGCGCGGAGAGGTTCGCCGTGGCGGGCCGCCTGGACGACCGCACGATCCGCTCGAGGTCGGCGGCCGTCCACTGACCGCTCGCCCGGAGGAGCTCGCGCGCCTTCTCCAGCCGCTCGGGGGCGATCTGGACGATACCGAAGTCGTCCGCCAGTCGGAGCAGTCCCCAGAAAGCGTCCTCGGACGTGATCCCACCGAACGGCCCGCACGCGGACGCCCCCTCGACGCCGTTCCGCCACCAAGGCTCGGGACGATCCCAGAGGTCCTCCGGCGCGAGGTTGCCGATGAAGACCTGGTTCGGGGCGTAGGCGACGGCGTCGGCGTAGGAGCGTAGGGATCCCTGCATCTTCGGGAGAAGCGCGTCTTCGCCCTTCGACAGCTCGCGGCTCGGCTTGGAGCCGTACCGCAGGAGGCCCGGGGAATGGACGAGCACGCAGGAGACGCCGCGGATCGTCGGGTACGAGCCCGCGGCGCCTCCGTTCACGCCGCGGGCGTGCGGTCGCGGATCGTGCGGATTCTCTCCCAGATCTTGTCGGTCTCCATCGAGATCTCCGACAGCTCGATCTGGGCGCGGTAGGTCTCCGGGTCCGAGATCTCCTTCACCTCGGGCTCGGTCACGTGGTAAACGGGGAGTCCCAACGAGACTCCGGCCAGCGGACCTGTGTAGGTGGGATCACCAGCGGTGACCGTCTCAGCCATCATCTCGACGTAGGCGGGCTCGGCGGCCCCCAGGATCACGACGAGGCCGTCCCTGCCCCGCTCGTCGAAGATGCGCTTGATCTCGGTCTGCTCATCCAGGTCCGAGGCACCAGCGCTCGTTCAGACGAAGCACTGGTTGAGCTCCAGCAGTACCTCGGCGCCGGCGCTTCGTGCGACGTCAGCGATCGCCGTCGCTTGCACCCCGTCGCGCTCGCCGATGGCGATCACCTTCTTGCCCTTTAGGTCCAAGAACATCACCTCCTCGCAGGACGCTTACATTGCTACCCGACACATCATAGCCATACCGCATGTCGGATCGGCGTCACGCAGAGCGAGACGCGACGGCCCCCGGACCGCGCTGGGGTCCCGCGGATCCCCCGGAGGGTCGCGCGTAGAATGGGACCTGCCTGTGCGTGTCGTGCACTATCTCAACCAGTTCTTCGGCGGCATCGGGGGCGAGGAGCACGCCGATCGTCCCGTCGAAGTGCGGGAAGGCGCGGTCGGACCCGGACGCGCCTTCGACCAGGAGTGGCGCGGCACCGCCACCATCGTGGCGACGATCATCGTTGGCGACAACTACGTATCGACGTTCCCGTCCGAAGCCGAGCCCGCCATCCGCTCCGCGCTCGAGAGATACCGTCCGGACGTCCTGGTGGCCGGACCGGCCTTCAACGCCGGCCGCTACGGGATGGGCTGCGGCACGACCTGCCGCGTCGCGGCCTCGCTGGGCATCCCGCACGTCGCGGCGATGTTCCCGAGCAACCCCGCGCTCGCGATGCACGAGAACCGGGGCCTCGTGGTGCTGCCCACGGACGAGACCGCGCTCGGGATGCGGCGCGCCGTACCGGCCATGGCCGCGCTCGCCCTGAAGCTGGGGCGCGGCGAGCCTCTGGGCACCGCGGACGAGGACGGTTTCCTCCCGCGCGGGATCCGCCGAGACGCGTGGCACGAACAGACCGGCGCGGAGCGCGCCATCGCGATGCTCAAGCGCAAGCTGGCCGGTCAGCCGTACCGCTCCGAGCTCCCGGTCGAGGTGCTCGAGACGGTCGCGCCGGCGGCGCCGCTCGCGGACATCGCGCGAGCGCGCATCGCGCTCGCCACCACGGGCGGCATCGTGCCGCACGGCAACCCGGACAGGCTGCGCGAGTACAACTCCGTGGCCTGGCGCGGCTACTCGATCGCGGGTCTCGACGACCTCACCTCCGAGGCATGGCAGCCGATCCACGGCGGGTACGACTCGACCTGGGCGCGCGAGGATCCCGACCGCGTGGTGCCGGTCGATGCCCTGCGCGCGCTCGAGCGGGCGGGCGCCTTCGGCGCGCTCGACGACCGGCTCTACGTCACGGTCGGCGTGGGCACGGCCGTCGGGAACGCCCGCCGCTTCGGCCAGGAGATAGCGCGCGACCTCCGCGAGCGAAAGGTCGATGGGCTGATCCTCACCGCGACCTGAAGCACCTGCACGCGCTGCGGTGCAGCGCTCAGCAAGGAGGTCGAGAAGGCCGGGATCCCCGTCGCGTACATCACCACGCTCACGTCGCTCGCGAGCGACGCGCGGGCAAATCGCATCGTGGCGGGCGTGCGGATCCCGCATCCGGTGAGCGACCCGACCGTCGCTCCCGAGCGCGAGATCGAGGTGCGCACGGCGTTCGCGAAGCGCGCGCTCGAGGTCCTGGCGACCCACGTCGAGGGTCCGACCGTCTTCACGGTCGACCACCCGGGAGCGCGCTGATGGCCCCGCGACAGGCGAGGCTCGAGCGCCGCGGCTTCCCGGTCACGGCGGCCGCGTTCGGGCCGCGCACGGCTCTTGACGGGGGCCGGCTCGTGATCGACCGCGCCGAGCTCGCGGACCTGGTGCTCACTGACGACCGCCTGACACGATGCGCCGTGGAGCTCGTCGCGCCGGGGGAGGACGCGCGCATCGTTCACATCTGCGACACCGTGGAGCCGCAGTGGCGCCTCGATGGCGGCACGTTCCCCGGCTGGCTCTCGCCCATACGGACCGTCGGAGACGGCGTCACCCATCGCCTGGCCGGCGTCGGCGTGACCGTGTGCTGCGAGCTGCCCTGGCGGAAGACCGGCGGGATCCAGACGCCGCGCGAGAACATCGCGGAGATGCGCGGCCCGCTCGCCGCGCTGAATCCCCTCTCGGCGCTGCAGAACGTGGTCCTCGACGTCACGCTGCGCGACGACCTCCCCGACGAGGAGTGCGACCGCGCGGTCCACGTGGCGGAGATGCGCGTGGCGGAGCATCTCGCGCGCGAGGCGACGCGGGACCGAGAGCCGGCCGCTACGGAGGTGTACGACCTGGGCCCGGCGGACCCCGCCCTGCCGAGGGTCGTTTACCTCTACCAGATCACGTCTCAGGGCCCCTACGCGGGCACCTTCTACTACGGCGGCTACCTCGACCGCCTCATGCCGACGATCGTGCATCCGAGCGAGGTCCTCGACGGCGCGCTCATCGATGGGAACATCGCGGGTCCCTGGATCCGCACGCCGACGATCGTCCACCAGAACAACCCGATCCTCACCGGCCTCTACCGTGACCACGGCCGCGACATGTGCTTCGCCGGCGTCGTCCTCCTGCGAGGTCACTACTACGGGATGGACGACAAGTTCCGCGTCGCGCAGCAGGCAAGCAAGCTCGCGCGCCTGCTCGGCGCGGACGGAGCGATCCTCACGTGGGAGAACGCCGGCAACGGGATCATGGAGTCCCTCTACACGCTGCAGGAGTGCGAGCGCATGGGGATCAAGACGGTGTTCCTCACGTGGGAGCACGGCGGAGCCGAGGGAGACGACACCCCGCTGCAGTTCTACGTCCCGGAGGCGGACGCGATCGTCAGCACGGGCAGCATGGATGCGCCCGTGGTCCTCCCCGAGGTGGCGCGTGCGGTCGGCGGGGAGACGGTGCGCCTGAACCCTCAGGTCGGCGGCGAGCGCCATCCCGCGCGCGGGCCGATCGCGCTCGACTGGCGCCTGGAGCTGTACGGCGGCGCCGCGCACGTCGGCGAGACGCGCTATGGCCGGGTCGATGCCTGAGCCGGCCCGTCACACCCGCCACGGCACGAGGCGCTTCTGCAGCTCGTCCAGGGCCAGGGACGAGAGATGGCCGAGCGCCGCCAGCACCATGAGGCCCGCGAACATGCGGTTGATGTTGAAGAGCTGCCAGGAGTTCCAGACCAGGTAGCCGATGCCGCTGTCGGCCCCCACGAACTCCACGCCGACGATGATGATGAGCGCGACGCCGAGGCCCACGCGGAAGCCCGTGAAGATCGCCGGCAGCGCCCCCGGGAAGGCGATCCGCCGGTAGAAGTCGAGGCCGTGGGCTCCGAGGTTGTGGCCGGCGTCGATGTACATCCGCGGGATGCCCATCACCCCGGCCATGGTCGGGAACAGCACCAGAAAGAAGACGGCGATGGCGACCGTGACGTACTTGGAGGTCTCGCCGAGCCCGAACACCAGCAGGATGAGCGGGAAGATCGCGATCTTGGGGATCGGGTAGATGGACCACATCATCGGGTTGAGGATCGCCCGGACCCACCGCGAGCCGCCCATGACGAGCCCGAACGCCACGCCCGCGGACGCGCCGGCGACGAAGCCGACCGCGATCCGGAGGAGCGTGACGCTGAGGTGCCGCCAGAGCTCGCCCGATCCGACCATCTCGACGAGCTGCCCGATGACCAGGCTGGGGCGCGGGAAGAACCGCACGTCCACGAGCTGGAGGACGGTGACAGCCTCCCAGACGGCCAGCAGGATCAGCGGCGAGGCCAGGGTGACGAGCCGCTCCAGACGGTCCCGCCGCACCCGCTTGCCGCGCTCCCGGTGGAGCGCGTCCATGCCCGCCCCGGCGCCCGCCGCGGCGCCGGTCGGTCGGACTACCGGCTCCGCGCCCACTGGCTCATCTCCTCCGCCTGGGCGCTCATCACCTCGTCCCGCAGCATCTCCCAGATCCGGTAGGTCAACCGCCCGAACTCCGGCTGGGCCTTGATCTCCGCGAGGTTGCCGCGGGGCCTAGGGAACGGGACGGGGAACGTCGATTTGATGCGGCCGGGACGCGCGGTCATCACCACTACCCTGTCGGCGAGCAGCACGGCCTCGTCGATGCTGTGCGTGATGAACACGATCGTCCGTCCGTGCTCCGCCTCCCAGACCCGCAGCAGCTCCTCCTGCATGAGGATCCGCGTCTGCTCGTCCAGCGAGGCGAACGGCTCGTCCATGAGCAGGACCTCCGGCTCGTTCGCGAACGCCCGGGCCAGGCAGACCCGCTGCTTCATCCCGCCCGAGAGCTGGTAGGGGTACGCGCCGCTGAAGTCCCCGAGCCCGACCTTCTGCAGGTAGTAGTCCACGCGCTCGTCCCGCGCCCGGCGATCCACGCGTCGCATCTCGAGGCCGAACGCAGTGTTCTGGCGCACGGTCATCCAGGGGAACGTCGATTGCTCCTGGAACACCATCGAGTTGACCGGACGGTCGCTCCTCCTGACCTCGATACGGAGGTCGCCGCCGGAGGGGTCCTCCAGGCCGGCCAGGATCCGAAGGAGCGTGCTCTTCCCGCAGCCGCTCGGGCCGACGATGCAGACGAATTCGCCCTCCCGCACCGAGAGGTCGATCCCCTGCAGCGCGGCGACCGCCTGTCCGGAGGCGCTCTCGAACACCTTGTGCAGGTCCCGGACCTTTATCCGGGCGGCGTCCGGCCCAGCCGGCCGCGGAGCGGCGTGATCGGCACTCACCATCGGATAGGAGAGTGACGTGTCACGCCGCCCGCCGCCACCTACTGGGCTGAGCCCAGCTGCTCTACTGCGTGCTCGGCATAGCTGTTGTCGATGACCTCGTCGAGCGAGGGCGCGTTCTCCACGCACCCGGCCTCGCTGAAGAAGTCGAGGTCGGTCCGCACGCTGTTCTCGTCTATGGCGCCATCGAGGTTGCGCGGCGAGAGCCGCGTGGTCGCCACGCGCTCCCGGTCCTGCTGCTGCCCGTGCTTGACGAGGATGTCCACGATCTCGTCCGGGAGCGGCAGCTCCTCATAGTGCTCGTACGCCTCGCGGACGCCCTTGAGGTAGGCGATCATCCAGGCCCGCGCGACCTCCGGCCGGCTGGTGATGCTCGGCCCGTAGATGATGCCGCTCTGCACGTGGTTGGGTATGACCGACCCGCCCGTGAGCCAGCGCCTGGCCACCCCGGTCTGCTGGAAGGTGCTGTTGAACGGCTCGAAGCCGTAGGTGACGTCGATGGACCCGTTAGCGAACGCGGCCGCGTGGTCGGCGTACGGCACGGTCCGGATCGTGACGTCGTCACGGGTAAGACCGCCCTGCTCCAGCAGCACGCCGAGCTCGGTGTCGATGACCGTGCACGTGGACGCGAGTGCGACGGTCAGGCCCCGGAGGTCCGCGGGGGTCTGCACCTGGTCGGCGATCGCAGTGCGAACGAACCAGGCGTTCGCGGTCCAGTCCTCCGGCGTCCGGACGGTCTCGGCCACCAGCTTGATGGGGATGCCCTGCGACACGGCGTTGAACAGAGCCGCACCGATCCCGCCGGATCCGACGTCGAGCTGCTCGCTCGAGAGCGGGGCGATCATGTCGAGAGCGCTCCCGAACCGCACGAACTCGACGTCGATGTTCTGCTCGTCGAAGTAGCCCCTTTCGAAGGCGATGTAGATCGGCGCGTCGCCCGTCGTACCGAGCACGCCGACCTTGAGCTGGACCCGCTCCGAGAGGGGCGCTCCGTCTCCTCCCGGTGCGCAGCTCGCGACCAGGAAGGCGACGAGGATCGCACCGATCGTTGCGAGAGGTGGACGTCTCATGTGAACAGCCTCCTTCTGACCTATCGCTCGATGCATCCGGTGCGCTGGAAACCGAGCGGATTGCCGGCGCCGACGTAGTTGTTCGCGCGCTCGAGGTGTACCGGGCCCTTGATCGGGAAGGGCATCCCGCCGATCTCGGGACGCACGCGGATGGAGGGACCGCCCACGACGCGCGACATCGCGGGCAGGTCGAACGCCTCGTCGAAGGACCCCGTGCTGACGATGGCCACCGCCTCGGGCACCGCGAACGGGAGCGGGTAGTCGGTGCCGTCCACGCCGCCGTGCTCCCAGGTGAGCAGCACCGTGCGGATGTCGCGCCGCTCGCACTCCTGGATCGCCAGCATGACCTCGGTGATGTTGTTCCCCGCCCCGCCGAGGGTGAACACGACGCCGCGAGCTCCCATGAGGTCGGCCATCTCAGCGATGCGCAGGCCGACGCGCTGCTTGTCCTCGTAGAGGTAGTAGTGCCCGCGGTGCAGGACGATCCCGGCGAAGTCCCACTCGGTGCCGTGCCGGGCGTACAGCCCCTCGACGATGGGGTTGTTCTGGTGCATCCACGTCGTCATCTTCGAAGCGTGCCCGCCCAGGCCGCCGCTGGTGAGCGCCCCGTCGGCCAGCTCGTTCGGGTGGAGGAGCGTCGGCATGAGCTCGTCGAGGACCCTGCCGTTGAGACGGCTGCGCATGAAGACCCCCTGGGACTGCACCTGGTAGGCGTAGGCGACGCGCGGCAGCTGCCGGTCCGGCCGCGCCAGCTCGCGGACCGTGACCTCGGCCGGCTCGTGCTCGCGCGCCGGCTCCGCGAGCGCCCGTGCCGCCTTCTGCCCGGCGAGCAGCACGGCCCGCTCGTACCCCTCGTGGTCGATGCCGTCGGCGAACGTGAAGCGCAGGACCAGGAGATGGAGGTCCCTGTAGGGGTGCATCTCCGTCCCGGGCCCGCTCGTGTCGAGGATGTTGTCGTGCGCGACGAAGAGACCCTTCTCCCCGTGCCAGGGCACCTCGCCGGACGTCACTACGGCGAGCCCCCGGAGCCGCTCGGTCCGGCCCCGGCCGACCGGCTCGACCGGACCGATGAGGCCCGGGAACACGCCGGCGGTGCCTCCGGACTTGACGCGCGGCTCGATGACGTCCGTCACCTGAGCGACGCGCGCGGACTCGTCCGGGCGCACCAGGTCGATCTCGACCTTGGCGAACGCGGGGTCCGCGGCCACCAGGTCGATGAGGTCCTGCTTCCGGACGGTGAGCGCCGCCCCGTCGAAGGCGGTGCGGTCGCCGAACGCGACACGGTCAACCTGGTGAGTGCGCAGCTCGAGGCGCATCAGGCGGCCTCCGCGTCGAACAGCCTGGCCTGGTCCAGCTTCGTCGCGAGAGCCCGAAGGGCGCCGCGGACGATGCCGGTGCGGAGCGCGCGGTCGCGCGCCGGGTCCAGCGTGGGGTCTCCGCAGGGATGCGGGATCTTCACGCCCCGGACGACGCGGTTGGCGCCGAGCTCGACCGCGACCGGGCCGAGCGCGCTGATCATCGCCGTGGGCAGGCCGGCCCGCTCCAGCTCTCCGCTTATCGCTGCACCGCAGCGATTGCATGTCCCTCAGGTCGCGGTGAGGATCACGCCTTCGACGCCGCGCGAGCGCAGGTCCGCCGCGATCTCGCGGCCCATGCGTCGGGCCTCGGCCACGGCCGTGCCGACCCCGGCCGTCACGTAGTAGGAGTCGTGGAGGCTGCCCAGCGCTCCGGCGGCCTCGAGCTCGCGGGCGACGTCCACCGGGACGACGTAGTTCGGGTTCGCGTTGGCCGAGCTCGTGTCGTAGCCGCCGTGGATGGACTCGAACTTCCCGTGCTCGAGGCCCGCGAGCCCGGCGATCGGGTAGGCGCGCCACTCCGTCGAGTTCGACTGCTTCAGGCCGTCGGGATTGCCCTTGGGCACGATCCCGCCGGTGGTGACGAACGCGACGCGGGCGCGGGCCGCGTCGGCCAGAGGGCTCGCCGGCGCGATGCGCTCGACCGCCGGCAGCGGGAGCTCCGTCGTGAACGCCTTCCCCGCGAGGCGCGCACCGAGCATGTCGAGGGCGCGGTCCGCCGCGCGCCGGTCGTGCAGCGTGACCTTGCGCACGCCGCGCCCGTAGTAGCCCTCCGCCTGGGCGTCGCCGATGGCCTCGCCCCGGCCGAGCTTCGCGGCGAGCCGCGCCAGCCGCGTCAGGGCGTCGTTCATGCCGATGGCCGTCGGCGCGGCCGGCAGGACGAGCGCGGTCCGGCGGTAGAGCTCGACGCCTGGGTTCTCGAGGTGCATCGCCGTCACCGCGGGTATGCCGAGCGCCTTGGCCCGCACGCAGACCTCGCCGCACGCCAGGCCGTAGCGGCCCGCGTTGAAGGCCGGCCCGGCCACCACCACGTCGGGCCGCAGCTCCCCGAGAGCCTTCTCGACCTCGGCTCCGAATGCGGCCAGGTCGCCGGCAGCGCGGTCGTCGCCGCAGAAGATCGTCGCGACGACCTTCGCCCCCTCGCCCAGCTCCTGCTCGAGCTTCACGCCGGGCCCGACCGCGCCCTCCCGCACGGTGAACGGGTGCTGGCTCGCCTCTTCGGCGCCGGCCCGCGCGAAGAACTGGTTGAGGTAGTGGACGACGCGCATCTCGCTCACGTCCGCTCCTCCCCCCTTCGGTCCCGTGCCGCAGGCTGGACCGTCGTCTCGCAATGCGGGACGATAGCACCGATGCCCGCGCCAGGGTCCGATCGGACCATGATGGCGCCGTGATCTATGTCCTGCAGAGGCTCGTCCAGGGCGTCCTCGTCATGCTCGGCGCGACGACCATCGTCTTCGCGCTTACGTTCCTTTCGGGCGATCCCGTCTCCGCCCTCGCGCCCCTGGACCTCGCGCCCGAGGAGCGGGCAGAGTTCCGCCAGCGCATGGGCCTCGACCGCCCCATCCCCGTGCAGTACGTGGACTTCCTCTCGCGCGCCGTCCAGGGCGACTTCGGTGACTCGTACCGCCAGCGCCGGCCGGCTATGGAGATCGTCCTCGAGCGCTTCCCGAGCACCCTGCGGGTCGCGAGTGCGGCGGTGCTGTTCGCCCTGCTCGTCTCCATACCGCTCGGGACGCTCGCGGCGATGTTCCACGATCGCTGGGTCGACCTCGCGGCGCGCCTCTTCGCGCTCGCGGGCCAGTCCATACCCGGGTTCCTCCTCGGCATCGTCCTCATCCTCGTCTTCGCGGTCGAGCTGCGATGGCTGCCCTCGTCCGGCAGCGAGGGCCCGCAGAGCATCGTGCTGCCGGCGGTCACGGTCGGCGCCTTCTCGGCCGCGGTCCTCACTCGGCTGCTCCGCTCGAGCCTGCTCGAGGTGCTCGGCCAGGACTACGTGCGCACCGCCTACGCCAAAGGATTGCGCCACCGGTCCGTGCTCTTCGGCCACGCCCTGAAGAACGCGGCGCTCCCCTTCACCACGATGCTCGGCCTGCAGGTCGGCTTCCTCCTGAGCGCCGCCGTAGTCGTCGAGACGATCTTCGCGTACCCGGGCATGGGCCGGCTCGCCGTCGAGGCCATCGGCGGGAAGGACGTCCCCGTCATCCAGGCGTTCGTCATCGTGGCCGCGGGGATCGTCGTGGTCGTCAACCTGGTGGTGGACCTCGTCTATACGAGGCTCGACCCGAGGATCCGGCTGAGCTGAGCGGGTTGGGCGGCCGGAGGCTCGGGCGGTGGCGGGTGACGCCCGCAGCCGTCATCGGTGTCGCCATCGTCGGCACGGTCATCGTCGTGGCGGCGGCGGCCGAGACGCTCGCGCCGGCGGCGCCCGACGCGCAGGACCTCCTCACCCGGCTGGACGCGCCGTCGTGGGCCGGTGGCGAGCACGGCGCCCTCCTGGGCAAGGATCAGCTCGGGCGCGACCTGCTGAGCCGCATCATCCACGGCGCGCGGATCTCGCTCGTCGTCGGGGCCGCGGGCGTGGCCCTCTCGGGCGGCATCGGCGTGACGCTCGGCCTGCTCGCCGGCTACCTCGGCGGGTGGTGGGACCGCGGGATCATGCGGTTCGCCGACGTGCAGCAGGCGATCCCCTCGCTCGTCCTCGCCATCGCCGTCGTGGCGCTGCTCCGCCCGAGCCTCGCGAACCTGATCGCGGTCCTCGCCATCACCACGTGGTTCACCTTCGCCCGCGTCGTCCGCAGCGAGGTCCTCTCGTTGCGCGAGACGCTGCTCGTCGAGGCCGCGCGCGTGGTCGGCGCGACGCGGACGCGCATCCTCCTCCGGCACATCCTGCCGAACGTGAGCGCGTCGATCATCGTGCTCGCCTCGCTCATGGCGGCGAACCTCATCCTCTTCGAGGCGAGCCTGAGCTTCCTCGGCCTCGGCGTGCCGCCGCCGGCCCCCAGCTGGGGCGGCATGGTGTTCCAAGGGCTCGAGTACGTGAGCACGGCGTGGTGGATCCCCGTGTTCCCCGGCGTGGCGGTCATGCTCACGGTGCTCGGGATCAATCTCGTCGGCGACTGGCTGCGCGACGCGTTGGATCCGCGTCAGCGGGTCCGTTAGCCGGCGTAAGCGGCAGCGGATCCGCTCGCGTCGGACCCCCGCGTCAGGCGGATGAGACGCGCGAGCGGCTCGACCATCTCCGCGTACGCCTCCGACCGGCGCTTCCCCGCGGGCGCGATCGTGTACAGGCGCGCGCCCGTCATCTCGGGCAGTTGTCGCCGCAGCGCCCGTAGGCGCTCGGCGCACTCCTCCGGTGTCCCTGCGAGCGAGAAGCGGTCGAGCACCTCGTCGCTGATGAGCCGGCCGAGCTCGGGCGGCAGCTCCGGCTGTGTCCAGAAGTCCCAGCGCGAGAGGGCGGCGACAACGTCGGCCGGGACGTCGAACTCGGGCGGCCTCATCCAGTCGCGGCGCTCCTTCGAGTAGCGCTCGGCCGCCGCCATCCAGAGGATGCCCTGCGCGGCGGGACGTCGTGCGGCGCGGCGCGCCGCCTCGCGGTCGTCGGACACG
This sequence comes from Candidatus Limnocylindria bacterium, assembly GCA_050692015.1. Lineage (GTDB taxonomy): Bacteria > Chloroflexota > Limnocylindria > P2-11E > P2-11E > GWC2-70-10. Next base: position 14,787 of record JBOGTE010000042.1, read on the forward strand.
CAGCAGGCCATGGAGATGTCGATCTCGTACGTGCCCCGCGCTCGTCCGGCACGCTCGGCGCCGGCGCGGACGCGCTCGAGCTCGCGCCGGCGGTGCGGGAGGTCCATGAAATATGAAGCCACGTGGACGATGTCCGCGACCTCGCCGGCGAGCTCGAGCATCCGCGGCCCACGCGCGGCGATGAGGACCGGGAGGTCCGGGCGGTACGGCCTGAAGTCGAGCTTCGCCTTCTCGACCCGGATGACCCTGCCCTCGAAGGTCACCTCCTCGCCGCGGAACATGCGGCGGCAGACATCGACCGCCTCGCGCACGGCGGTGAGTGGGTGCGGGGTCTCGTAGCCCCAGAAGGTCGGCTGCTCGACGCCCGCGCCGAGGCCGAGCACGACGCGCCCGTTCGAGAGCGTGTCCATGGTCGCGTGCGCCGCCGCGGTGAGCGCCGGATGCCGGACGAACGGGTCGGTGACGAGGCTCTCGAGCTCGAGCCGCTCCGTGGCCTGAAGGCACGCGGTCATAACGACGGTGTGGTCGTGGAAGAAGCGCCAGTCCGCGATCCCGAAGCGGTCGACGCCGGCGGCCTCGAGCCCGCGCGCGAGATCGACGAACGCGCCCGCGGGCTCGTCGAAGAGGGACGTCGGGACGTCGAGCGTGAACCTCATGTCGGATGATCTCATGGAG
>JBOGTE010000043.1:0-15432 GCA_050692015.1 Candidatus Limnocylindria bacterium
TCAACAGCCTGACGCTGGCGATCCCGGCGACGGTCATGCCGCTGGTGGTCGCCGCGTTCGCGGCCTACGCGTTCTCGTGGATGGAGTTCCCGTTCCGCGACGAGGTCTTCCTGATACTCGTGGGCCTGCTGGTCATCCCGCTGCAGACCACGCTCATTCCCGTGCTCCGGGCCTACAACGAGCTCGGCCTGAGCGGGACGTTCCTCGGCATCTGGCTGGCCCACACCGGGTACGGGCTGCCGTTCTCCATCTACCTCCTGCGGAACTTCATCGGGGCGCTGCCGCGCGACCTCTTCGAGGCGGCGGCCATCGACGGCGCGGGGCACATCGCCGTGTTCTTCCGCATCGTCCTGCCGCTCAGCGTGCCGGCCCTCGCCTCGCTCGCGATCTTCCAGTTCCTCTGGGTCTGGAACGACCTGCTGGTCGCGCTCGTCTACCTCGGCGGCTCGCAGGCGGTCGCGCCGCTCACCGTCACCGTGAGCAACATGGTCAGCTCGCTCGGCCGCAGCTGGCAGCTCCTGACCGCCGCGGCGTTCATCACGACCGCGCTGCCGCTGGTCCTCTTCTTCGCGCTGCAGCGGTACTTCGTCCGCGGCATGCTCGCCGGCTCCGTCAAGGGCTAGCCACCGACCCGCGCCCGCCGCCCGCCGCATCTCTGCGACGATGCATCGGTGCTTCGGCTCCTTACAGCGCTCGCGACGCTGACCCTGGTCTCGTGCGCGTCCATCTTGCCGGCGGTCGCGCCGAGCCCCCGGCTCGGCGAGCCGGTCGCGACCCGAGGGCCGCTGCTGGCGCTTCCCACGGAGCGGCCGGTGTTCTGGGTGGAGGCGCCCATCCCCGGGGACCCCTCGCCCGTCCACGCGCAGGTGCCGCTCACGGGCGCGCGCGTGGAGGGCGACGCGGTGCGCCTCCTCCGCCCGCCGATCGCCGACACGCCGCGCCGGGTCGCCGTCCAGGCCGGGCACTGGCGCACGTCGGAGGCACCCGCGGAGTTCCCGAACCTCCGCTTCAGCACCGGCGCTTCGACCTTCGGGGTCAGCGAGGTGGACGTCACGCTCGACATCGCGGAGCGCGTGGCCTCGGTCCTCCGCGAGCGTGGCTATGTGGTGGACCTATTGCCCGCGACGGTGCCGCCCTCGTACCTCGCCGACGTCTTCGTCTCGCTGCATGCCGACAGCGACATGACGAGCACGGCGCGCGGCTTCAAGATCGCGCACGGCTTCTACCGCTCCCCGCACGACGCGCTGCTGGTGCAGGAGCTCACCGAGCACTATGCCGCCGGTACGGGCATGCCGTGGAACGACCCGGTAACGAGCGACATGACCGACTACTACGCGTTCGCCTGGTTCCGCTACGAGCACGCGCTCGCGCCGCACACGCCGGCGGCAATCATCGAGATGGGCTTCATCTCGCACCCCTTCGACCGGCCCGTCCTCACCGACGAGCCGGACCGCGTGGCTCGCGCTATCGCGGAGGGCGTGATCCGATTCCTCGACGCGGTGCCGCGCTCGGTCCTCTTCGGAGAGGACATCCTCGTTCCGGTCGTTCCCCCGCCGTCGCCGACGCCGACCGGCACCGGAGAGTGACCTGTTAGGCTGATGATGGCGATGCAGGGGAGGACCTATGGGCAGGAAGAAGCGACCCGGCTTCGCCGACGTCCACACGACGCACTCGTCCTTTCACGCGGACGAGGTGCGGTGCCCGAACTGCCGGCGCAAGGTCGGACCCGCCGACGGGCCGAAGTTCATCGCGACGTTCGGTGACGCCAAGCCCACGCTCGCGACGCTCACCTGTGAGCGTTGCCGGACCATGCTGAGCATCCGCTTCGTCGAGGCGATGCCCGGCTCCTAGTTGCACGGGGACGCGATCATGAACAGCCTTCATGGGCCGATACAGTCCCCGCTGGTGAACCCGCCGCGGTGCCTCATCGTCACGCAGGATCCGTTCCTTCGCGGCCTCATCCACGTGCTTCTCGATCACGGCGAGTACGACCGCCGTCACGCCTCGGACGCGCGAGAGGCGAGCGCGGCCGTCGGCGAGTGGCACCCCCAGCTGGTCGTTCTCGACATCGACATCGACGAGGGCGCCGGCGTCGAGCTGGTGGACGAGTGGAAGCGGAGGGTAGAGAAGCTTCCCATCATCGGCGTGACCCGCCGCGACACCATCGCCGCGCGCCTCGGGGCCTACGAGCGCGGCATCGACGACCTGCTGGTGGTTCCGTTCCCGCCCGAGGAGCTGGTCGCGCGCGCCCTCGGCATCATGAGGCGCGTCCACGGTCAGGGAGTGCGCTTCATCCCGGAGATCAGCGTCGGCGCGCTGCGCATCGACCTGCTGCGGCATCGACTGAGAGCGGACGACCGCGAGCTCGAGCTCACGCGGATCGAGAAGGCCATCCTCTACGTCCTCGCGGCGAACGCCGACCGGGTGATGAGCCGGGACGAGCTGCTCACCTACGTGTGGGGCGTGGACCGGGAGATGGGCAGCAACATCATCGACCGCCACATCGCGCAGCTGCGGGCGAAGCTGGGCGACGAGCACCGCCACCCGCGCTTCATCGAGACCGTCGCCGGCGAGGGCTACCGCTTCAAGGGCGCCGGCCGGACGCCCGGGGAGGCGCCCTGACGCGGCGCGAATAGCGCCGGCAACCGGCATGTTGGAGTGGATGAGGGCGCCGTGGCGCTTCTCGGAGGTCCATCAGTCATGCCCGCCATCACCACCAGCGACCCGATCTCGCTCCCCGCCGTCGAGCTGCCCGAGGGGCCCGCCCGCGTCCGGCTCGTACAACGCGTCGTCGATGCCATCAAGACCTACGAGGGCGAGGGCTTCCCGGTCCGCCGCCCGTTCCCGGGCCTCGATAGGGCCGTCGCGGACCCCTTCATCCTCCTCGATCAGATGGGCGAGGTGCAGTACGCGCCAGGCGAGGCCAAGGGCGCGCCAGACCACCCGCACCGCGGATTCGAGACGGTCACGTACATGATCGACGGCGAGTTCGTCCACCGCGACTCGACCGGCGGCGGGGGGGTCATCGCCAACGGGGACACCCAGTGGATGACCGCGGGCGCCGGCATCGTGCACTCGGAGATGCCGCCGGAGCGCTTGATCCGGAGCGGCGGGCTCTTCCACGGCGTGCAGCTGTGGGTGAACCTCCCCGCGGCACAGAAGTGGTCGCCTCCGCGCTATCAGGACATCGCGGCCTCCTCGGTCGCGCTCCTTCGTTCCGGCGACGGCGGCGCTCTGCTCCGTGTGATCGCCGGCGAGCTGGCGGGCCACGCCGGGCCCGGCGTCACGCAGACGCCGATCACCTACGCCCACGCGACGCTGCTGCCCGGGTCACGGCTCGAGATCCCGTGGCGCCCCGACTTCAACGCACTGGTCTACGCGCTGGGCGGCTTCGGGAGCGTCGGCACCGCGGCGACGCCGCTGGCGTCCGGCCAGCTCGCGGTGCTCGGACCCGGCGACGCGCTACGCGTCGATGGCGGTCCCAAGCAGGACAGCCGCTCGTCCACGTTCGACGTACTGATCCTCGGCGGGAAGCCGATCGGCGAGCCGGTGGTCCAGTACGGCCCGTTCGTCATGAACACGCGCGAGGAGATCCAGCAGGCCATCGCCGACTACCAGAGCGGCAAGATGGGCTCGATCCCGGCGACCCACTTCGGCGCCGGACCGCGCTAAGCCGGACCCGCCAGGAGGTCTACCAGCAGCGCCGACCTATGGAGCGGCATCCGGGCCGGGGCCGGGCCGGCCGGGGCCGGTCCGGCCTGGGCGCTCCGGCGCGGCCACCCGTTGCCTCCACTCACGCAGCTGCTCGGCGGCGATGTCGCGGCCCCCGAGACCGAATGCGAGGGCAACGGCCACGGCGATGGCGCCGAGCACCAGGCCGAAGGCGAGGTTGACGATCTCGGCCGCCAGGCCCATCTGTCGAAGGCCCATGGCCGCCGCGAGGGTGAGGATCGCCACGCGCGCCGCGGTCGCCAGCAGGCCGGCTTGATCGACGGCGCTCGCCCGAATGGCGCCGGCCACCACGTTCGCTAGGAAGAGGCCGACGCCGAAGATGACGACCCCGACGAGGATCCGGGACGCGAACACCAAGAACTCCGCCACGAGGTCGGCCACGAGCACGAACCCGAGGAGCCGAAGAGCCTCGATGGAGGCGAACAGCATGATCGCGACCAGCACGAGGTCGCCGACGATCTGCGAGGGTGTTCGCTGACCCGGGACCGGTCCCCTGGCGATGCCCAGCCGGGCCAGGATGTTGTTGAAGCCGACGCCGGCCAGCAGGCCCGCCACGAGCCCCGCTACGACGCGACCGAGGACGTACGCCAGCGTCAGCACGATCGCGGTGCCGAAGATGGACGGCACCGCCCCGAGGATGACGTCGAGCATGTTGATCGCGGGCGCGGTCAGCGCCGTCAGCCGCAGGGCGTCGAGCGCGGCGATGAGCGTCGGAATGAGGATGAGCGCGTACACCAGCAGGCCGAGCAGGCCCGACAGCCTCTGCTCACCGAGGAGCCGGCCGGCGCCGGCCTGATCGGCGACCCGATCGACGCCGACGCCCGCGAGGACGCCGGCTGTGATCCGCTGGGCGATTCGCGCGACGAGCCAGCCGATGAGCAGGATGAGGCCGGCCGCGAAGACGTTGGGTAGGAACCGAAGGACCTCGTCGATCGCCCCCTGCACCGGCCCAAGCAGACCCTCCAGCGCGAGCGCGCCGATGACCGCGGGCAGGAAGACGACGATCGTCAGCCAGAAGACCGCGTCGCCGAGCGCCTGTGGGATGGGGATGCCGCCCGCGTCGGTCCCGGCAGCACGCAGGCGCTCGTCGATCCGGATCATCCGCAGGCCGCGAGAGACGACGACGCGCAGGAGGCTGGCGACGATCCAGGCGACGAAGAGGATGAGTACGGCGCCGAGCACGCGCGGCGCGTACTCGAAGACCTGCACGAGCAGCTGGTTGAGGGGCTGCGTGATGATGGTCAGCCCGAGTGCTTGGAAGAACGCCACCAGCACGAACAGCATGAGCAGATAGAAGACCCCGCGACCGATCCAACGCTCGGAGCGACCCTCGGCGGGCTTGTCGTCGCCGGTGATCCACGCCGCGAGACGGTCGTCGAGGTGCGTTCGGTGGAGGGCGGCCTGTACGAGCCGGGCGATGATCGCCGCGACGAGCCAGCCGATGACGAGGATCGCGAGGGCAGCCACGAGGCTGGGGAGATACGCGCCGAACGTGTCGCTGAACGTGTCGATGACGTCTTGCATCTCTTGCTCCGGTCGCCTACGGGGTTAGCTGTCGGGCTCGGGCCGGAACTGCCCTGGACTCACGTCCTTCGCCCCGATGTGTCGGTCCCCCGCTCCCCCGCGCCGTTCGAGGGATTCGGCCAGATCTAGCGAGCCAGCCCTCACCCCATGTCGCGAGACAAGGTAGCTGGCGAGCGCACCGTACTTCGTGCGGCGAAGAGGCGTCAAGCGCCGCGCCGATACGGCCCTCGACCGGCGAGCCTGGCGTTCCTGCGCGTGGACTAGCGGCGGAGGACGAGCCGGCGGCTCTCTCCATCTACCAGAGCGGTCGGCAGCGCGTGTAGCTCGGCCGTCCAGTGCGCTGCGCCGCTGGTGACGAGCTCCCCGAAGAGCGCCTGCGCGCCGGCGATGTTCGACTCGGCTCCCGAGCTGTCGCTCACGACGCCGGCGTCGATGCCATCGCCGACCCTGCCCGCGGCCCGGTCGTACACGGCACGGCGCGCCGGGTTGCGCCCGTAGAACCACGCACGCGATCGCTCGGCCAGCTGCCAAAAGCGCGGCTCGCCGGTGACCGCGGCGAGCCGCTCGACCCCGAGGAGCGCGGACGCGACGCCGTCGGGCTGGACCGTCGGAAGGTCGAAGCCGCCGTCGATGAGCGGCGCGAGGTAGCGGAGCGCGCTCTCCCGAGCCACTCCGATGAGATCGTCGCGGCCGAGATAGGCGCCGGCCTCAGCGAGCGCGGCCTCCTGCACGTGGGCCCAGAGGTGGGGCTCCGACTCGTCCGGGTCGTCGAAGAGCACGCCGTCCCGGCGGCAGGCGACCAGCTCCTCGCACCACGATGCGAGCGATGTACGCAGCTCCGGCATCCGTCCGGCGCGCAGCAGCTCCACCGCCGTCAGGATGTGGATGGCCCGGATCCCCGCCGCGACCGGCTCGCGGCGCACCTCCGCCATGCCGCGCGCCGCGCCCAGCCCCGCCCGGTCATCGCCCAGCGACAGCCACGCTCTCGCGAGCCCGCGCGTTCCACGGGCCTGCCAGAAGCTTCCGCCCGCCAGCGAGGTCGGGCCGCCCTCGTTGCGGGCGCCGGACCAGTCGTGGACGAAGTTGACGAAGCGGCCCTCGCCGTCCTGCATCGAGAGGACGAACTCCAAGAGGCCGCCCGCCCACGCCCTTAGGACCGGCGCCCGCGTCTCGGTCCAGAGGTCCGAGAGGACCCCGAGAGCCCGTGCCGCGTCGTCCACGCAGGCGACGCCCTCGTAGCCGCGGTCGGCGGCGGCGATCGTTGCGCCGGCCGCGTCCGCGTAGACGGCGACCGCCAGCGCCCCGGGGATGTCCTCGACCGGACGGGTGAGGTGCGCCAGCTGCCTCAGCACCCTAGGCCTCGGTCGGTCCGGTCCACGGCTCGAGGCTGGCGACGATCTCCCGCACGTCGAAGTCGGCCGCGGCGACCACCGAGTCCGCGGCCCCGTAGTAGAGGCGGATCCGGCCGTCGCCGAGGTCGAGATGCCCGCAGGAGAAGACCGTGTTCTTGAAGAGGCCGGTCCGCTCGTAGGACTGCTCCGGGGCCAGGATCGGCTGCGGGGAGCGCGCCAGCACGCGGGTGGGATCGTCCCCGTCCACGAGGAGCGCGCCCATCGCGTAGTGCGAGTCGTGATCGACGCCGTGGTAGAGCTCGAGCCAGCCCTCGGCGACGCGGAACGGCACCGCCGAGGCGCCCGTGCGCTGCTCGTCCCACCGGCCGGGCCTCGGCAGGCAGATCGGCGTGTGCCTGCCCCACTCCAGGAGGTCGTCGCTCGTGGCGATCCAGATCCCCAGGACCCGGCCGAACGACTGCGGCATCGGCCGCGTGAGGGCGCGGTACTTGCCGCCGACGCGCTCGGGGAACAGGACCACGTCCTTGTGGTCCGGCAGGAAGATCACGCCGCAGCGCTCGAAGGTGCGGAAGTCGAGCGTGCTCGCGAGGCTGGTGGTGATCCCCCAGCGCGAGACGGACACGTACGTGACGTACCAGAGTCCGTCGATCAGCGTGGCTCGAGGGTCCTCGACGCCGTACTCCTCGAGGTCACGGTCCGGGAGGAGCGCGGGCGCGGGCTCGACCTCGAAACGCACGCCGTCGCGGCTCCGGGCGACACGCAGGTGCGAGATCTGCGCGGGGTAGTCGGTGTAGCCGTCGTCGTCGTGCCGGTGCGGGCTCCGTGGGTCGCGGTAGCGGATCGCCCGCGGGTCGTGGAGGTCGAGGCCCGGCAGGTCGATCGGGAGGTAGGCGACCGCGAGGCGCGCGGGCCGCGCGCTCGTATCCATCACGCACATGCCGATGACCTCGTGCCTGCGGTAGCCGGCGGGGAGCCGCCGGAACGTCGGGAACGGGGCGCGGAGATCGAGCGTCAGCGCGTCGGCGGGAGGGTCGATGTCGGTGCGCGGCCACTCCGCTACACGCAGGAGCAGGATGACCTCGTCGCCGACCCTGGCGACCGCGGCGTTGAAGACCGAGACCACCTCGAGCTCGGGCAGCGACGGCGGGACGTCGCGCGCGGTGATGATCGGGTTCTCGCGGAGGCGGTGGGCCCCCGTCATGCGCTCGCCGGGAGCGCGGTTTCGGCCAGCTCTCGGCCGGCGACGACGTGGCGCATGAGCGTCAGGACCTGCGCGCCGATGGCGGGCCAGGTCGTGGCCCGGCCGTAGCCGTACGCGCGCTCCTCGTAGGCGCGCTTCCGGCCGGGGTCCCCGAGGATCCCGCTCACCGCCGCCGCTATGGCGGGGGCGTCGCGGAACGGGACCAGCGCGCCGACGCCGTCGGCGAGGACCTCGGTCGCGTGCAGGTACGGCGTCGAGACGATCGCCTTACCCGCGCCGAGCGCGTAGGCGAGCGTGCCGCTCGTGATCTGCGCGGGATCGAGATAGGGGGTCACGTACACGTCGCTCGCGAGCAGGTAGTCCACGATCTGGGCCTGCGTCAGGTACTCGTTGACGAAGCGCAGCTGGTCGGTGACGCCCACGCGCCGCGCGGTGTCGATCAGGGCGTTCCGGTACGACTCGCCCTGGCGCTTCTGGAGCTCGGGATGCGTCTGGCCGATCACCAGGTAGAGGGCCTGAGGGTGCTGGGTCAGGATCTCGGGCAGCGCCTCGACGACGTACTCGAGGCCCTTGCGCGGGTCCACCAGGCCGAAGGTGCTGATGACGCTCCGGTCCTCCATCGCCAGGGCTCGCTTCAGGCGCCGACGGCCGCGGGGCTCGATGACCGGCATGCCGTGCTCGATGACGACCGCGACCTTGGAGACGCCGTAGACCTCGCGCAGCAACCGGGCTCCGGTCGCGGACATAACGACGATCGCGGCGCTCCGGTCGGCGGCGTCGCGGACGGTCGTGAGCATCCACGGCTCCGGCACGGGCGGCACGGTGTGGAAGGTCGTCACCGCCGGCTTGGTGCACTCGTCAAGGAAGACCCGGAGGTGGTCGTCGTACTCCCCGTCGTGCCAGAGCCCGTAGAGGCCGAACTCGTGCTGCAGGTTCACGACGTCCACGCTCGACCGGCTGATGGCTCGCGCCGCGGCGGCGTATGCCTCCGGCTCCTCCTGGGCGATGCGCCAGGCGACGGCGGAGCCGTAGGTCCGCGCGGCGAAAGGCTCGTCGATGGCGGCGAACTGGATCCGCACCGTGGGGTCCGCCATGCGAACGCCGGCCGCGAGGTCGGACGTGAAGGTGGCGATACCGCAGCGGCGGGGTACGGCTGAAGCGACGAAAGCAACGCGCATGGGGCACACCATTTCCAGGGAGCGCTTGGTCGCGGAGGTGGAAGAGGGGGGTCGCGGTCTCCCCAGAGCCGCGAGCTGACTCGACTGTAGCACCGGGCGCGACGGCGGAACGTGCTACGCTTCCAGCAGAGCGGTCACGAAGATCGCACCCTCGAAGGCTTCAAAGCGGAGTTCCTCTAAGCGGAGTTTCCTCCCTTTTTTGATCCCGAGACGGTGAGCTCGGGTAGGCCAGCCAGCGACAAAGGGAGAAGCCACATGAGCTTCAGCGACATCACCATCACCTGCAAGGACTGCAACCAGCCGTTCGTCTTCACGGCGAGCGAGCAGGAGTTCTACCAGCAGCGCGGGCTGCTCAACCAGCCGGGCCGGTGCCAGACGTGCCGCGACGCCCGCAAGGCGAGCGGCGGCGGCTACGGCGGATCGAGCTACGGCGGATCCGGCGGCGGACCGCGCGAGATGTTCACGGCGACGTGCTCGCAGTGCGGCCAGGAGGCACGTGTGCCGTTCCAGCCCCGCGGCGACAAGCCCGTGTACTGCAGCAGCTGCTTCGAGACGAAGCGGCCGGCGCGGCGCTACTAAGTGTCGCGTCGCACGGGATCACGCATCCGGCTGAAGGCGGCCAAACGGCGCGCCAAGTCGTCCGCGTCTTCGAAGAAGAAGGCGCGGGACAAGCGGACGGACCGACCGACCGCCGCCGCGGCCTGACAGTGATCGACTCGCATACGGACATCGAACGCGCCGTCACGGCGCTCGGATGGCTGGAGCCCACTCCGGTCCAGACACAGGTCATCCCGCTTCTGCGCTCGGGCCGCGACGTCGTGGCCCAGGCGCAGACGGGCACCGGGAAGACCGGGGCCTTCGCCATCCCTCTGCTCGAGCGCATCGCGACGGCCGGACGGCGGCCGTCGGTGCTCGTCATCGTCCCGACGCGCGAGCTGTGCCTGCAGGTCGCGGGCGACTTCCTCGCGCTCGGCAAGTTCAAGCGCGTCCGCGTCGCCGCCCTCTACGGAGGCAACGGTTACAGCGCACAGGAGCGCGAGCTCCGGAGCGGTGCCCACATCGTCGTCGGCACCCCCGGCCGCCTCCTGGACCTGGTCCAGCGGCGCTCGCTTGACCTGTCCGGTATCGACACCCTGGTCCTCGACGAGGCGGACCGCCTCCTCGACCTCGGCTTCATCCCGGACATCCGCCGCATCGTGGCGCTGCTGCCGGCCAAGCGCCGGCAGACGGCGCTCTTCTCCGCGACCTTCACGCCCGAGGTGGACCAGATCGCCCGCGGGCTCACCGTGGACGCGGCCAGGGTCTCCGTCACGCCCGACGCACCGATCGTCGATCTGGTGGACCAGGCGTACGTCGAGGTCCGCCACGTGGACAAGCTGCGCGCGCTGCGCATGGTCCTGGGCCGGGACGAGGCCGTCCGCGTGCTGGTCTTCCGCCGCACGAAGCGCGGCGTGGACAAGCTCACGCGCGACCTGGTCCGCCTCGGCCACGAGGCCGGCGCGCTGCACGGCGACATCCCGCAGCGCGCGCGCGAGCGCGTGCTCGAGGGGTTCCGCCGCGGCAGCGTCGCCACCCTGGTGGCCACGAACCTCGCGGCGCGCGGGATCCACGTCGAGGGCATCGACCACGTGGTCAACTTCGACCTTCCCGAGGACCCGGAGACGTTCACACACCGCGTCGGCCGCACCGGCCGGGCGGGCGAGCGCGGCAAGGCCGTGACGTTCGTCACCGAGACGCAGGCGGGCGAATTCCGAGAGTTGAGGCGCAAGGCGAACGTGCCCTTCCGGCAGGAGCGCCTGGCCCTCAACTAGGCCGTTGCCCTACTTGCGCAGGACCAGCCGGGGGCCCTCCGCGACGTCGGTCTGGGCATCCAGCGTGGCATCGCCCATCGCCTGCGCCGCGTCGGGAGCGACGTAGACCGGGACCTTCTCCTTCGTGATCACGTCATCCGTGGGCTCCGGGTTCGGGACGAACTTGAACGTGATCTGCTGTGCGTCGCTCGTCGGCCGGTCTCCGTCCCTCGGGCCGAGGAAGAAGCGGACCCCGAAGCTCTCCGGAACGCCCGCGGATGCGCGCGCCTCGGAGAGCAGCGTGGCGGCGTTTTCGGTGATCTTGAGCATGGCAAAGCCTCCCTGCGGGTACTTGGGACCGCGGACCTGGAGCAGGCTGAACGGCACGGCAGCAGCGCCGTCGCCGTGATGGGAGCGGAACGCTCACGGTCACCTGCTCCGGCGATCGCGAGCGCCTCGAGCCGCTCGCACCCCCGTGGGCGTCCACTCGCGACCATCCCACAGTGGCGCACCGAGAGTCAACCCCCAAAACGCCGCGCGATCGCCTCGTTTTCGCTAGGTGTCGCCCTCGCGGCCCTGCACTCTGTGGATACGCATCAGGTTGGTACGCGGGCGCTCGTGGATGGGAGCTCCCATGAGTACGACGATCACGTCACCCGCGCGGGCACGGCCGCGGCGGAGCAGCTCGCGGTCGATGATCTCGACCGCCTCCTCGTGCTGCTCGGGTGCCGGGATCACCACCGGCTCGACGCCCCAGATGAGCTGCATGACCCGCGCGACCCGTTCGTCGCTGGTGAAGGCGAGGATCGGGATGGCCGGCCGGTAGCGGGCCATGAGTCGGGCCGTCGATCCCGTCTGGCTGAACGCGACGATCTCGTGGACGTCGAGCAGCTCCGCCGCACGCGCCGCCGCGGCGGCGACCGCGTCGGGGATGCCGGCCGATCCGGGCTCGACGTCGCCGGCGACCCCCCCTCCTCCGGCGATAGGCCCGAGCACGTCGCGTCGTCTGCTCTCCGTGTACGCCTCGGCGGCGTGGATGGTCCCCGCCATCGCCCTCACGGACTCGACGGGGTAGCGCCCGATCGCCGTCTCGCCGGAGAGCATGAGCACGTCCGCGCCCTCGAATACCGCGTTCGCGACGTCCGAGACCTCGGCGCGGGTGGGCCGCGGCCGCTCGATCATCGAGGCGAGCATGTCCGTCGCGACGATCACCGGCGTCCCCGTCGCGCGGCCGGCATCGACGATCCGCTTCTGGACGACCGGCACCTGCTCGAACGGGAGCTCCACGCCGAGGTCGCCTCGCGCGACCATCACGGCGTCGGCGGCCTCGACGATCGCCTCGACCCGCTCCAGAGCGGCGGCGCGCTCGATCTTCGCTACGAGCGGCAGTATTCCGCCGGCCGCGGCGATCACCTCGCGCAGCCTCTCGAGGTCGCCCGGCTCGGCGACGTAGGACGCGCCGACGAGATCGGCACCCGAGGCGACGGCGAAGGCGATGTCCGCGCGGTCCCGCTCGGTGATCTCGAACGGAAGCTTCGTCTCCGGCAGGTTGACGCCCTTGCGGCTCGTCACGATGCCGCCGCGCACGACACGAGCGACCGCGTCGGTCGCCCTGCGCTCCGCGATCAGCAGCTCCACCCGCCCGCCGTCGATGAGGACCCGCTCGCCGGCGTCGAGGTGGCCGACGATCTCGGGCTGCCCGAATGGCAGGTCGCCGCCTCCAGCGCTCGCCAGCACGAGCCGCTGCCCCTCGCGGAGCGTCTGGCCTTCGCCGGGGATCGGACCGAGCCGGTACCGGGGCCCCATGAGGTCCACGAGGATCGGCACGTGGCGCTCGAGCGCCTCCGCCACCGCGCGAACCCGCCCGACCGCCTCCGCGTGCTCCGCGTGGCTGCCGTGCGAGAGGTTGAGGCGCACGATCTCGACGCCCTCTTCGAACAGGGCCCGCAGGATGCCCTGCTCGCGGCTCGCGGGCCCGAGCGTGGCCATGATCTTCGCGCGGCGAGCGGTCAGGCGGCCGTCACCCTCGCAAGCTGCTGGACCTCGTCGCGGAGGCCGTCTCGCACTCGGCGGAACGCGCGGAGCCGCTCTTCGTGCGTGCCGGTGACCGCCGCGGGGTCGGGGAAACCCCAGTGCAGCATCTGAGGGGCTCCAGGGAAGAGCGGGCAGGCATCCTTCGCCTCGTCGCACGTGGTGACTACCAGGTCGAACGACCGGTCCGAGAGCTCGTCGGCTCTCTTGCTCCGGTGGTGCGAGATGTCGATCCCGATCTCGCGCATCACCTCGACGGCCTCCGGCCGCACCGACCCGGCCTCTATGCCGGCGCTGGCGACCTCGAAGCGATCGCCCGCGATGTGCCGGAGCAGCCCTTCGGCCATCTGTGACCGTGCGGAGTTGTGGACGCAGAGGAACAGGACGCTCTGCTTCATGCCGACGAGCGTAGCCCGCAGGCGTAGCCCGCGCCGCATAGTCTCGCGCCGATGGCGTCCCCGAAGCGGATCCTCATCCTCGGTGGCGGCTTCGCGGGCCTGCACCTCGTCCGGCACCTCGAGCGGCGTCTGCGCCGCGGAGAGGCGGACGTGACCCTCGTGGACCGCTCGAACTACTCGCTCTTCACGCCGCTCCTCTACCAGGTGGCGACCGGCGAGCTCCCGCCGCACGCGATCGCGTACCCGCTTCGCGTCCCGCTCGCGCACGCCGGGTATCGCTTCCTCCGGACCGAGGTGGAGGCCATCGACGTCGAGCGGCGCACGGCGCGCACCTCGGACGGCGATCTGTCCTTCGACATCGTGGTCATCGCCCTCGGCAGCGTCACGAACGACTTCGGCATCCCCGGCGTGCGCGAGCACGCGGTGACCCTGAAGTGGCTCGAGGATGGCCGCACCGTCCGCCACCGGATCCTCTCGACGTTCGAGGACGCGGCGCTGGAGGCGGACCCGGAGCGCCGGCGGGCGCTTCTGTCGTTCGCGATCGTCGGTGGCGGCCCGGTGGGCGTGGAGCTCGGGGCATCCATGCGCGACCTCATGGACCACACACTGCGGGGCATCTACCCCACCATCGACGTCCGGCATGAGCCCTCCATCACGATCATCGACGGCGTCGACCGTCTACTCCCTCAGATGGACCCACGTCTGTCCGGGATCGCGATGCGGCGGCTCGAGCGCCTCCGAGTGCGCATCCTCCTGCGGACGCTCGTCTCCGAGATCGGCGAGGGCTCCCTCCGCACGCGCGATGGCCGGACCCTGACCGCCCACACGACCGTGTGGGCCGGCGGCGTGCGCACGAACCCGGTTGTCGCCGCAACGGACCTGCCGCACGCGAAGGACGGCCGCCTCGTCGTCGATGGGTCGTTCCGGGTCGGCGGCAGCGACGCGGTGCTCGCGTTCGGAGACGCGGCGCACTTCACGCACGCGGGTGCCGCCCTCCCCCAGCTCGCGCAGGTCGCCGTGCTCGAGGCGCCCGTGGCCGCCGCGAACCTCGCGAGGCTCGTGCGCGGCGAGCCGCCGGCGACGTACGAGCACAAGCGGAAGGGCGATCTCATCGCCCTCGGCCGGACGAGCGCGGCGGCCGAGTTCGCCCGGCCGGTGCACCTCGTGCTCTCGGGCCTGCCCGCGTGGACGGTGTGGCGGACGAACTACCTCATGCAGCTGGTCGGCGTGCGCAACCGAGGGACACTGCTAATGGAGTGGCTGCTCTCGTACTTCTCGCGGCGGATCGTCAGCGACATCACATAGGGCGGCTCGAGGAGGGCAAAGCATGACCGACAGGATCACACCGAAGGAGTTCCACGAGGCCGAGGGCGTCGATGACTGGCGCATCGTCGGCAGCGACGGCGCGTGCGCGTACTTCCGGACCGGCTCACTCGCGGTGGCGGCGCGGCTCGTGCGGGCGATCGGCGAGCTGCCGGGCGTCGATGACCACCACGTCGCCATCGACGTGCGGAACGACGGCGTGACCGTGAGCCTCATCACGATCGCCGACGACTACATGGGGATGAGCCAGCGCGACGTCGAGCTCGCCCGCCGGATCTCGGCGGCCGCGGGAGGCCTGGGCCTCTCCGCCGACCCATCCGCGGTCCAGAGCTTCCTGGTCATCCCGGGCGCGACCGACATCAAGAAGGTGATGCCGTTCTGGCGGGCGGCGCTCGGATACGAGCCTCGCCGCGACAGTCCCGACGAGGACCTCGTCGATCCGCGCGGACGGGACCCGGGCTTCTGGTTCGAGCAGATGGAGAAGCCGCGCCCGGACGGCGGCGGCGCGATCCACGTCGTCGTATGGGTGCCGTACGAGCAGGCGGAGGCGCGGATCAAGGCGGCGCTCGCCGCCGGCGGCCGGATGGTGCGCGATGAGTTCGCGCCCTCGTGGTGGACGCTGGCCGATGCGGCGGGCAACGAGGTAGACATCGCCACAACGAAGGGCCGCGACTGAGGCCGCGAAAGGGGATCGAGGCCCTTGGACGAGCAGTGATCGGCAACCTCGGTGCGCCTCTTACAAGACCCTCAGTTCATCCCAGACTTGCTGGAGCAGCCTCCCACGACCAAGTGCAGAGCGCGCAATGGACTCCGTCGCCACCTTCTCGTAGGCGCGACGGATCACTTCTACCGCGACAGCCTGGGGCACGATCACAATGCCGTCGTAGTCTCCGACCACCAGAT
>JBOGTE010000044.1:0-15281 GCA_050692015.1 Candidatus Limnocylindria bacterium
ACCTCGGAGCCGCCGGTCATCTTGGCGACCCGGGCGATGTGGTCGCCGGCCAGCGAGGCGTAGTAGACCTCGCCCTCCGGCGTGGCCGTGATGCCGTAGGGGCCACGGCCGCGGGGCGCCTCGAACAGCTGCACCGTCCCGTCGGGATCGACGCGGCCGAAGTACCCCGCCTGGCCCGTCCACCAGAGCGTGCCGTCCGGGTCGAAGACCGCTGTGTTCATGTTCACGTTCGGCGTCCCGGCCGGGAGCTGGAACACCCTGACCGCGCCGCTCGCCGGATCGACCCGAACTATCGCGTTGAGGCCGCCGTCCGTGACCCACGGCGCGCCGTCCGGACCGAGGATCACGCCGTGCGGGCGCGAGCCCTGCCCGAGGTCCACGTGCCTGGTCTCCCCGGTCCGCGGGTCGAGATGCCCGAGCTCGCCGCTCCCCTGCGCCGTGTACCAGATCCCGCCGTCGGCGGCGGGCGCCACGTCATGCGGCCTCGATCCGCGCGGCACGGCGAACTCCTTGATAGAGACCTCACCGGTCGCAGGAGCCGGGCTCGGCGTGGCAGCCGCTGCGGTGGCGGTCGCGCTGACGTCCGCCGTCGCTGCGGGTGACGCGGGTGGCGTTGTCACAGGAGGAACGGGTGCGGTCGTCGGCGGGGCAGGCGAAGCGGCGGGCGCGGAGCACGCCACCGCCAGGACCATCAGCGCGGCGAAGATCCTCACGGCGTCATCATCCCGCGAGCCCGCCCGAGATGGACCAGATATCCGGGGCTTTAGCGACTTCTTAGTCGGCAAGCGTGCGGACTATCGAGCCTTCCCCCTCTGAGGTAGGCATGTGTGCTGCAGGCCAACGCGAGGACAAAGCCTTGGAGGATCGAGATGGCGAAGCAGATGAGCCGGCAGGCGGCGACATGGCAGGCCTCGGCCGATACACGCACGTGTCTTGACGAGTGCCAGAAGTGCGAGCAGGTCTGCCTGGAGACGGTGAACTACTGCCTCGAGAAGGGCGGCGACCACGCCGATCAGAGCCACATCGCGCTGCTGCTCGACTGCGCCAAGATCTGCGAGACCTCGGCGAGCTTCCTGGGCCGCCGGTCCTCGAACCACGCGGCCATCTGCCGGGTGTGCGCGGAGATCTGCAAGGCCTGCCAGGAGTCGTGCGAGCAGTGGCCGGACGACGTGAACATGCGGGCGTGCGCGGACGCTTGCCGCAGCTGCTTCGAGTCGTGCGACAAGATGGCGAAGATGGCCTAGCCCGCCACGCAGATCTCGCTCGTCACCTGCGCCTGCACGCTGCGCTGCTGCGGCGTCCACAGCAGCTTGATGTAGCTGAGCACGGCGTCGATCTCGTCGTCGGAGAGCCGGTCCCCGAAGGCCGGCATCGGCGAGGCGCCCGCGGGCGCCATGTTCGCCCGCATCGACCGCGTCATCTCGTCGCTGCCCTCGCGAACGATCCGCTCGAGCTGGCAGTCAGGGTGGTGCCAGGTGTGGCCGCTGGCGTTGTGGCGCGGCGGGTAGTCGGCCATCGTGCCGCCGGTCGGTCCGCCGTGGCAGCCCTGGCAGCTTGCGGCATAGATGGCCTCGCCGCGCCGCTCCTGCTCGGAGAGCGGACGACCCGGATCCACCGATGCCCGGAACTCCGGCCCGAAGACGGCCCATGACACGCCGGCGACCAGCAGAAGCGCGACCGCGGCGCCGATGGCGAACCCGAGGACGAGGCCGGTCCGACGTCCACTTCGGTCGGGCGACCGCTGCCCCGTCACCCGCGAGATCGTATCGCGGGTGGTCGGGCCGCTATGGCGCCTTCAGGAGCGGCGAGCTGATGTCGTACGAGACCAGGCGCGCCTCGCCGTCACGGGTGACGAATACGAACTCTTCGGTGGCCCGACCCTCGGCGAACTCCGACTCGTACGTCAGGGTCACCAGCTGCCCGTCCGCGCCGGCGTCGCTCCGGAAGCCCGTCCGTCGTGCCTGGCGGAACGCGCCGAGGTCGCGCTCGACCGCCTGCATCAACCTCTTGAAGTCCGGCACCGCGGTCGAACGATGGAACGCCGGGTCGGCCTCGTTGTAGATCACGCTGTAGCTCGCCTCGTTGAAGAGTTGGTGGAACCGGTCCACCGCCGTCTCCGCGACGTCCCGGCTCGCCAGCAGCCCGCATGCGGCCGACACGACGACCGCCGCCGCTAGCAGCGGCGCGACTGACCGGCGCACCGCTGGGTGCCACCTCTGGCGGCGCCGACCGCGCAGCCCGAGGCGAGCCCTGCCCCCACACCGGGCGACGAGCACGCCGAGGAGGGCCACTAGGCCGGCTCGCACTACCTGAGGCTCGGCTCGGACCTCCGGAGCAGCAGCGCGTTCGTCACCACGGTGATCGACGAGGCGGACATGGCGAGCGCGCCGAACTCCGGCCGGAGCAGCAGGCCGAGCGAGGGGTAGAGGGCACCCGCCGCGATCGGGATCGCGATCAGGTTGTATGCGGCAGCCCAGAACAGGTTCTGCTTCATCTTGCGCACGGTCGCCTTCGATAGGCGGATGGCTGCGAGCACGTCCGCCGGGTCGCTGCGCATGAGCACGAGGTCGCCGGTCTCGACGGCGACGTCGGTTCCCGCGCCGATGGCGATCCCGAGGTCGGCCTGGGCGAGCGCCGGAGCGTCGTTGATGCCGTCGCCGACCATCGCGACGAACTTACCTTCGCCCTGAAGCCGCTTCACCTCATCGGCCTTGTGCTCAGGGAGGACCTCGGCGAGAACGCGATCGATGCTGAGCTGCTTCGCGATCGCCTCGGCGGTCTGCCGGTTGTCTCCCGTGATCATGGCGACCTCGATGCCCATCGCGCTCAGGGCCTCGACGGCCGCGCGCGCCGTCGAGCGTGCCGTGTCCTGGACCGCGACCACCCCGGCCACGCGTCCGTCGATCGCGACGATGGTGAGCGTCTTGCCTTCCGAGAGCAGCCGGTCCACGGCGTCCGTGACCGGTCCGATGTCTATGCGCTCCTCCTCCATGAGCCGTCGCGTGCCGACGAGCACCACCCGGCCGTCGATCCGCGCGCGCACGCCGCGACCGCCCAGGGCCTCGAAGCCCTCAACACGATCGGCGATCGTGAGCTGCCGTCGGCGGGCTTCCGCAAGGATCGCTTCAGCGAGCGGATGGCCGGAACGGGCCTCGGCCGCCGCCTCGAGCCGCAGCAGCTCGTCCTGCGTCATCGGCGCGACGGCGTGGACGTCGGTGACGCGAGGCTTCCCTTCGGTCAGCGTGCCCGTCTTGTCGAAGACCACGGTCTGGATCCGCGACGCCAGCTCCAGGCTGGCCGCCTCCTTGAACAGGATGCCGTGGCGCGCCCCCATGTCCGTCGCGACCATGACCGCCGTCGGCGTAGCGAGCCCGAGCGCGTCCGGGCAGGCGATCACGACCGTGGTCACCGCCAGCGTCATGGCGAACAGGAGCGGCTGCTGCGCGACGACGAGCCAGAAGAGCAGCGTGAGGAGGCCCGCCGAAACGGCGAGCAGGACCAGCCAGTGCGCCGCGCGGTCGGCGATACGCTGCGCGGGTGCCTTCGAGGACTGCGCCGTCTCGACGAGGCGCGCGATGCGCGCGAGGGCCGTGTCGGCTCCGACCTTCGTAGCGCGGAACCGGATCGAGCCGCTCTGGTTCACGGTGCCGGCCACCACCGCATCGCCCTTCTCTTTCTCGACCGGGATCGACTCGCCGGTGACCATCGACTCGTCCACCGAGGTGCGGCCGTCGATCACCTCGCCGTCCACCGCGATCCGCTCCCCCGGGCGGAGCACGAGGGTCTCTCCTACCCGCAGGTCGGCTACGGGGACGCGCAGGACCTTGCCCTCGCGCTCGACGTTCGCCTCGGCGGGAGCAAGCTCGAGGAGCTTCCGCACCGCATCTGAGGAGCCCAGCCGCGCGCGCATCTCCATCCAATGCCCGAAGAGCAGGAAGACAGCGAGCATCGCCGCCGCTTCGTAGAAGGTCTCGCCCCCGACCGTAAGCGTGAGCCCCACGCTGAAGAGATAGCTCGTGAGGATCCCGAGCGAGACGAGGACGCTCATGTTCAGCACGCCGCTGCGGATGGAGCGCCACGCGCCGACGTGGAACACGGAGCCGGCCCAGAGCGCGACCGGCGTGGCGAAGGCCAGCATGAGCCAGTTCCGGTCGATCGGCGTGGGGACCTCCCGTCCGCCGAGGAGCAGCGTCCCCAGCGGCGAGAGGGCGACGATCGGGACGGTGAGCACCAGCGCCACGAGGAAGCGGCGCTTCATGTCCGCCTCCATCGACGCGGCCATCCGCGGGTCGGACATATCGTGGCCCATCGCCTCGTGGCCGCCGTGCGCCTCGGTCTTCTGGGTGGCCTCGTGCACGTGCTCGTGCGACGAGACCTGCGCCTGCGGGAGCGGGACCGGGTTCATGTAGTTGCAGGCCTCGATGCGCGCGCGCAGCTCCGCCGCATTCGTCATCCTGCGGTGGACGGTGACATGCGCGACCATCGCGTCGGCATCGACGTGCGCCTCAACGACGTGCGGGAAGCGCCGGATGACGGTCGCGAGGTCCTCCTCGCAGCAGGGGCAGAACACGCGGTCGATCGGGACGGTCAGGACCTCGGTCGGATCGGCTTGGGGAGCGGCGTGACCCGCGTGCACGTCCATCATCGGATCATGCTATGGATGCGCCCGATCGCTGGCGGCAAGGCATCCGGCGACCCAGTGGCTCGCGAGGCCTCCAGCAGGCTCCGTCAGGAGCCTGCACGTACAGAGAGCGAGCCGAAGGCCCGCGAGTCCTACTATCGCGCGTAGTTCAGATGGCCGCTCGTTCCATCGACGGCCGACGGCTCGGGTTCGCCGTCGGCTTCGTCATCGCCATCGCCCTGGTGGGCATCGCGGCCGCCGTCCTGGTCAGCGGTCCGTCGACGGGACCGATAGCGACGGCCGGCGACCCGCTGGCCGGGCGGGGCGAGGCGCTGTACCAGGCCAACTGCGCTTCGTGCCACGGCGGACCGACCGGCGGGGCGATGATGGACTACCCGCCCCGGCACAACGCGAGCGGCCACACCTGGCACCACCCTGACTGCGAGCTGCGGGAGGTCATCCTGACCGGCACGAGCCCGATGATCGAGATGATGCGGGACATGATGGCCCCGCCGGGCGCACCTACGATGCCCGCCTGGCGCGATCGGCTCGGCGACGACGAGGTCGACGCGGTGCTCGCATACATCAAGACGATGTGGACGGACCAGCAGCGCGCCGCGCAGGAGGACGCCACCCGCGAGGCCTGCGGCTGACCGCGGAGGGCGTTCCACGTCAGCGTCCGGCGAGGAAGCCCGCCGATGAGATGGGGCTAGAGCAGGGGCCCCTCGAGGGGGAGCGGGCAGACGTGGACGCTCACCGTGGTCGATCCGCCCATGACCTCCCACGCCGCCGCCGGCACGAGGTTCGCCCGCATCCCCTGGCCGAGCGCCAGGGCGACGAGCGCGGCGAGCGCGAGCGCGCTGAGCCACTTCGCGCGGGCCGGGAGAGCGGGCAGCAGCCGAGAGACCTCGACCCCCTCGAGCTGATCGATCCGCACCGACGCGCACGACCAGCCGGCGACGGCGACATGCTGCACCTGAGGAGCGCCTCCGCGGCCGAGGTGCTCGAGCGCGCCGGCGAGGGGAGCCACGCGCTGCTGCACAGTGACCACGTCGCGATCGGCGTCCAGCTCCTTCCCCACCTCGAAGCGGCGCCGCAGCTCGTCGGCGAGCGGCACGAAGAATAGGGCGCTCGCGATGAGGCGCGCCACCGACACGCGCAGCGGGTCACGGCGCCGCAAGTGAGCGCGCTCGTGCAGGAGCACCGCCTCGAGCTCGTCCCCGGCGAGGTCGGACAAGGCCGCCGTGGAGACGTAGATGCGGGGCCGGACGATGCCGGCCGTGAACGCCGCCGCGGCATGCGCGTCGAACAGGACGACCTGGTCGGCGATGCCGAGGCCCGCCGCAGCGTCTGCGAGAAGGGGCGGAGGCTGCACAGGGCTGAACGCTGCGGTCAGCGCCCGCGTGCGGGCGAGGAGCCCGAGCGCCCGCCACGTCGTCACACCCGCGGCGAAGAGCGCGAGCGCCAGGACGACGATCCCGATCGGCGGAAGCCACTGTCCCAACCCGTACAGCGCCGCGAGGCAGGTCTGCACGAAGGCGTCCGACCCGTGGAGCGCGCGCTGTACCTCGCCCGGGAAGAGCGTGAGCCCGAGGGCGACCGCCAGCGGCAGCGACGCAACGAGGGCCAGCGAGACGAGCTGACGGAACGCGCGCTCGGCCATCTCCGCTCAGCTCCTCCGGCGCAGCTTCTCGAGGCGGCGGCGGTCCGAGGCGCTCAGCGCCGAGGCGAAGTGCGCCAGCGCGACGTCGCCGAAGTCATCGACCAGCTCGCGCACCAGCTGCCCGGCCATGCGGTCGCGCAGCTCCGCGGGCTTGTAGAGCGCCTCGTATACGTAGCCCTTCCCCTGCTTCGTCCGGCGGACCAGCCCCTTCTCGTGGAGCTTCACCAGGATCGTCATCACCGTGGTGTAGGCGGGCCGCTCGTTCCGAGCGAAGCCGTCCACGACCTCGCGCACGGTGCTCGGGCCGCGCCCCGCGAGGATCCCCAGCGTCTGGCTCTGCAGCGAACCGAGAAACCACTCCTCGGGCTTCTCGCGCCGGTCGAGCCTCTGGGTCAACGCTTTCGGGAGGAGCGAGCGAGGCATTCGCCGATACTAGCCGGCGTAGTAGCGCGAGGCGTTCAGATGAGCCAGTAGACGATCGTGTCGTTGAGGCCGGCGATGAGGAGGACGAAGCCCGCGAGCTGTGTCAGCAGCGGCTGCGCCCGCTGGAGCAGCCCCGCGGCGGACCAGCGCTCGGCACCGAGCGCGAGCGCGCCGAGGACGAAGAGCATCGGCAGCGTCGTGCCGAGCGCGAAGAGGGCCGGATAGGCGACGCCCCCCGGCGAGGCGACGGCGAGCGGGATGAGCAGCCCGAAGAACAGGAAGAACAGGGTCGGGCAGAAGGCCACCGAGAAGGCCGCGCCCAGGAGGAACGCACCGCCAGGACGCGTGGCGTCCAGGCGGTCAGATGCGTACAGCGCTACGCGGTCGCCGACGGCGAACGGCAGGCGCGGCCGGATGACCCCGATGAGGACGAGACCGATGACGAGCATGAGCGGCCCCAGCACCTTGCGCGCGGCGACGATGACCGGGATGGAGCTGGTCGCGAGAGCGCTGCCGGCGAGCACGACGGCCAGCCCGATGAGGGCGTAGACGGCCGCCTTCCCCCGCCGTGTAGCTGAGGCCCGCGACGATGACGGACGGTGAGGGTCGCCGCCCGATGAGCGCGATGGCGCTCCAGGCGAGCGCGGGGCCGGCGGCATCCTCGCCGATCCCCGGCTGGTACCGCTCGTGCGGGAGATCGGATCGTGGACCGGACGAACATCTGGATCCTCGCGGTGTTGGGCGGCGTCGTGCTCGTCCTGCTGATCGTCCCCTTCGCGATGATGGGCGGGATGGGCGATGCCGGCATGTGGGGAATGGACGGTCCGATGATGGGCTTCCCGATCGGCATGCTGCTCTTCGGCCTGCTGCCCATCGCGCTCCTGGTGCTGATCGTCGTCGTCCTGGTGCGGCTGCTGGCTCCCGGGACGCGCGGGGCCGGTCCCGAGCGGGCGCTGGACATCCTCGACCGCCGGTACGCCAGCGGCGAGATCGGGCGCGAGGAGTACGAGCGCATGCGCGCCGACCTCGGCCCCCGCACCTGATCGCGCCCCCTTGCTACGGCAGGCCCGCCAGGAGCCTGCACGTACAGAGAGCGAGCCGGAGGCTCGCCAGTCCTACTAGCCCCTGTAGTGATCTCTGTACGCTGAGGGCATGAGTTCCCGCACACACCGTCGCCGCGCTCCCGCTTCCGCATCCGAACGCCTGCCGCGATGGCTCGTCGTGGCAGGTCCCCTCGCGGTCCTGGCGCTGGTCGGCTGGCTCGTCTTCCGTGACGCCGGAGCGAGCGGCACACCGGGGTCGCTGGCATCGCACCGCCCGCCCGACGTCCACGCGCTGGCCGTCCATCCCGACGACGCCGGGACGCTCATCTTCGGGAGCCACGCCGGGATCATGGTGAGCCGCGACAGCGGCAAGACGTGGACGTCGGTCGGGCCGCGCGGGGATGCGATGGGCCTGGCCATCCCGCCCGGATCCCGCACGGCGTACGCGGCCGGCCACGACGTCTTCTTCCGCAGCGACGACGGTGGCGAGACCTGGACGACGTTCCGCGCCCCGCTGCCAGGCACGGACATCCACGGCCTGACCGCGAGCGCGGTGCAGAAGGGCACCTTCTATGCCTTCGTGGTGGGGCAGGGCCTCTTCCGCAGCGACGACAGCGGCGAGACGTGGCAGGTCGCCGGACAGCCGCCGGGATCGACGATGTCGCTCGCCGCGGCCAATGGTGCCGGCGGCGAGGTCCTCTTCGCCACGACGATGCAGGGCGTCCAGCGCTCGAGCGACGGCGGCCGGACGTGGGAGCCAGTGCCCGAGCTCGGCAGCGCGTACGTCAGCGCGGCGGGGTCAACGGTGTATGCGGCGAGCCGAGGCAGGATCTTCACGTCGAGCGACGGCGGCTCGACCTGGGAGGAGCGCGCGTTCCCCCGCGGCGATGCCGTGCTCATCGCGGCGTCGCCCGAGGCGCCGAGCACCCTCTATGTGGTCACCGGCCAGCTCGAGGTGTGGCGCTCGCCGGACGGCGCCGCGACCTGGGAGCGCGCCGGCTAGGTTAGTTAGCTACTCGTGGTGCTCGCAGCCCGTGTGGCCGGGCCCCGCGACGCAGAAGGACGTGATGGTGGCGAAGCCGAAGCTCAGCGGCTGATCCCGGTAGAGGTAGTCCACTCGGAAGCCCGCGATGTCCACGTCGCCTGGACCCACCGCGCCGACCTCGATGATGACGGGATAGCGACCGCCGCCGGGGAGCAGGCGCACCCCGGCGAGAGGGACCGCCTGAGGTCCGGGGCGCTCGCGTACACGATCGCTCCAGTACTGACGGGCCGGGTCGACGCCAGTGGCGGTGATGAGGATGACCTCATCGCTGGGCGGCGGGAGCGGCACGGCCCTGACCATCTGGACGGGCGCGTCAGCGCACGCGAGCAGGAACATGACCACCACGCTGCGCCGCTCGCCGACCTCCATCTCGATCGGCTCGACCGCCTCCGCTGTGCCGTGCCCGCTGTCCTCAGCCAGCGGCGCGTAGCGGCACTCCAGGTTCTGGCCGCCGGGTCCCGGAAGGGTGAACGCGACGAGCGGCGCCTCGACTGCCGCGAGCGAGGCGAGCGCCACGACCGCCGCGATGCGCGGCGCCTGCTCCCAGACGCCCAGCGCGATCCCCAGGAAGAGGCTGGCGACGAAGAACAGCAGCGCGAGCGCGGCGGCGTCGGTCAGCTCTGGCTCGAGGACGAGGCGCGGATCCGGGTCGAACAGCCCGAGGGCCCGGAGTACGATCCATCCGAACGCCAGCCCGCCGGCCGCTGCCGCGCCGACGAGGCCCCAGCGGCGCCAGGAGGATGCCGGTCCCTCGTCCTGGTTGCGCAGCCAGGCGACGAGCAGCAGCGCGGTGAACAGCTCGAGCACATTGGCCGCCATGTCGGCCAGCCCCACCTCCTCGGCCTCTCCCGGCTCCGCGCCGAAGGGGAGGCCGAAGCTGCGGCTGACCGCCCAGATGGCGATGACCGCAAGGCTGCCGACGATGCCGAAGCGCAAGGCGCCGCGGCGAAGGCGGGGCGAGCCTACGGGTCGGGCGAGGTACACGCCGCCGAGCACCTGGAGCGCTCCGACGATGAGGAAGAAGGGCCCGAAGAGCGGGTCCTCGTACCAGTGGATCCGCACCTGCCCGAGGTGCACCGCGCCGGCGGCCAACGCCATGGTGGCCGCCGACCACCGCGCCAGCCTGACCACGCCGATATCGGGCACCTTGGAACGATAGGCCGTAGTAGCAGGCATTGCCCGGCTCCCCCACGGAAGGACCGTACGCACAGCGGACCGAGCTGGACACAGCGTGATGAAGGCTGAGCGGGGCTACTTGCGGCCGAGCTCGAAGAGGTCACCCAGCTCCCGGACCATGTCGTCGGAGCGGCCCTCGGTGAAGCCCGACGGCACGCAGGTCGTGAGATGGCTTCGGAGCAGCTCGGCCTCGAACCGCTTGAGCGCCCGCTCCACCGCGAACGTCTGCTTGATCACGTCCACGCAGTAGGTGCCGCCCTCGACCATCTTGCGAACGCCGCGGATGTGGCCCTCGATCGAGGCGAGCCGCGCGTCGAGCGCGGAGTTGTCCCTGGCCATGGGTCCCCCCGCCGCGCCCGCCCTAGTGGCCATGCCCGTGCTCGTGCTCGCCCGGCGAGCCGCTCGCCTCCCAGGCCGAGACCTTCGCGGTGAACTGGCCCGGGGACTTGTCGAACGCCTTCTTGCAGCCCGCGCCGCAGAACGCGTACGTCTTGCCGAGCAGGTCGCTCGTGAGGCCCTTCCCACGCTGGGCCTCGACGTCCACGATCATGTCGCAGACCGGATCGAGGATCTTCGCCATCTCTCTCCTCCTAGTCGATGTTCGCGGTCCGTAGCCGCAGCGAGTTCGTCACGACCGTCACCGACGAGATGGCCATAGCGCCGGCGGCCAGCACGGGCGACAGAAGCAGGCCGGTGAACGGGTAGAGCACGCCCGCCGCGACAGGGATGAGCGCGACGTTGTAGAAGAACGCCCAGAACAGGTTCTGCTTGATGGTGGCCAGGGTGCGGCGCGAGAGCCGCAGCGCGCGGGGGACGCCGCGCGGGTCGCCACCAACGAGCACGATGCCGCCCGAGGCGATGGCGACGTCGGTGCCGCCGCCCATGGCGATGCCCAGGTCCGCCTGCGCCAGCGCCGGCGCGTCGTTCACGCCGTCGCCGACCATGGCGACCCGCCTGCCACCGCCCTGGAGCTTCCGGACGATCTGGGCCTTCTCGGCCGGCCGGACCTGGCCCATCGCCTCGTCGATGCCGACCTGGTCCGCGACCGCCTGCGCCGTGCGCTGCGTGTCGCCCGAGATCAGGAGCGTCTTCAGACCCATGCTCCGGAGCCGAGCGACCGCGTCGGCCGCCGCGGCCTTCGGCACGTCCGCCAGGGCCATGATCGCCGCAGGCTTGCCGTCGATCGTGACCAGGAGCGGCGTCTTGCCCTCGTCGGCGTGGCGCTCCAGGACCTGGCGCGGTGCCTCCTCCCAGCCGTGCTCGGCGACGAAAGCGAGGTTCCCTACCCGGACGTCATGGCCCTCGACGACGGCGTGGATGCCCTCGCCGGGCGTGTAGTCGAACGTGCCGGCTTCGGCCAGGGCCAGCCCGCGCTCCCGGGCGGCCTCGACGACCGCGGCGGCCAGCGGGTGCTCGGAGACGCGCTCGGCGCTCGCCGCCAGGCGGAGCACCTCGTCGTCGCCGAAGTCGGCGCAGCCCAGGAAGTCGGTGACGCGGGGCCGGCCGGCGGTGAGCGTCCCGGTCTTGTCGAACGCCACGACGCGCACCGCCTGCGCCTCCTCGAGAGCCTGCGCGTTCCGGATGAGGATCCCGCGCGAGGCGCCCCTGCCGGTCCCGACCATGATCGCGGTGGGCGTTGCGAGCCCGAGCGCGCAGGGGCAGGCGATGATCAGGACGGCGATGAAGGCCGTGATGGCGAGCGTCAGCGAGGGCTCCGGGCCGAAGACGATCCACACCAGGAACGTGGCGCTGGCTATCGCGAACACCACCGGCACGAACACGGCCGCGACCTGGTCCACCAGGCGCTGGATCGGCGCCTTGGAGGCCTGGGCCTCTTCCACCATGCGCACGATCTGCGCGAGGAGCGTGTCCTTGCCGACCTTGGTGGCGCGGAAGCGGAACGTGCCCGTCGCGTTCAGCGTGCCGCCGGCGACCTCGTCGCCGGGCGCCTTCTCCACCGGGACGGGCTCGCCGGTCATCATCGACTCGTCGATGGAGGAGCGGCCCGAGACGACGACACCGTCGGTCGCCACCCGCTCGCCCGGACGGACGATCACCACGTCGCCCACGGCGAGCCGGTCGATGGGGATCTCCTCCTCGGCGCCTCCGGGCCGGCGGACGCGCGCGGTCTTCGCGCCGAGCGCGAGCAGCGCCCGGATGGCGTCGCCGGTGCGCGCGCGGGCGCGCGCCTCGAGGTAGCGGCCGAGCAGCACGAGGCCGACGATCACGGCGGCGACCTCGTAGTAGAGGTGCGGCTCGAGGCCGGCGCGCAGGAACAGGTCCGGGAAGAACGTGGCGACGACCGAGAAGCCGTATGCCGCCGTGGTGCCGACGACGATGAGCGTGTTCATGTTCGTCGTCCGGTGCCGGGCCGCCGACCACGCGATGCGGTAGAAGGGCGCGGCGCCCCAGAGCTGCACGGGTGTGGCGAGGAGGAACATCGCGTACGGCCGCCAGACCTGCTCCATGAGCTGGGGCCACACGAATTCCCCCATCGCGAGGACCATCGTCGCGGCACCGAGCGAGAGCGAGACGATGAGCCGGCGCCGCAGTGTGCGCAGCTGCGACAGGCGCAGGTCACGCTCCTGCTCCTCGAGGGCCGCGCGCTCGCTCTCGTCCTCCGAGACCGCCAGCGCGCCGTACCCGGCCCGCTCGACGGCGCGGACGAGCGCGGCGATGTCGGCCTTCGCGGGGTCGTACCGGACGCTGGCGCGCTCAGTCGCGAGGTTGACGTCGGCCGCCTCCACGCCGGCAACGCCCGAGAGCGCGCTCTCGACCGACATGACGCACGAGGCGCAGGTCATCCCGGTGACGACGAGGGCCCTCGTTCGACCCTCGCTCGCGGGGGACCCGCTCGCTCGGCCCAGGTGCTCGACCTCGCCGCTGCGCGTCTCGGTCTGCGCGCCTGGGGGACGGTCGGTGTTCAACATCCTCAGGCCGGCGGGTAGCCCGAGGCTTCGAGGACCTTGCGGACGACGCGGTCCTCCGCGCTGCCGCGGACGCGGACCGTCTTGGAGTCAACGTCCACGTCGGCGGCCTCCACGCCCTCGACGGGCTCGAGCGCGTCTCCGATGGTCGCGGCGCAGCCGGCGCAGTGGATCGCCGGCACTTTGTAGGTCAGCTCTGCCATGTGGCACCTCCTCGACCCCCTCCCCGGGGGGATGGGCTAAGTGTACCCCTAGAGCATGGCCCGGCAGCTGGGGCACACGCCGGCCCTCTCGCTGCCGCTGGCGCCGCACCGTCGGCAGGTGAGGACCCCCGTGGCGTCCGTCCGCCGCAGCTCGCGCGCCTCCCGGTCGAAGCGCGAGTCCCAGCGCGAGCGGGTCCGCGGGTCCTCGCCGCCCACTCGGCCGGCGAGCATCGCCAGGCCGGCGAGCATCGCCACGCCGATGAGCAGGGGGACGATCTCGGTCAACATCGCGGGCCTTCCCCCTCCCTTAGCCGCGTGCGGCCCCGGCCGTTCACTACGGGGCCGCGGCCGGCCCGCCGCTCGAGCGCAGCGCGCGCGCCACGGACCGCACCAGCTCGACGTCGTCGGACTCGCTCGCATCGGGCATCCGCGCGCGCAGCGCCGCGGCGATGCTCGACGCGATCTGCCTGCGGTGTGCCTCCGCGAGCCGCGGCTCCCGCGCCACGAACTCGCGCACGAGGCGCTGCAGCTCCCCGGGGAGTCCGCGGACCTCGGCGGCGGCGCCCTCGGAGAGTGCCGCGGCGGTCCGCAGCGCCACGAGGTCCAGCCGCGGGCGCGGCGCGCGCACCACGAACGTGCCCGCGGCGAGGTCCCCGAGTCGCTGCGAGCGGCTGGAGACGACGATGGCCAGCAGGCCGAGGCCGTAGAACGCGGGCAGGAAGTCCACGACCCGGACCAAGTTGCGCACCAGCACGGCCATGAAGCCGGCCGGCGAGCCGTCGGCGCTGATCACGCGCAGCCCGAATATCCGCTTGCCCAGGGTCTGGCCCTCCCACAGCCACTCCAGGACGATGAAGTAGGACCACGCGACGACCGCGGTGACCATCACGAACACGCCGGTGACGGCGGCCGACGGCCCGCCCGGCAGCAGCTCGCCCGTGACGAAGTACGCCGCGACGAGGCCCGCGACGATGAGCGACGCAGCGACCACGTCCACCAGCGCGGCGAAGCCGCGGTTGCCGCCTCCGGCCAGGTCGTACCGCAGCACGACGTGATCCGGCGTCTCTACCTCGAGCCGCCCGAGGTGGATCACGGCTCCAATGCTAGGTTCGCTGTCGATGCGCAGCGCCCAGTCGATCGACCGATTCGTCGAGGACCGCCGCGCGCGCTGGTCCCGGCTGGCTCACCTGGTGAGGGACGCGCGCGGGCGCGTGTCGCACCTCGGCGCGAGCGACGTGCTCGAGCTCGGCTCCCTCTACCGGGCGGCCACCAGCGACCTCGCGATCGCGCGGCGGGACTTCACGCGCGACATCGTGACCGAGCGCCTCAACGACCTCGTCGCCGCGGCGCACGCCCTGGTGTACAGCGAGGCGCCCGCCGGGAGCCGCCGCCTGCGGCGCTTCGTGCTGCACGAGGTGCCATCCACGGTGCGCGCGCTGTTGCCGTACACCGGCGTGGCCTTCGCGGTCATGGTCCTCCCCGCGCTGCTCAGCTACCTCGCGGGGATCGTGGCCCCGGAGGTCGCCGCCACGGCGCTGCCGGAGGACGTGAAGCGCGAGCTGGCGGCCCGCCGTCCGGGGAGTGAGATCCCGCTGGAGGCGCGGCCGGTCGCGGGCCCGCTGATCATCGTCAACAACGTTCGCGTCGCCGTCGTCGCCTTCGCCGGCGGGCTGACCGGGGGCGTGCTCACGATCTTCGTGCTGGTGCTGAACGGCGCGTCGCTGGGCGCGACGTTCGCGGTGCTGCACGGCTCCGAGGGCTCGGGGGCGCTCCTCGAGTTCGTCCTGGCGCACGGTTTCCTCGAGCTCTCGGCCATCTTCCTGGCCGCCGGCGCGGGGCTGCGCGTGGCCTGGGCGATGCTCCATCCGGGCGACCTCGCCCGGAGGGACGCCCTGCGCCTGGCCGGCGAGCAGGCCGTGCGTGTGGTGCTCCTCTGCGTCGCCGTGCTCGGGGTCGCGGGTCTCATCGAGGCGTTCGTGTCGCCGACGTTCCTCCCCGCGACGGTCAAGCTGCTCATCGGCTCGTCGACCGGCGCGGCGCTCTGGGCCTACGTGCTGTTCGTGGGGAGGCGCACCGTCCCGGCATAGCATCGGTCCTCGAGGCGATGAGGCCCGCCTTCTGACGAACCGCAGTGAAGAGCCGCTGATGGCTTTTACTGAGATCGGCGGTAGGGCCGGACC
>JBOGTE010000045.1:0-15006 GCA_050692015.1 Candidatus Limnocylindria bacterium
GCCCGGGACCCGGCGAGATGACGAGGCGGTCGGGGCGGGCGGCCAGGGCCGGGCCCAGCCGCGGGTCGTCCGCGCGGATCACGTCCACCTCGGCGCCGAGCTGCGCCAGCCCCTGCGCCAGGTTGAAGGTGAACGAGTCGTAGTTGTCCACGATGACCACCCTCACAGGTCGCTCCCGAGGGAGCGCGTCAGCTCGGCGGCGCGAAGCAGAGCGCGGGCCTTCGCCCGCGTCTCGGCCTCCTCCATGGCCGGGTCGGAGTCGGCCACGATCCCCGCGCCGGCCTGGACCCGGCACACGCCGTCCGCGACCACGGCCGTCCGGATGGTGATGCAGGTGTCGAGGGTGCCGTCGAATCCCAGGTAGCCGACGGCCCCGGCGTACGGTCCGCGGCGCTCCGGCTCGAGCTCCGCGATCCGCTCCATGGCGCGGATCTTCGGTGCTCCGGAGACGGTGCCCGCCGGGAAGCACGCGCGGAACGCGTCCAGCGCGTCCAGGTCCGCGCGGAGGAGTCCCTCGACGACCGAGGTCAGATGCATGACGTGCGAGAAGCGATCGGTGCGCATCAGCTCGAGCACGCGGACCGTGCCGGGCCGTGACACGCGCCCGATGTCGTTGCGGGCGAGGTCCACGAGCATGACGTGCTCCGCCCGCTCCTTGTCGCTCGTCCGCAGCTCCGCCTCGAGCGCGGCATCCTCCGCGTCGGTCGTGCCCCGCGGTCGCGTCCCGGCGATGGGATGCATGACCACGCGATCGCCCTCCACCCGGACGAACGGCTCGGGCGACGCGCCGACGAGCGTCGCGCCCGGCCGGCCCCCCGGGATCGGGAGACAGAACATGTAGGGCGACGGGTTCACATGGCGGAGCGTCCGGTAGAGGGCCAGCGGCTCCGGTGCCGGGCGAACGTCGAAGCGCTGCGAGAGGACGATCTGGATGCAGTCCCCCTCCGCGATGAGCTCGCGCGCGCGGCGGACGCGCTCCATGTACTCGTCCGGGGTCCCGTTCGCCGTGACCGCGGGCGTGACCGCGGGCGCTCCCCGCACGCCGGGCGCGAGCGGTGCGTCGAGGGCGACGAAGACGCGCTCTATGGCCGCCTCCGCGCGCGGGCGCGCGCCCTCCTCGTCGTGGGCCAGGACCGTGAGCGTGTGGCGCAGGTGGTCGAAGACGACCACCGTGTCGTACACGGCGAAGCCGGCCTCCGGCAGCCCGTACGGATCCGCATCCGGCGCCGGCAGGCGCTCGAACCGCCTCGCCGCTTCGTAGCCGACGTACCCCACAGCACCGCCGGAGAAGCGCGGCAGGTCGGCTGCGGGCTCGCGCCGGAAGCGCGACACCTCCTCGCGCAGGACGGTGAGGGGATCCGCGTAGGCGCGGGTCCGCACGCGCGGGGCGCGCCCATCGCGCGCGATGTCGGTGATGGCGGCAGTCCCGTTCTCGAAGACGCACGTCGTGCGCGGGTCCACCCCGATGAAGCTGTAGCGGCCCATCCGCTCGCCGCCCTCGGCGCTCTCGAGGAGGAAGGCCCCGAGCGGCCGCAGCTTGGCGAACGCCGACACCGGCGTCTCGAGGTCGGCCAGGCGCTCCCGGCGGACCGGCACGAGCACAGTGGGGCTCGACGTCGCGATCGCCACGGGTGCTCCTTTCTCCCGCTCGCGGGAACGCAAAAACCCTCGCCCGGTGTCGGGACGAGGGCTCGTGGTGCCACCCGAATTCGCCCGCTCCACCGCGGGCCTCAGCTCCCGCTCGGAAGTGCTCCTTCACGGGACGCTCTTCGATAACGGAGAGCCTCCGGCCGGCCCTACTTCGCCCCGCGGGGACGGTTCCGGCCAGCGTCTCGCGGGACCCATTCGCTCCGCCCTCGCCGCGCCGGGCTCTCAGCTCCGCACCCGGCTCTCTGTCGCGGCTCGCAGGCGGCCTACTCGCTCCCGCTCGAACGACGTTGAGACCCATCTTAGGCCCGTTTTACGGCCACTTTCAAGGGCCCGGGCAGCCAGGCGTGGTGGCGCCAGCCACCAGGAACGGAGGCGCAGGCGTCGTCCGTACAGTGGCTTCATGGCCATCAGCCCCGCCCGGCAGGCCCCCGGTCGCCCCCTTGGGCCCATGGCCGTCCGGTCCACCCTTCCCAGCCACTCCGCCGAGAAGGTCCGGGACATCCTGCGCGGCCTGCCCATGGCCACCGGCTACCGGCTGACCGTAAAGCCTCTCCGGTACCGCACGCGCCCGCACCTTCAGGCCTTCACGTTCTGGGACCGGCCCGAGATGGTCATCCAGGTGCCGGAGCCGTTCCGGCCGTTCGCGGAGATGGTGGACCTGGGCGCCCTGGGCAGGCCCCTGGCGCAGCTCCGCACCAGGCGGGACGTGATCCGCTTCCTCTATCTCCACGAGTTCTGCCACTACTGGCTCTACCTCCTTCACGGCTGGGGCACCTCCGCCGAGGTCCAGTGCGACCGCTACGCCTTCGCGAACTACCGGCGGCGGGGCCTGGTCCTGCCGCCGCGGATCCGCGCCCGCGGCGAGCGGCTCACTGTGGAGCGCCTTCCGATGAGCGCCCGAGGGCCTCTCTTCAAGCCTTAACGGCTTGCCTCTTAGGCCTTCACGCTTGCCTCTTTAGGCCTTAACGACTTTCTCTGCGGCGCTACGAGACCGATCTCCGCAGGCCCCTTAGTCCTACTCTGCGGCGGACCGCGCCCTTAGCCGCCCCCCTGCAATGGGCAGTGAGCTCGGGTCGAGTACCTAGGCCCCTTCGGCGTCAGCACGCTTTGCATGACATCGATGGCGTCTGCGCGGAAGTGAAGGCCGGCCGGGACCCGTGCGCGCGCGATTGCGGAGCCGATCGCGCGGCCATCCTCGAGCGCGACGTCCTCGCGGACGCGGGCCAGGGTGATGTGGGGCCGAAGGGGCTTGACGTCGAACGGGATAGCTGCTTCCGCGAGGGCGTCGCGCACGATCCCCCCAAGAGCCAGGATCGGCTCCTCGACGGCGCCCGTCGCGACCCAGACGACCCGGGGACGCCCCGTGGGCGGAAAGCGGCCGACGGCTTCGAGCGGGATGTCGAAGGGCCGGGCCTTCGCGGCCGCGACCTGGGCTGCGCTGGCGACCTGCCCGACGCGGGTCTCGTCCAGCCACCCGATGAACGCCAGCGTGACGTGCATGAACTCCGGCCGCACCCGCTTGAGCCCCTTGAGATCGGCCGGGACGAGTGCCGCCAGTTGTTCAGAGACCGGTAGGGGCAGAGTAACGGCAACGAACAAGCGGATCACGCGCAATGAGGCTACGCGGGGCTGCGGAGGGCGACCTAAAAAGCGCCGCAGCGAATGCCGTTAAGGCCTAAAGAAGGCAGCGCCGCAGAGAAAGCCGTTAAGGCCTAAAGAGCCCTAGAGCACTCCCGCGCTGGCCTGATCGGCGACGAGGAACGCCAGGAACGCGATGGCCAGGATCGTGGTCCAGATCCCGAGCAAGGCGGTCCGGATGGGGTCGATCTTCTCGATGAGGCGGTCGCTGTCGTCGCTCACGGACACAGACCAAAGCAATCCGCATGCCCGTTACCGGGCCGTCATGAGATCGCTACAACCGAGCGAGCGTGATCAGCGACAGCTCGCTGGCGCTGGCGCGCGAGCGATGGGTGTATGTGCGAAGCACTTACGCGGGGCTTGGCTTGGGGGCGGGCGCGGGGCCCTTGCCCCGCCGCTGGTCGTCCGCGCCGGTCGCGCCCGTCGGGGGCTCCGTGGGCTGGCCCGTGGCAGCGGCCGCCGGGAGCTGCTCGCCCTCCTCGAAGATCTTGTCGAACTCCTCGCTCGACATGGTCTCGTCGGTGATGAGCCGCTGGACGACGATGTCCAACTTGTCGCGGTGCTGGCTCAGGACCTCGTGCGCCCGCCGGCGGGCACGGTCGACGATCTCCTTGACCTCGCTGTCGATCAGCTTGGCGACGTCCTCCGAGTAGTTCCGCTCCTCCTGGATCTGCCGTCCCAGGAAGATGAGCTCGTCGGTCTTGCCGTACTGGAGCGGCCCGAGCTTCTCGCTCATGCCGTACTTCGTGACCATGTGGCGGGCCATCTCGCTCGCCTTCTCGATGTCGTTCGAGGCGCCGGTCGTCATGTCGCCGCCGAGGTGGAGCTGCTCCGCCACCCAGCCGCCCAGGGCGGCCGCGATGTCGTCCTCGAACTCCTTCTTGGTGCGGAAGTAGCGGTCCTCCTGCGGGAGTGACCAGGTGACGCCCATCGCCATGCCGCGCGAGACGACGGTGATCTTGTGGACGGGGTTCGTGTGCTTCAGGAGCTTGAAGCACAGGGCGTGTCCCGCCTCGTGGTACGCGACGATGAGCTTTTCCTTCTCCGTGATGACGCGCGAGCGGCGCTCCGGACCTAGCGCGACCTTCTCGAGCGCGTCCTCGAGCTCCGGCTGCGCGATGGTCTTCTTGTTCCGACGGGCGGCGAGGATGGCCGCCTCGTTCACGACGTTCGCGAGGTCCGCGCCGGAGAAGCCAGGCGAGATCTTGGCGATCTTGATGAGCTCGACGGCCGTGTCGAGCGGCTTCCCCTTCACGTGCACCTCGAGGATGGCCTTGCGGCCCCTGATGTCGGGGCGGTCGAGGACGACCTGCCGGTCGAAGCGGCCGGGCCGGAGCAGGGCGGGGTCGAGCACGTCGGGGCGGTTCGTCGACGCCAGGACGATCACGTTGGTCCCGGTGTCGAAGCCGTCCATCTCGACGAGGATCTGGTTCAGGGTCTGCTCGCGCTCGTCGTGCGAGCCGCCGAGGCCGGCGCCGCGCTGGCGCCCGACCGCGTCGATCTCGTCGATGAACACGATGCAGGGCGCGTTGCGCTTGGCCTGGTCGAACAGGTCACGTACCCGTGACGCGCCGACGCCCACGAACATCTCGACGAACTCGGAGCCCGAGATCGAGAAGAATGGCACGCCCGCCTCGCCGGCGACGGCGCGCGCGAGGAGCGTCTTGCCGGTGCCGGGCGGACCCACCAGGAGCACGCCGCGTGGGATGCGCGCGCCGACGCTCGAGAACTTCTCGGGGTACTTGAGGAACTCGACGACCTCCTGGAGCTCCTGCTTCGCCTCGTCCACGCCGGCCACGTCCTCGAACGTGACCGTCTGCTTGTTGCCGATGAACATGCGCGCGCGGCTCTTCCCGAACGACATCGCCTGGTTATTCGTACCCTGGGCCTGCCGCATCATGTAGATGAAGAAGCCGCCGATCAGCAGGACCGGCAGCAGGCTGATCAGCACTGTGCCAATGAGGTTCAGCGTCCCACTCTGCTCCTGGAAGCCCTGGGCGATCGCGGTGTTCGGGTTGAGCGCGTTGTAGTCGTCGATGGCCTTGATGAACCCCTGGTCGTCCTCGGCCAGGGTCGTCTGCTTCTTCTCCTCGCTGTTGCGGAGCTCCAGGATCGCAGTGCTGCCGCTGATCGTGACCTTGTCCACCTGGCCGCGCTGGATCAGCTGGACGGCCGCGGACCGGTCGATCGACTCGGTCGGCTCCTCCTGAGCCCGGTAGGCGTACAGGAGCGCCACCCCCATCACCACGAGGAGGAGCGTCAGGATCCCGTTCTTGAAGATCCGGTTGTTGAGGTCCACCTAGCCGGCTCCCATCACTGAAGATGCTAACCGCCCGCACATGGCGGCCGTGCGGCCGTCCGGCCCAGTGGGGCGTACATGCCACCGGAACGCACCCGCGCGACCGCGCGGTCTTAGCCCGGCCTTAAGCGCCGCTACGGGCCTCGATCCTGAGAAGGGCGTGCTCGCGCAGGAGCCGGCCCCCGGGAAGGTCGAGGGTCGCGCGTCCGTCGGTGCGGGCTGCCTGCGCCGTGACGGCGGTGCGATGGCGCGCGGTCAGGACGTGCCCCGTCGCGCGCTCCCAGGCCA
Source organism: Candidatus Limnocylindria bacterium (assembly GCA_050692015.1). Taxonomy (GTDB): domain Bacteria; phylum Chloroflexota; class Limnocylindria; order P2-11E; family P2-11E; genus GWC2-70-10. Next base: position 5,876 of record JBOGTE010000045.1, read on the forward strand.
GTGCCAGGGCCTCCTCGCGGAGGGCCGCGTCGTGGCCAAGGGCCGCGAGGTCGATGGCGCCGTCGCGCGCTGCTCCCGCCAGGAGCGCCTCCGCGCGGCCCCGCTGGGAAGCCGAGACATCCGCCGCCGCGTCGGCCAAGCGAGCGAGCGCCGCGGTCGCCTGAGGGTTGATGGCCTCGAGCTCCGGCAGCACCTTCCTGCGGATGCGGTTCCGCGCGTACCGCAGCGATCGGTTCGTCGGATCCTCGCGGGGCTCGATGCCCGCCGCCTGGCAGACCGCGACCGTCTCCGCCCGGCCGATCGCGAGCAGCGGTCGGACGACCCCCTCGCGCGCCGGTCGCATGCCCGCGAGCCCGGCGATGCCGCTTCCCCGTGCCAGGTGCAGCAGGACGGTCTCGGCCTGGTCGTCGCGCGTGTGCCCGGTCGCGATGCGACTCCCGTTGTGCTCGGAGGCCACACGCCGCAGGAATTCGTAGCGCGCCCTGCGGGCGTCGTCCTCGGTCTTCATAGCGCGGTCCGCACGGCCGACGCGGATGGTGGCTCCGGCGCGCGCCGCCAGGTCCGCGACGAACTGCGCGTCCGCCGCACCGGTCCGGCGGGTGCGGTGGTCGAAGTGGGCGACATGGAGCACCAGGGCCAGGTCCTCGGCCAGGTCGGCCAGGAGGAGCAGGAGCGCCGTCGAGTCCGTCCCGCCGGAGACGGCCACGACCACCGCGCCGGGAGGCAGGAGCTCGTGCTCGAGCGCGAAGCGGCGCACGGCGTCGCGGACGTGAGAAGGGATCGATGAGGTCACGGCGGTGGCTGGGGTGGGATTTGAACCCACGACCGGAGGCTTATGAGTCCTCTGCTCTGCCACTGAGCTACCCAGCCGCGAGACCTCAAGTCTACCGGCCCGTCCCGCCCGCTACAGACTCAAGTAGGGGCCGCCGCGGAAGGCAAGCTTCTCGCCCTCATACGCCAGGATCTCGCGCCCGGCCTCGTCGAAGAGCGTGACCATGCCCGTCCGCGCGGCGCACCGCAGCGTCGCCTCCGCCCCGAAGATGGCCAGGGCGAAGCCCAGCCGGTCCGCCTCGTCGTAGCGGACGTCGGCGAGGTCGCCCCAGGCCCCGGCGCTCCTGATCACATATCGCACGCGTACCTCTTCGGTAGGTGCTTGCAGACCATAGTCTGTAGACCCTCGGTCGCGGCGACCGCCAGCCTCTGCGCGTGGCCGAGCTCGCGCCTCGCATCGGAGCGGTCGTCCGCCAGCTACGCGAGGCCAGCGGACTGTCCCAGGAGGAGCTGGCCGAGGAGGCCGGGCTCCACCGCACCTACATCTCACTCGTGGAGCGCGGGCGGCGGAACATCACCGTGGACGCCCTCTCGCAGATCGCCGAAGCGCTGAACGTCTATCCCTCTCGCCTGATCGCCGATGCCGAGAGGTCGGACGGACCTACTCCGCAGCCGCCTCGAAAGACCCGCCGCCGCTCTCGCGCTTGAGGCGCTCGCGAAACTCCGCCTCGGTCGAAGTGAACTTCCGGAGGTTGCAAGAGCGACACCCCGGAAGGATGTTCTCGATCGCGTTAGGGCCGCCCCGACATAGCGGCACGCGGTGGTCGGCGTGCAGCGGACCGTCTGACCCGCAGTAGGCGCAACGCTGGCCGTGTCGTTCTACAAGCTCGACCCACTCGGCCCACGTGAACGACCCTTCCGCGGACGCTTCCCGAGCGCGTCGTCGATGCCGGATGGCGCGTACGCGTTCAGGATTCGCGGCCTGCCACACCACGACCCTCGTCCGGGTCGTCTCTTGGTGCAGCAAGTAGTAGAGGCGCGCCCGCTCGCGCTTTACCTCAGGGTGCGCGGCGCGCCAACGACGCATCGCCTCGCGCGCTTTCGCGGCGTTCCGACGCATCCACTCGCGGCCATATGCCCGCCTCGCTTCGGGATCCTTGTACGGCAACGAAAAGCCCTCCGGCGACGGGACTTGGCGTCCTCGCCGCCCAGAGGACTCTCGGCTCGCTGTTGCGGGAGAACGATTCGAACGTTCGGCCTCCGGGTTATGAGCCCGGCGTGGTACCGCTCCACCATCCCGCGTTCACATTCTACCGCGCGATCTCGGATCTGTGAAGCGAGTGTGGACTTCGGGTCAGCTCACCTCGGCCCGAAGAACACCGCGATCCAGCGCGCGATCCGGTCCACGTTCACACCGGGCACATCGACGAGAGCGCCCTGGCGCGGCTCGCCGCCCTCGACGGCGATCAGGCCCTCGCCCGGCCGCACGTAGCCGTAATCGCGGGCGGTCTCGACCACGTAGTCCTCGGTCTGCCGACGCTCGACCTCCAGGCGCTTCTCCTCATTGGCCCGCTCCAGAGCCGCTATCTCGCGTGCGAGCGACTCGCGCTCTCGGTCCACGATGCTGCCCTGTATGGCGATCCCGACGAAGGCGCCCGAGAGCACCAGCCCCGCCGTCAGCAGCGCCAGTGAGAGCAGGGGTCGGCTCAGCCTTGCGAGAAGCGATGAGCGTGGGCGGCGGCCTCGAGGCGGCACGCGATGATCATGCGGTACCAGACACCTCGAAGGGAAGGGGTCCGAGCTCGGCGCCGGCGATCTCGGCGGCCGCGAGACCGAGCAGACCGAGGAGCGGCCGCGCGACTAGCAGTGGGACCCGGAAGGTGAGGCCGACAGCCACCACAGAGAACTTGGCCCGCACTATCCCGACGTCGTTCTCGACGGGATCGGGATCGTCCCCCCATCCGTCCTTGTGCGAGAGGCTCACGCCCTTGGGCAGATAGCGGCCGAGTCGGGTCACGTCGCTGTTGCGCTCGAGCAGCGCGAGCACGTCCATCGCGGGCTGGCTGCCCTCGGCTACCTCCCCCAATAGACGCCGCAGGAGCGAGGCCGCTTCGCGCGGTGTCATGACGTTCTCGAGGCCGCGCGAGCGGGCTTCCCAGTCAAAGAGCGTGCGCCGCACCCGGGTCGTGGGGCAGTCCCATTGATCAAGCCGCTCGTTGACCCGGTCGATGCCGATACGCTCGATGATCCGGTTGGTCGCCGTGTTGTCGCTCACCGCCATGGCGAGAGTAGCCAGATCGCGAAGAGACATCCGCTCCACGTCGCGGAGATGACGGAGCACGCCGGAGCCACCGAGCCTCGAGCCGACCGCGACCTGCTCCTCGAGCGACAGCCGTCCGTCTGCAGCGTCGGCGTACAGCGTCATGACGATCGGAAGCTTGATGACTGATGCGGCGAACATCGCATCATCGGCATCGAGCGACATCACCTCATGCCCGTCCGCGTCCACCACCATCGCGCCGACGCGGCCGCCCGCGCCTCGCGCCCGCTTGCGGAAAGCCTCAAGCAGCCGGGTCACGCGGTCACGTTAGCGGCGAGAGGGCTAACAGCAGCGAGCCGCGGGCCGCAAGCCGTCTCACCGCGCGAGACCCGTCCGAACCCGCGAATGGGCGGGTGAGGTTGCACGCTCAACGCTGACGGAGCCGTCTAGATGCCTATGCGGGTCTCGCGCGGTGGGCGGCGCGAAGGCCCTCGGCTCGCTGCATCGCCTGCCCGATCCGTCCGCTAGGATCCCGCGCGGACATGCCGATCATCGAGTTCCAGGACGTGCACAAGTGGTTCGGCCCGCTTCACGTCCTGAACGGCATCGACCTCTCGGTCAGCGAGGGCGAGGTCATCGTGATCATCGGCCCGTCCGGATCCGGGAAGAGCACGCTCATCCGGACGATCGACCGGCTCGAGCCGATCCAGCGGGGCCGGCTGGTCGTGAACGGCATCGAGGTCAGCGCGCCGAACGTGGACGTGAACAAGCTTCGCCGCCAGGTGGGCATGGTCTTCCAGTCGTTCAACCTCTTTCCCCACCTCAGCGCGGCCGAGAACATCATGCTGGCGCCGCTCAAGGTGCGGGGGCTGCGGAAGGACGATGCGCGGAAGCAGGCCGAGGCGCTGCTGGCGAAGGTGGGCATCCCCGAGAAGGCCGACCAGATGCCGGTGCGCCTCTCCGGGGGCCAGCAGCAGCGGGTCGCCATCGCCCGGGCCCTGGCCATGGAGCCCAAGATCATGCTCTTCGACGAGCCCACGAGCGCCCTCGACGCCGAGATGATCCGGGAGGTCCTGGACGTCATGCGGGAGCTGGCGCGCGAGGGCATGACCATGATCGTCGTCACCCACGAGATCGGATTCGCCCGGGAGGCCTCCGACCGGGTGGTCTTCATGGACGGCGGCCGCATCATCGAGGACACTCCGACCGCGCAGTTCTTCGCGGGCGCCAAGGAGGAGCGCGCCAGGCAGTTCCTGAGCAAGGTGATCCATCACTAGCACGCTAAGGAGGAGAACCATGCGGACCATCGCCATCCGGGTGACCGCGCTCACCGCCGTGTTCGCGCTGCTGGCCGGCGCGTGCGGCGGAGTGGGGACACCGGCACCGCAGCCATCGCCGACCACGCCCGCCGGAGCGGCGGCCACGGCCACACCGGACGCCGGGCCGACCTTCGGGCTCTCCACGTTCATGTACGCGATCCAGACCACAGGCAAGCTTCGCGTCGGGACCCAGGAGGACAACCCGCCGTTCTCGGTCAAGGACCCCGCGACCAACGAGTGGAAGGGCTTCGACGTCGATTTCGCCAAGGAGGTCGCCAAGGAGATCTTCGGGGAGGACGCCGACCTCGACACCGTCATCGAGTGGGTGCCCGTGACGTCGGCGACCCGCATCGGCGTGCTCCAGGAGAACCAGGCGGACGTGGTCATCAAGACCTTCACCGTCAACGAGGAGCGCAAGCAGCAGATCGACTTCTCGGCGACCTACTTCTTCACCGGCCAGCGCATCCTGGTGAAGAAGGACAACACCGACATCAACAACGTCGCCGACCTGGCCGGAAAGACCGTCTGCACGCAGCGCGGCTCCACCAGTGAGCAGAACATCACGGCCAAGTCTCCCGAGGCCAGACTGCTTCAGCTTGATTCGTACCCCGCCTGCCTGCTGGCGCTCCAGCAGGGCTCGGCGGACGCGGTCTCTACCGACGAGACGATCCTGTTCGGACTCGTCGGCCAGGACCCCAACACCAAGATCGTCGGCCCGTACTTCTCCAACGAGCCCTACGGCATCGGCATCGCGAAGGAGAAGACCGGCATGGACGTCTTCCTCAACAGCCTCATCGTCGAGATGATCGAGGACGGCCGCTGGGCCGACCTCTACGAGACGCACATCACGCCCGTCTCGGGCGACGTCAAGACGTCGCCGCACGACCGCGGCACGCCCGCCAACTAGCGACGACCTGACGCCGGCGGGGGCCGGCACACCGCCGGCCCCCGCCGCGTGTGCGAAGGAGTAGCCGGGTGCCGGGCGGGATCATCCTGGAGTTCCCCGACATGTTCCTGGGCGGGCTCTGGCTCACCATCCAGGTCGCGTTCTGGGGCCTCATCGGATCGCTGCTCCTCGGCATCGTGATCGCGCTGATGCGCATCTCGCCGATCGCGCCCCTGCGCTGGATCGGCGTCGGCTACGTCGAGTTCTTCCGCAACACGCCGCTCCTGGTGCAGCTGTTCTTCTTCTTCTTCGGCCTGCCGTTCCTGGGCATCCGCATCTCGGAGGACGTGTTCGTCACGATCTTCTACGAGGCGATCATGGCGATGTCCCTGTACCACGGGGCGTACATGGCTGAGGTCATCCGGGGCGGGCTTCTGGGCGTGGACCGCGGGCAGGTCGAGGCCGCCCGCTCGCTGGGCCTCTCCTACGTACAGATGCTGCGCTTCGTCCAGGTCCCGCAGGCCGTCCGGGCGGTCATCCCGCCTCTCGGGAACATCGGCATCGCGCTGGTAAAGAACACCTCGCTCGCGGCGACGATCGGCCTGGCCGAGCTGCTCCACAACACCGAGATCGTCGAGTCGAGGACCTTCCGAGCCTTCGAGGCATACACCGCGGCGGCGATGCTGTACCTCGTCCTGACGATCCCCCTGGGGATCGGCGTCAACTTCCTGGAGCGCCGGCTCCTGGTGACACGCTGATGCGGCCAGACACCTGGCACCTCTTCGTCAACCCCAACATCTGGCGCTTCTTCGGCGAGGGCCTGCTCCAGACGATCATGCTGTCCCTCGCGTCCATCGGGATCTCGTTCGTCTTCGGCCTGCTCCTCGCGCTGGGCAGGCTCTCGACGCGCCGCTGGATCAGCTGGCCCTGCATCTTCTTCATCGAGGTCACCCGAGCGCTACCGGTGCTGCTCCTCATCGTCTACTTCGGGATCCGCGGGTCCACCCTGTTCCGTCCGGTCTTCGGCGAGGACTTCCAGCTGCCGGTCTTCTGGGCGGGCGTCATGGGTCTATCGATGTACACGAGCGCCGTCATCGCCGAGATCGTCCGCGCGGGGATCGTGAGCCTCCCGCGCGGCCAGCGCGAGGCGGCTGCGGCCCTGGGCCTCTCGTACCCGAGGTCCCTGCGCTACGTGATCCTGCCCCAGGCCCTCCGGCTGATGGTGCCGGCGCTGGTCAGCCAGCTCACCACCATCGTCAAGGACACGTCGCTGGTCTCGACCATCGGTGTCTTCGAGCTCCTCCGGCAGGGCGGGACGATCTACAAGCAGTACTTCAACCCCATCGAGGTCTTCCTGATCATCGCGGTGATCTACTTCGTGATCTGCTTCTCGCTCTCGCAGGCGTCCCGGCGCCTCGAGGTCCAGGCACCGAAGGAGGCGCGTATCCGCCTCGAGGAGATCGCCCTCCGGGACCAGGTCGCGTAGCCGCTTACAGCCCCGCGACGATCTCCCCGTCCGCGGCCCCGCGCGCGAGCATGAACCACTCCGTCGCGAACATCCGGTCGCGGAACTCCGCGGGCATCTTGTCGATCGTCCCTCGCTGCGTCGCGTGGGCATCGATGGCCGCGAGCTTCTGGGCGATCGACCCGGTGACGTCGACGGCGATGCAGTCGGCGTCGTCGGGCGCGCTCTCAAGGTCGAGGCCCACCCCCCAGCCGGCACCGGCCGCCTCCGCGGCGGCCTTCATCTCGACGATCGTGCTCTTGGGAAGCGCGATGAAGTAAAGGCGGCGGACCTCGTGTCGCCCGCCCTTTCCCTCCGGCTTCGCGGCGGCCTCGACCGCTGAGGTCACGCGCTGGCTGATCGTCATGTGGTCGGGATGCCCATAGAGCCCGCCGGGCTCGAACGTGACGACCACGTCGGGCCGCACGTCGCGTATCGCGTCCACGAGCTGGCCCACGAGGGTCGCGGCGTCCGCGTTGACCAATGCCTGCGGGTGGCCGTTCTCCGGCGTCCCGGCCATGCCGGAGTCGCGATACTCGAGGAAGCGCACGTCACGCACGCCGAGCGCCGCCGCCGCGGCCCGCAGCTCCGCCTCGCGGACCGCCCCCAGGGTCTCGGCCGTCGCCATCGCGGGGTCCGCGATCTCGCCGGCCTCCCCGCGCGTCGCGCAGACGATGACGACGCTGTGCCCTTCCCCCGCGGCGCGGGCCATGACCCCGCCGACGCCGAAGGTCTCGTCGTCCGGATGCGCCAGCGCGACTAGGAGCGTCGCCACTAATAGGCCGCCGATCCCGACACTAGAGCGTCGCCGCCGGAGCGCTCACGCCGGCGGCCGCCAGGCGGGCGCGGAACCGCTCCTCGAGGCCACGCGCGCGCAGGGAGGCAGCGATGAGGTCGACCTCGGCCGCCGCTTCGCGCTGCAGCCGAGCGGCCTCCTCCGTCCCGCCTTCCGCCCGAGCTACCGCCGCGAGCGTTCCAAGGATCGCGTGGAGAAGGCGCCGTGAGCCGCTCGCGCGCACGGCCGTAAGCGCGACCTCGAGCGCCGCCCGCGCGCCCGGAAGATCCCCGGCGCGAAGGAGCGCCGCGCCGGCCACCAGGTCGAAGTCCTTCTCGAACGGCGTAAGCGCCCGCTGGGTCGCCAACCGGCGGTCCGTGGTCGCGATCTCCGCGGCCTCGGCGTAATGGCCACGGGCCAGAGCCAGCTCGGCGCGCGCCAGCGCGATATCCACGGCCATGTACAGGTTGCCGCGGCCATGGACCCTGGGTACGGCCTGCGCCAGCACCTCGTCCGCCCGGTCGAGGTCGCCCTTGATCACCAGCACGCGAGCCAGCTGCGCCTGGGCCCACGGGAGCCACTGCGGCATCCCGGCGCTCGCCATCTGGACGACCCCATCGAGGTGCGCGACGCCGCGATCCACGTCCCCGGCTAGCGCATAGAGCAGCCCGAGATCCGATCCGACCGCGGTCTGCGCCGCCGTGAACCCCGCCCTCCGCGCGAACGCGACGCATCTCTCGTAGCTGTCCAGCGCCCGTCCCCAGTCGCCGAGCTCCGTCTGTACGAAGGAAGGCGTGAACAACGCGTAGCTGCGGCCCCAGTCATTGTCCAGCGCATCGCTGATGCGGAAGGCCTCTTCGCCAGTGGCGACCGCCGCGCTCCACTCCGAGCGATAGAGGTGGATGAAGCCCATGGTGCTGAGGCTGTCCGCTTCCATCGGGCGGTTGCCCGTCTCGCGGAAGAGCTCGATCGACTCGCGCAGGACCCGCTCGGCCCCTTCGAGGTCCGGCTTCTCCCGATAGATCTGGCCGAGCGTGTTGAGCGTGTACCCGAGCTGGTCCCTCTCTCCGATGGCCCGGGCGATCTCGGCCGATTCGAGCGCCGCCGGCTCACCCATGTCCGGCGCGCCCTGCCAGAAGCTCGCCTGTGCCTTGTTCCAGAGGAGCTTCGCCAGCAGCGGCCGGTCACCGCGGGCGCGCGCGAGATCGATCGTGCGGACGACCAGCTCCTCGGCGCGCTTCGCGTCCAGGAACGGGGTCGGGTTCACGTGGACCACCAGCTGCGCGGCCGTCGATGACCTCGGTCCACTCCTCGGGGTCCATGTTCTCGGCCAGCGAGGTCGAGCCCTTCACGTCGCAGAAGAGGACCGTGATCACCCGCCGCTCCGAACCGGCCTGGCGGCGCTCCGGAAGGCGGTTCCCGCAGTTCGCACAGAACTTCGCGTCGGCCGGGTTCTCGTAGTTGCAGATGGGACAGCGCACTGGGGCCCCTGATATAGGTCCTTCCTAGGGTCCGATACTGCAGCGGACCTGCGGGGAGACCGGAGAGCGCTCTATCCGGCACGGCCCATCGGCCGCGACCGTTCAGGCTAGTCTCCGGCCCTCGCGCTCCGTCCG
>JBOGTE010000046.1:0-14813 GCA_050692015.1 Candidatus Limnocylindria bacterium
GGTCGGGCGCCATGTCCCTAGCTCGCCTTCGTCACTCCGTCTTCGTGGCGTTCGTGCCGAGCAGGACCGTGATGCCGTGCGGCTTCCAGCCCTGCACCTTGGAGCTCAGGCCGTACAGCGCGTTGCTCGCGTAGAGGTAGAGGCCGAAGGGATCGCGCGCGAAGACCTCGATCGCCTCCGTATAGGCCGTCGCCTGCGCCGACTCGTCGAGGGTCGCACCGCCCTGGTCGAGGAACGGCTGCGCCTCCTCGCTGCAGAAGCTCGAGAGGAACTTCCCGCAGCCGGCGAGCAGGTCGAGGAGACCGGGGTGCGTGAACGTGTTCCAGGTGACGAAGTAGATGGGGCTGAGCTGCTTGCTGATCCAGCGGTCGTTGTACACGTCGGTCGGGAGCGGGTTGAGCGTGACCCGGATGCCGACCTCCCCGAGCTGGGCGATGACGGCCTGGGCCACGTCCGGCCGCTGCGACGCCGAGATGTCGGCCTCGAGCTCGAAGCCGTTCGGGAATCCGGCCTCCGTCAAGAGCTGCTTCGCCCTGTCCGGGTCGTACGCGAACGGCTGCAGCGATGCGCTGTAGCCGGTCGTGAGGTCGGTGACGCCGCCGGCCAGCTGGCGGGCGTGGCCGCCGAGCACCGTCTCGATGATCGTCTCCGTGTCCACGGCGTGGTTCATGGCCTGCCGGACGCGGATGTCCTGGAGGATCGCGCCGGCCTCGCTCGTGGTGTTGAAGAACCCCCACACGTAGACAGGGCTCTTGTTCTCCACGACCTGGAAGCCGGCGGACTTCAGCGGCTCGACCTGGTCGGGCGGGAGGTCCTGGACGATGTCCACCGCACCGGCGCGGAGCTCCGCGATGCGCGTCGCCGCGGTCGGGATGGCGCGGAACACGAGCTCCTTGACGTTGGGCTTGCCCTTCGGGCTGCCCTCCCAGTAGTCCTCGTTCGCCTCCATCACCACTCTGTCGTCCGCGGTGTAGCTGACGAACTTGAACGGCCCCGTCCCGATGGGCTTCGCCGTGAATGCGTCGACGCCGGCGCTCTGAATGTGGCGCGAGGGCAGCATCACGACGTGGTTCGCGAGCTTGTCGAAGATCTGCGCGTCGACCTGCGCGAGCACGATCTGTGCGGTGTTCGCGTCGACGACCCGGACCTCCTCGATCGCCGCCACGTTCGAGGCGGAGCCCGACGCCAGGTCGGGGTCCTTCATGTGCTCGATCGAGAACTTCACATCCTCGGCGGTGAACTCGTCGCCGTTGTGGAATCTGATCCCCTTGCGGAGATCGAAGGTGATGTTCAGCCCGTCGACCTCCCACGACTCAGCAAGACCCGGAACGATCTTCCCCGCGTCGTCCCACTCGACGAGGTTGTCGAAGACGTTGTGCTTGTAGGAGATCGAGACGATGTCGTAGCCGAGGTACGGGTGGCTGTTCCCGATGTCGCCGCGCACGGCGACGGTGAGCGTGCCGGTCGGCCCGGCTGGGGCCGCGGCCGTGGGCGCCGTGGTGGGTGTCCCGGCGGCGGTCGGCGCCGCGGGGGTGGTCGTCCCGGGAGTCGAGCAGGCGGCCACCACCAGGGACATGAGCGCGAGTAGGGCCGCGAGCCGTATCAGCGGGTGCCTGCGATCTGCCATTCTTCGACCTTCTCTCCTCGCGTTCTCTTGAGCGGATGCCGTCGTTCTGCCGATCGTCCGTTTCACGTCATGCCGAGACCGGTACCGCCGGGCGGGCGGTCTCGTTCACGAGGGCCGCCACGCGGCCGAAGCCGCGGATCATGTCGACGTAGCCGTCGAAGAGCGGCTTGCCTTCCGGCGGCACCGAGTAGAGGCGGATCCCCGTGACCTCCGGCAGCTCCCGCTGGAGGTCTCGGAGGCGCTGCGCGCACTCCTCGGCCGTGCCCGCGAGGGCGAACTGGTCGAGAACGTCGTCCGTGATGAGGTCGGCGAGCTCGTCCGGGAGGCGCGGCTGCGTCCAGAAGTCCCATCTCGCCAGGGCCTGGATGACGTCCTCGGGAACGTCGAACTGCTTCGGGCGCACCCAGTCGGCGCGGTCGCGCGAGTACCGCTCGGCCGCGGCCGTCCAGAGGATCCCCTGTGCCGCAGGCCGCTTCGCCGCGAGGCGCGCGGCCTCGCGGTCCTCGGAGATCGAGCACGGCATCGAGATGTCGATCTCGAACGTGCCCATGCGCCGTCCGGCGCGCTCCGCCCCGGCGCTCACGCGCTCCAGGTTGTCGCGGTGGTGACCCACGTTCACGAAGAACGACGCCAGGTGGACGATGTCGGCAAGCTCGCCCGCCAGCTCGAGCATCTTGTTCCCGCGGGCCGCGATGAGGATGGGAAGGTCCTTCCGGAAGGGGCGGAAGTCGAGCTTCGCCTTCTCCACCCTGAGGACCCTTCCCTCGAAGGTGACCTCCTGACCGGCGAACATCCGCCGGCAGATCTCGACCGCCTCGCGGACCGCGGTCATGGGCCGGGGCCGCTCGTATCCCCAGAAGGTCGGCTGCTCGACGCCGCTGCCGATCCCGAGGATCGCCCGCCCGCGCGAGAGGTCGTCCATCGTCGCGTGCGCGCAGGCGGTGAGCGCCGGATGGCGCACGAAGGGGTCCGTGACGAGGCTCTCGACCTCGAGTTTCTTCGTCGCCTGCAGGCAGGCGGTCATCACCACGAAGCAGTCGTGGTAGAAGCGCCAGTCGCTGACTCCGAAGCGGTCGAAGCCGACCTCCTCGCAGAGGCGTGCGAGGTCAGCAAGCTTCCCGGCTGGAGCGGTCCAGCCGATGGATGGAAGATTGCCGAACGTGAACTTCAGCTCCCCAGCCCCCCAGCGCCCGTCTCGCGTTGCGAGTCGCCGTATCTCTGGGCGAGACTGCCCTCACCCCTGCCCCGTGTCAATGGCCCTCCGAGCCGGCGCCCACGGCGTGCTGCGGGGCCGCCGTCTGGCCGGGCCGGTCGGGGATCGACGCGGTGAGCCGCCATGCCAGCAGAGCGACGCCGACCGCGATGACCACCAGCGCCACGTAGACCTGGTGCAGCGCCGCGGCCAGCGTGTCGGCGAGCTCGAGCGCGACCGCGGGGTCGATGGCGCCGCGCGTCGCGGGATCGAGCAGGGCGCCGACCTCCGCGGCGCGCGGACCCAGCGAGAACGCCAGGACCGCGCCCAGCCCACCGACGCCGATGGAGGCCCCGAGGCTCTGCATGAACAGCGTGAGGCTCGTCACGACCCCGCGGACCCGCGACTCGACGGCGCTCTGCGCCCCCACCAGGACCGCGGTGGACGTGAACCCGATACCGAGGCCGCTCGCGAACATCGCGGCGGCCGGGACCGAGAGCGGCGTGTCCCGCCCGAGGGTCGTCAGGATCGTCGTCCCGACCAGCAAGGACGCCGTCCCGAAGAGGATCGACCGGCGCAGGCCCAGGCGCAGGAGCACCACACCGGTCGTGATCGAGCCCGCGGACCAGCCGAGGCTCATCGACGTCACCAGGACACCGACCTCGACCGGCCGCGCACCCTGGACGCCCTGCACGAACGGGGGCACGTACGTCACGACGCTGAAGAGGATCACGGAGACCAGCGCGTACACGCTCAGGCCGGCCCCGATGATGGGCAGCCCCACCAGGGTGAGGTCGATGAGCGGGTCGCTCGAGCGACGCTCTATGCCGACGAAGACGACCGCCAGGACCGCGGCGGCCGGAAGCAGGAGCACCGTCTGCGTCCCGTTCAGCGCGAGCAGGAGCGCGACCGTCGCCGCCGCGAGGGTCGCTGCCCCGAGCCAGTCCAGGGTGCCCTCGCGGTGGACGTGCGTCTCGCGCAGGGCGAACACGATGAGGAGCGCCGCCAGCGCCCCGATCGGGACGTTCACGTAGAACGCGAAGCGCCACGACAGCGTCTCGGCGATCACGCCTCCGACGGCCGGACCCATGAGGGCCGCGGCGATCCAGACCGCGCTGAAGGCCCCCTGGATGCGTGCGCGCATCCGGACGTCGAACAGGTCGCCGACGACCGTGATGCCGACGGGCAGGATCACGCCCGCCCCGAGGCCCTGGACCGCGCGGAACGCGATGAGTTGCTCCATGGTCTGGCTCTGGCCGGCGAGCGCGGAGCCGGCGACGAAGACCCCGATGCCTGCGAGGTAGACCGGCTTCCGGCCGGCGATGTCCGCCAGCCGGCCCCCGATCGGCGTGACCACCGTGACGAACAGCAGGTAGACGGAGAACACCCACGCGTAGAGCTCGATGCCGCCGAGGTCGCCGATGACGGTCGGCATGACCGTTCCGACGATGGTCTGGTCGAGCGCGGCCACCAGGATGGACGCGGCCACCGCGACGACGCCCATGACCTGGGTGCGTGTCACGATGGGCCGCCGTCTCGCGTGGCGAGGCGCTGTGTTCGGATGCGAGACACTGTCGGGACATCGCGGACCGTGTCAAGGCGACGAGGAGGGGCCGGAGTGCGCGGACATGCCGCCATCGCGCGGATCCTCGCGAGGGAAGGCGTGGAGCAGCTCTTCTGCTTCCCGGCGCACGGTCTCATCGACGCGTGCGTCGCCGAGGGCATCCGTCCGGTCGTCGCTCGCACCGAGCGCACGCTCGCGGCGATGGCGGACGGGTACACGCGCGTCCACGACGGGCGCCGCATCGGCGTCGTCGCGGTCCAGAACGGCCCGGGCGCGGAGAACGTGTACGCGGGCGTCGTGCAGGCCGCGTCCGACTCGACGCCGATCCTGGTGCTGCCGGCGGGCGCGCGCCGCGCGCGGCGCGGCGTCCCGTACGAGTTCCCGGCCGCCGAGCGGTACCGCGGTGCGGTGAAGTGGTCGGAGGAGGTCAACCTGCCCGAGCGGATCCCGGAGCTGATGCGGCGCGCGTTCGGCGCGCTCCGCAATGGACGCCGCGGCCCGGTCCTGCTCGAGATACCCACGGACGTGGGTGCGGCCGAGGTCGATGACGCGGGGGTCGCGGCCTACGAGCCGCCGCTATCCCGGCGCTCCATGGCCGACCCCGCCGACGTGGAGGCGGCCGCGGCGGCGCTCGCCGCGGCGGCGCTGCCGGTCGTCGTCGCCGGGCAGGGAGTCCTCTACGCGCGCGCGACGGCCGAGCTCGTCGAGCTGGCCGAGCTGCTCACGCTGCCGGTCCTGACGACGATGAACGGCAAGAGCGCCTTCCCCGAGGACCACGCCCTCGCGCTGGGCGCGGCCGGGCTCGCCGGAACGGAGATGGCCGCCACGTTCCTGGCCCGCGCGGACCTCATCCTGGGCGTGGGGACGAGCTTCTCGGACCAGCCCTACACGCACCCGATGCCCGCGGGCACGCCGCTCATCCAGCTCACGTCGGACGAGCGCGACGTCGGCAAGGACCGCGCGCCGCGCGCCGCGCTCCTGGGCGACGCGCAGCTGGTGCTGCGGCAGCTCCTGGGCGCGCTCGGTAGCCGGCCGGGCCGCGCGGGAGAGCGCGCCGGCCTCCCCGCCGAGATCGGGGCGACCAAGCGGGCGTGGCTGGAGCGCTGGCGGCCGCGGCTCGAGGACGCCTCGGAGCCGATCGGGCCCTACCGGGTCGTGGCGGAGCTGGGGCGCACCATCGACCGGGCGAACGCGATCGTCACGCATGACTCCGGCAGCCCCCGCGATCAGCTGCTGCCCTTCTACGAGGCCGTGCGGCCACGGGGTTACCTCGGCTGGGGCAAGTCAACGCAGCTCGGCTACGGCTACGGCCTGGCGCTGGGCGCGAAGCTCGCCGCGCCGGAGCGGCTCGTGGTGAACGTGCTCGGCGACGCGGCCTTTGGCATGACCGGGATGGACGTCGAGACCGCGGCGCGGGAGCGCATCGGCGTCCTCACGATCCTCCTGAACAACTCCGCGATGGGCGGCTACGAGAAGGTCATGCCGCTGGCGACGGAGCGTTACCGCTCGAAGTACCTGACCGGCGAGTACGCGCAGCTGGCGAGGGCGCTCGGCGCGCACGCCGAGCGCATCGAGCGGCCTGCCGAGATCGCGGCGGCCATCGAACGGGGGGCGCGCATCACCATGGAGGGCCGACCCGTAGTGCTCGAGATCGTCACGCGCGAGGACACGGAGAAGTCCACCTACTTCAAGCCGGTCTTCTAGCCGTCAGGCCTTCTCCGCTGTTCCTCGCGCTCGCGGAGCTCGAGGCGGCGGATCTTCCCGCTGATCGTTTTCGGGAGGTCCGGCACGAACTCGATCTCGCGCGGGTACTTGTACGGCGCCGTGACCTTCTTTACGTGGTCCTGCAGCTCCTTCCCGAGCGCGTCGGAGCCTGTGTGGCCGGGCGCGAGCACGACGAACGCCTTCACGATCGCGCCACGGACCGGGTCGGGGCTGGCGACCGCCGCGGCCTCGGCCACGGCGGGGTGCTCGATGAGCGCGCTCTCGACCTCGAACGGCCCGATCCGATAGCCGGCCGAGATGATGACGTCGTCGGCGCGGCCGACGAACCAGAAGTAGCCGTCTTCGTCCCAGAGCCCGCGGTCGCCGGTGAGGTACCAGCCGTGCCGGAAGGAGGCGCTCATCGCCTCGGGGTTCTTCCAGTACTCGAGGAAGAGCCCGAGAGGCCGCTCGGGCTTGACCCGGACGGCGAGGTCGCCCTCCTTCCCTGGCGGCAGCCGCTCACCCGCGTCGTCGATCACCGCGAGGTCGAAGCCCGGGGTCGGCTTGCCCATCGAGCCGGGCCGCACTGGCACTCCGGGAAAGTTTCCGCAGAGGACCACCGTCTCGGTCTGGCCGTAGCCGTCGCGGATCGTGAGTCCTGTCGCTTCCCTCCACGTCTCGATGACCTCGGGGTTGAGCGGCTCTCCCGCGGCGACGCAATGACGCAATGTGAGGCAGCTGAAGCTCGCGAGGTCCTCCTGCACCAGCATCCGGTACACGGTCGGCGGCCCGCACAGCGTCGTCACCGGGTACGTTCGAAGGAGATCCAGGATCTCGGGCGCCGCGAACTTCGCGGTCGAGTGCTGAACGAGCAGCGTCGCGCCACAGGTCCACGGTCCGAAGAAGCTAGACCACGCAGCCTTCGCCCAGCCGGTGTCCGAGATGTTCCAGTGGAGGTCGCCCGGGCGGAGGTCGATCCAGAAGCGGCCGGTCACCTCGTGGCCGAGCCCGTACGAGGCGTGGGAGTGGACGACCATCTTCGGGTGGCCCGTCGTGCCGGAGGTGAAGTAGAGCAGCGACGGTTCGCCGGCCGGTGACGGCAGGGTCGTGCGCGTGGCGGGCGCGCCCTCCATGAGGTTCTCCAGCGCGTGCCAGCCGGGACGCGTGCCGCCCGCGACGATCTTCGCCCGCAGGGACCCGCCCGACGCGTCCACCTTCTCGGCCCCCGCCGCGTCTGTGATGACGGCGCCGGCGCCCGACGTCTCGACCCGGTACGCGATGTCCTTCGGCGTGAGGAGCGCCGTCGCAGGCATCGAGACCAGGCGCGCCTTCTCCAGGGCCAGCATCGACGTCCACCAGTCCGGGACGCGCGGCAGCATGACCAGCACGCGCTCGCCGGGCGTCAGGCCGAGGGCGTCCAGCGCGTTCGCGAGGCGATCGGATCGCGTGGCGAACCACCGGAACGTGAGCGCGCGCTCGCCCGAGTCCCCGACCCAGCGCATCGCGACGAGGTCAGGATCCCGCGCGGCCCAAGCATCGACGACATCCACCGCGAAGTTGAACTGGGCTGGGGCCTTCCAGCGGAACTCGCGCCGCGCCGCGGCGTAGTCCCCGATATTCGGGGCGCTCTCGATGGCCATCCGAACCTCCTTCGACGAGCGGGCGGATACTACGCGCGAGACGGTGTCTCGCAAAGCGAGAAGGGGGTGGCTGGGCTGATATTCACGTTCAGCAACCTGCCGGCGATCGGCTGGAAGCTTCCGGTCGCCGACATCGTGGCCCTGGCGCGCCGCTGCGAGGACGCCGGGTTCGACCGCTTCGCCGTCGCGGACCTCCAGTTCCACTACGACTGCGTCGCGGTCATGACGGCCTGCCTCGCCGCGACGCGGCGGCTCACCGTCGAGAGCCTCGTCACCAACCCCTTCACGCGCGACCCCTCGCTGCTCGCGTGCGCCTGGGCGGCCATGGCCGACCTCTCGGGCGGGCGGGCGATCTTCGGGGTCGGCGCCGGGGTCGAGAGGCCGAAGAAGGTGTGGGTCGCGCCGTGGGGCCACGAGCGTCCCCATGCGGTCGAGGCGGTGCGCGAGTGCGTGGACGTCGTGCGCCGGATGTGGCGCGGCGAGCGGGTCACCTTCGACGGCGAAGTGGTGCACGTACACGACGCCGCGCTCGACTGCCCGCTCCCGCCGCCGATCCCGGTGCTGATCGCGTCCCGCGGACCGCGGATGCTGGATCTCGCCGGCGAGCTGGCCGACATCGTCCACCTCGCGTCGCTGTTCCTCGCGCCGGAGCACCGCGCCGAGGACCTTGCGCGGGTCTTCGAGGGCGCGCGCCGCGCGGGCCGCGCGCCGGGCAGCTTCGAGATCGACGTCTCGGTGACGGTCAGTGCGTCCCGTGACCTCGAGCGCGCGCGGCGCGCGGCCCGCCGAAACGCGGCGCAGACGATCCTCTGGACCGCCGGGTCGGACCCCTACGGTCGGCGCGGGAAGCCCCGGCCTGCGGGCTTCGACGTCGCCCCGGGCATCGTCGAGGCGATCGCCGCGGAGTGGGACATGTGGAAGGACCCCGAGCTGCCGGAGCACCTGGGCGCCCTCATCACCGACGACCTCCTCGACCGCTTCACCGTCTGGGGGGAGCCCGAGGAGTGCGCGCGCCGGCTCCACGAGATGCGCGCGGCGGTCCCTGCCGCGACCGGGTTCCGCGTGAAGTTCCCGATCCCGATCCGCTCGGAGAGGCTCGCGACCTACGTCGAGGAGGTGGAGGCGCTGGGTGAGGTCCTTGCCGCCTACCGGGCGGCGGAGAGCGCGCCCGCGCCTATCCTCGGCGGGGTCTAGGACGGAGGGGGAGGACGCGTCATGAGACCGAATCTCGTGAAGCGGAAGCTGCGAGCCGGCGAGCCGGCGATCGGCACGTTCATGTCGCTCGGAAGCACGCTCGGCGCCGAGCAGCTCGCGCACCTCGGCTTCGACTGGCTCGTCATCGACCAGGAGCACGGCGCGATCGACGCCACGCTCACCCAGTCGCTGCTCCAGGCGATGAGCGCGACCGAGACGGTCCCGCTCATCCGCGTCCCGTGGAACAGCGGGGACTGGATCAAGCGCGCGCTCGACGCCGGCGCGTACGGGGTCATCGTCCCGATGGTGAGCTCGCGCCAGGACGCCGAGGCCGCCGTCCAGGCGACGCGCTACCCCCCGCAGGGCGTGCGCAGCATCGGAGGTTCCCGTACGCGCCTCTACGGCGGGGCGGACTACGTCGAGAAGGCCAACGACGAGATCCTCCTCATCGTCCAGATCGAGCACGTCGACGGCGTCAGGAACGCGCGTGAGATCCTCAGCGTGCCCGGGATCGACGCGTATTTCATCGGCCCCGGCGACCTCTGCTCGAGCCTAGGCCTGCCGAACACCTGGGAGCCGGACTTCCCGGAGTTCTGGGCGGCTATAGACGAGGTGGCGAAGGTCGCAAACGAGCTGGGGATGCCCGGCGGCATCCACTCCTCTCCGACGCGCGCCGCGGCGATGATCGAGCGCGGCTACCGCTTCGTCGCGGTCGGCTTCGACATCTCGTACCTCGCGGGCGCCGCTACCGCCGCGATCAAGGCGGTGCGCGAGCAGGTGGCCGCAGCACGGTGACCGCGACCCTCGTACCCGCGCCCGACCTCGCGACGCTCCTCAGCGTCGAGGAGATGGAGCAGGTGGCCAAGGCGAGGCTCCCGGTCGCGTCGTACGCCTACGTCGCCAGCGGATCGGGCGCCGAGGTGACCCTGCGCGCGAACCGGGCGGCGTTCAGCCGCTGGGCCTTCCGGCCGCGGGTGCTGGTCAACGTGAAGGACCGCGACCTCTCGACGACGGTGCTCGGCGCGAAGATCGACCTACCGGTGCTGGTGGCGCCCTACGCGCTCCAGTGCCTGCTCGATCTCGAGGGCGAGGTGGCGACCGCGCGCGCCGCCGGGGGCGCCGGCACGGTCATGGCGCTCAGCATGGGATCGACCCGCACCATCGAGGACGTGGCGGGCGCGGCCACCCGGCCGCTCTGGTTCCAGCCCTACCTCTTCGACGATCTCGGGATCGTGCGTGAGGTGATCGCGCGCGCGGAGGCGGCGAAGTACGCGGCGATCTGCCTGACGCTGGACTCACCCGTCATCGGATACCGCGAGGCGCAGATCCGCACTCCGGCCGTCCTCCCCGACGGCGTGACGTGGGCCAACATGCCGGCGGAGATCCAGACGGGCAAGCGCCGCTGGCTGTCGGGCGCGTCGTGGGACTGGGACACCCTGGACCGGATCAGGTCCGCCACGCGCCTGCCCATCGTCCTCAAGGGGATCCTCACCGCGGAGGATGCGCGCCTCGCCGTGGAGCACGGGGCCGCCGCGATCGTCGTCTCGAACCACGGCGGCCGGCAGCTCGACGGGTCCGTCGCCTCGCTCGACGCCCTGCCGGAGGTCGTCGCTGCCGGCGGTGGCCGGGCCGAGGTCCTCCTCGACGGCGGGATCCGCCGCGGGACCGACGTCCTGACGGCGCTCGCGCTCGGAGCGCGCGCCGTGCTCATCGGTCGCGCCGCCGCGTGGGGTCTCGCCGTCGGCGGTCAGGCCGGGGTCGAGCGCGTCCTCCAGCTCCTGCGCGACGAGCTATCGACGTCGATGGCCATCGTTGGCGCGCCGACGCTCGACCGGATCACCCGCGAGCACGTCACGAGGATGACAGTCTGACCCCAACGGTCCGGCGCTTCGACACTGTCATCGTCGGCGCGGGCAGCGCGGGCGCGATCCTGGCCGCTCGGCTCTCCGCGGATCCGGCGCGCAGCGTGTGCCTGGTGGAGGCGGGACCGGATCACCCGGATCCGGCGGCGCTTCCCGACGAGCTCCGGACCGCGTCGATGATCGACGAACGCCACGCGCCCTACCTGTGGCACCACACCGCGCGGGCCACCGCCCTTCGGCCATCGCTCGCGGCGCCGAGCGGCCGGGTCGTCGGCGGTAGCTCGGCCATCAACACGACGGTGTTCCTGTGGGCGCTGCGGCCGGACCTCGACGCCTGGGCGGCCGTCGCCGGTCCCTCGTGGTCGTACGAGCGCTGCCTGCCGTACTTCCAGCGGCTCGAGTCGGACGCCGACTTCCCGGACGGCCTCCACGGTCGGACGGGGCCGGTCTCCGTCGAGCGGCCACCCCGCGAGACGTGGTCGCGCGCCGCGGCCGCGTACCGCGAGGTCTGCCTGGACATGGGGTATCCCGAGTGCCCCGACTTCAACGCGCCGGACGCGGTCGGCATCGGGCCGGTCCCGTTCAACAAGCGCGCCGGCATGCGCGTGAGCACCGCGGTCGCGTACCTGGCGCCGGCGCGGTCGCGTCCGAACCTCACGATCATCGCGAGGGCCTGCGCGCGGCGGGTCGTCTGCCGCGGGACGCGCGCCCTCGCCGTCGAGGTGGCGACGGAGACCGGACCGCTCGTCATCGAGGCGGACGAGGTCGTCCTATCGGCCGGCGCGGTGGCCTCGCCGCAGCTCCTCATGCTGAGCGGCATCGGTCCGGCGGACGAGATCGCGCGCTTCGGGATCCGACCCTTGGCCGACCTGCCGGGCGTCGGGCGCAACCTTCGCAACCACCCGCTCTGCGCAACGGCCTGGAGCATCGCGCCGGCCTACGGCGAGCCCGAGATCCTCGGGATCCCGTGGCAGACGCAGCTCCGGACCACCGCACCGGGCTCGAGCGACCGCGAGGACGCCTGCCTCGGCATGGCCGTTCTCGGCGCACGGCCCGTGGCCACGGCCGCGCGAGCCGCGGCGCCGCCGGCCGAACCGCGCCTCGGGATCTCGACTCTCCTGATGCACGCCGCGAGCAGCGGCTCGGTGCGCCTCGCGAGCGCGGACCCCGACGTGCAGCCAGATATCGACCTCAACTACCTCGCGGAGCCGAACGACCTCGAGCGCATGCGCTCCATGATCCGGCTGGCGGTCGAGCTGGGCCGGCACTCGCGGCTCGAGGGCCTGCGCGGCGAGCTCGTGAGCCCGGCTCCGCCGGACCTCGCGTCGGACCGGGCGCTCGACGAGTGGATCCTGCGGAGCGTCCTGACCTCGCACCACCCAGCCGGCACCTGCCGCATGGGCTCCGACGACATGGCGGCCGTGGACGACCAAGGACGGTTGCACGGCTTCGAGAGCCTGCGCGTGGTGGACGCGTCGATCCTGCCGGACTGCCCGCGCGTGAACGTGAACGCGACGGTGATGATGGTCGCGGAGAAGGTCGCCGACGCCATGCGCGCCGCCCGGCCGGCGACCGCCCCCGGGGCCTAGATGGTCAGCGCGATGTTCCGGTACTCGTCCATCCGCGCGCTCTGCCCCGGGTGCACGAGCATCGTGCTGTCCGGCGCGTCGATGATCGCGGGGCCCTCGATCGTCTGGCCCGCCCGGAGGTCGTCGCGCTCGTAGACCGGCGTGGCCTGCGCTCCACCTCGGAACCAGACCTGGCGCGTGCCGCGCCCGGGTGACGCCTTCGCGGTCTCGGCGCCCTCCTTCACCAGCCTGAGCGGCTGCCCCCTGGCGGCGACGCGGACCTCCCAGCTCATCGCCTCGATGGGCGCGGCCTTGTTGGTCGTGCCTTTGCCGTAGCGGAACTCGTAGCGCTCGTGGAACCGCTCGGCCAGCGCGACCGCCGACGCGTCGGTGAAGGCCTCGGACGGCACGGGGACCGTAACGTCGTGGATCTGGCCGCGGTACTTGACGTCGGCGGCCCGGACCGTCGAGACCTGGCCCCCTCCGCCGATCGCGCCGGCCCGGCGCAGCTGGTCCATGGCCTCCTTCTCGATGCGCGCGTAGACCTCGCTCACGGCGGCGGCCTGGAACGGGCCGACCATCGGGGACGAGACCTTGCGGACGACCAGCATCTCGGAAGCCGCGATCGCGAGAGCCGAGAACTCGGACGCGTAGCGGGGAACGATGACCGCCTTCACGCCGACGTCCCTGGCGTAGGCGCCCACGTGCAGCGGTCCCGCGCCGCCGATCGCCAGGAGCACGAACATCCGCGGGTCGAGCCCGCGGCCGATGGTGACCCGCCGCACCAGATCCGCCATGCGCGCGTCGATGACGTCCACGATCCCCAGGGCCGCCTCCTCGAGGGAGAGGCCCAGCGGCTTCGCGATCTTCTCGCGGACTGCGGCCTCGGCCTTCTTCCTGTCGAGCTTCCACGCCCCGCCGAGGAAGTAGTCCGGGTCGATCCGCCCCAGAACGACGTTGGCGTCGGTGACGGTCGGCTCGGTGCCGCCCTGGCCGTAGCACACGGGACCCGGGTCGGCTCCCGCGCTCTGCGGTCCGACCTTGAGGAAGCCGTGGGGGTCGATCCAGGCGATGCTGCCGCCGCCGCTCCCGACGGAGACGACGTCGATGGTCGGGAACGACAGGTGGTACTTGCCGAACACCGGCTCGCGGGCGTACTCCTGCTGGCCGTCCACGACGAGCCCCACGTCGAAGCTGGTCCCGCCGACGTCCGTGGTCAGCACGTTCTGGTGGCCGAGAGTCTGGCCCAGGTCGCGGCCGCCGATGACGCCTCCCGCCGGCCCCGATGCTAAGAGGTAGGCCGCGCGCTGCCGGGCCTCGCCGGCGGGCGCGACGCCGCCGTTCGAGGTCATCACCATGAGCTCCTGCTTGAAGCCCGCCTTGCGGAGCCGGCCGGCGAGCGCCTCGAGGTAGCCATCGACCTTCTTGGTCAGGTACGCGTTCACGACGGTCGAGGCCGTGCGCTCGTACTCGCCGAGCACCGGGGCGATGTCGCTCGAGAGTGAGACGGCGAGCTTCGGGAAGTCCTCCTGGATCAGCTCCAGAGCGTGCCGCTCGTGGGACGGGTTCAGGAACGACCAGATGAAGGACACGGCGATGGCCTCGCAGCCCGCGGCTACCAGCTCCTTCACCGCGCTACGGACGTCGTCGTCGTCGAGCGCCACGACGACCGCGCCCTTGTAGTCCACGCGCTCATCCAGGCCGCGGATGAGCTTCCGCGGGACGATCCCCGGGATCGCCTTGTCGTGGAGCAGGAAGTCGTGGATCTGGTCCTCGTCGAGGCCCGCGATCTTCTGCTTGATGCGCCCCATGAATATGGCGTCCTCGTGGCCCTTGGTCGTGAGGAGGCCCGTCCTCGAGCCGGTCATGGTGAGGAGCGCGTTCGTCGCGACCGTCGTGCCGTGGGCGAATGAGGCCGTCTCGCCGAGCAGCTTCTCGGTCGTCGTGCCCAGCTGCTTCGCCGCCCGGCCCAGGCTGTCCATGACTCCCGCCGAGAAGTCCTGTGGCGTCGATGGCGCCTTGGCCGCGGTCACGTTGCCCTGGTCGTCGATGACGATGCAGTCGGTGAAGGTGCCGCCGGTGTCGATGCCGATGCGGTACGTCATGGCAGCGCGATCTCCACGTCGTGCAGGACCCGCTCGTCCTTGAGGCAGACCTCGGTCTCGAGGCGCCGGAGGCAGGAGGGGCAGTAGAAGCGGCGGTAGACGAACCGGTCGTTGACGTCGAACTGGTTCACGTACGGCCCCGCCTCCTTCACCAGGCCCTCCTCCATGAGGGTGAACTCCTTGAAGTTCTTCGTTGCGCTCCCGAGCACGTGCCCGCAGCGGCAACGCAGCCGCGCGTTCCCGTCCTTCCCCACCACGCGGAGGAACTCGTTCACCGCGGGTCCCCCGGGTCCGCCGTCGTCCTTGGCCCCCGGGCCCGCGGTGGCCGCGGGCGTGACCGGCTTGGAGCGCTCGCGC
>JBOGTE010000047.1:0-14448 GCA_050692015.1 Candidatus Limnocylindria bacterium
CGCCTGGGCGATCGGCCTGGGCCTGCTCGCGCCTCTCTGGGCCCGCATCCTGTTCTGGGCCGCGGCCGCCTGGTCCTTGCTGCTGTTCAACGCCGCCGCCCTCGTCTACGACCCGCTCGGCTGGGACACCGTCCCGCTCAACGTGAACTTCAACCCCGAGCGCCTCCTCGACTGGTCGGACCCGCAGTGGCTCTCCGTCCTCGGCTCGCTCGCCTCGGCGAACGTCACCGTGCTGGTCGCCGCGCTGCTCAGCGGCCTGATCCTCGCCGTGCTCCTCCGTCTCGAACTCACACGACCCGTCTAGGAGGGCCCGAACGCGCGCGAGCGGAGGAGGGGAACCGGCCCGCACGAGTAGCGCCTGGCCAGCGGTCCAGGCCGGTCCGACGACCGAGCGCGCGGAGGGACCGGTAAGGACGCGTACAAGGAAGAAGCCCGCGTAAATGGGCAAGCGAGGCCGCTCCGGCGGGCGGAGTGTCGGCGCGACGGGGTCGTGTTGGCGTGGCCGGGTAGGACCGTTCGGGTACGAGGTACATCCGGCCCGGCCCGCCATTTGAGCCCGGCGCCGCCGACATCCGCACGCCGGTAAGGCGGACTCGCGTGTAGCGTCAGACAAGTGGCCGGGTTCCTCGTCTTCTTCGGCCGGTCCGGGTCAAGCGAGGTCGAGCAGAGGCTCGACCACGTGAGGATCGCCATCGGCGCCGTGCTCCTGCGGCGCGCGCGCGAGGCCGGCTTCGACCCCGTCATCGGCGTCACCAGCGACCTCGAGGCGTGCGAGGCGTTCGAGAGGGCCGGCGCCGACGTGGACCAGGCCGAAGGCGCCCCCTTCCACTACGGCAACGAGCTCGTCCGCATCACGGAGGGCCGGAAGCTCGACCGTGTCTGTGCCATCGGCGCCGGCGCTGGGGCGCTCCTGGGGGCCGATCAGCTGCGGGCGATCCGCGTCGAGCTGGAGGCCGCCGGCGCGCTCGTGCTCTCCAACAACTACTACTCCGCCGACCTGGTCGCCATCGCGCCGACCAGCGCCCTCCGGGCGATCGCGCTGCCGGCGGCGGACAACCCGCTGCCGCGCCTCCTGCACCAGCAGGCCGGGCTCCCGTCGAGACAGCTCGAGCGGTCGAGCGCGACGCTCCTCGACGTGGACACACCGGCGGACGCCACGGTCCTGCGCCGCCACCCGGCGTGTCCAGCGGAGATAGCCGACCTCGGGGCGTGGGAGGCGGAGCTGGGCGGGCGGATCGACGCCCTGATGCGCCTCGTGACCACGCCGGAGCGGGAGCTCGTGGTCGCGGGCCGGGTCGGCGCGCCGGTCTGGACCTACCTCGAGTCCCAGACGGCCTGCCGCGTTCGGATGCTCGCCGAGGAGCGCGGCATGCAGGCGGCCGGACGGGACGCCGCCGGTAGCGCGCGGACCGCGCTCGGGTTCCTATATGCGGAGGTGGGACCTCGGGCGTTCTTCGAGCGGATGGGAGAGCTCGGCGACGGGCTCCTCTTCGACACGCGCGTGCTCTTCGCGCACCTCGGCTGGCGGCCGGGACCCACGGACCGCTTCGCGTCCGATCTCTTCGAGCCCGAGCGGATCGGCCACGAGCCGCTCCGCGCTTTCACGAGCGCGGCGCGCGACGCGGGCTACCCCGTGCTCCTGGGCGGGCACACGCTCGTCTCCGGGGTCCTCTGGACGATGGTCGAGGCCGCGTGGGCCGGGCATCCGGAGCCGACAACATGAGCCTGTTCGACCACCACGTCCACACCGACCGCAGCGACGGGCGGGTTTCGCTCGAAGACCGCTCGGTCTCGGTCCTCACCCGGCCCCACGGCGTCTCGGACCACTTCCCGTGGCGCGACAAGATGCGCGACGACGACGACGTCCTCCGGTACCTCGACGGCGCGGCGCGTCTCGGGTTGCGGGTCGGCCTCGAGTACGACCTCGGGGTCGCGCCGCCTCTCCGCCAGAGCACGCGCGACGCGCTCCACTACATGATCGGGGCCGTCCACCAGATCCGGCTCGGGGGCGACTGGGTCCCCTTCGACGAAGCGGGCCGCTTCATGAAGG
The DNA here is from genome assembly GCA_050692015.1 of Candidatus Limnocylindria bacterium. Classification (GTDB taxonomy): domain Bacteria; phylum Chloroflexota; class Limnocylindria; order P2-11E; family P2-11E; genus GWC2-70-10. Next base: position 2,051 of record JBOGTE010000047.1, read on the forward strand.
GCCTGCTCGGAGACGCGCCCTACTCGGAGAGCGGGCGATTCGCGGACGAGGACCTGCGCCGCCGCATCCTCGACCGGACCCTGCAGGTGGTGCGCGAGGGCATCAGCGACGTCGGCATCGACATCCTCGGGCACCCGACGTTCTCCCCGCTCGCGGCGCTGGGCGACCCCGAGGACGTCTTCCCGGTCGAGTGGCAGGAGCGGCTCATCGAGGTCTGCGTCGCCGGCCGCGTCGCCATCGAGGTGAACGAGGCGTACCGGGTGCCGCACCGGGCCTTCCTGGTGCGCGCGCGGGAGCGCGGCGCGCTCTTCTCGGTCGGGACGGACACGCACGGCGAGGTGGGCCCGCTCGACCGGACCGAGGCCATGATCCGCGACGCCGGGTTGCCGGAGGGCCGTTTCCTCAGCGGCGAGCGCGTCCGCCGGGCGGCTCAGGCCCCCGGGTCGGCCGCCAGCAGCTCGTAGATCAGGACCGCGATCGCCAGGACCAGTAGCAGGTTCAGCGCCGCGCCGCCGACGTCGAGGACCAGCCCGAGGAACCAGGCCACAAGGAGCACCCACACGATGGTCCAGCGGGCGCGATGAGCCGCGCGCACGAGCATTCGGGGAAGAGGTTACGGGATACACTTTTCCTCGCGCGCGGGCGCCGCGATGACGAGGGGGAGACAGGCTGATGTTCCGGGGTCTATCCGTCTACACCGGCAACGCCCACCCCGAATTTGCGAAGGACGTCTGCGAGGTCCTCGGGATCGAGCCCGGCCGGCGCGAGGTCTTCAAGTTCCCGAACGATGAGATATTCGTGCGGATCCTGGAGAACGCGCGGGAGCACGATGTCTTCGTGATCCAGTCACTCGCCGGGCCCGGGACCTCCGACCACCTCATGGAGCTGCTCATCATGCTGGATGCTTTCAAGCGGGCGTCGGCCGGTCGCATCACCGCGGTCATGCCGTACTTCGCCTACGGCCAGAGCGACAAGAAGGACCAGCCGCGCGTGCCGATCACCTCGCGCCTGCTCGCCGACATGATCGGTGTCGCCGGCGCCGACCGCTTCCTGACGATGGACCTCCACCAGGGCCAGATCCAGGGCTTCTTCAGCATCCCGGGCGACGAGCTCTCGGCCTTCCTGCTGCTGGTCGGCTACTTCTCGGAGGACTTCGCCGGCCGCGACGACGTGGTGGTCGTGGTCCCCGACCTCGGATTCGCGAAGAAGGGCCGCAACTTCGCGGAGAAGCTCCGGCTACCCATCGCTTTCGTCGAGAAGCGGCGCCGCGGCAACACCGGCGAGACGGAGCTCGTGGCCTTCGTCGGCGACATCGACTACCGCCGCGCGATCATCATCGACGACCTGATCAACACCGGCGGAACGGTCCTCAACACGGTCCGGGCGCTCCGCGAGCGCGGTGTGCAGGAGATCACGGTGGCGTGCGTTCATGCGCTGCTCTCAGAGGACGCCGCCCACGCGATCTGCAGCTCCGGCATCAAGGAGCTCGTGATCACCGACACGGTGCCGCTCTCGTCACACAAGGCCAGCGAGAAGATCCGCGTGCTCTCGGTCGCGCCGCTCTTCGCCGAGACGATCCGCCGCATCCACGAGGGCGAGTCGGTCGGCGCGCTGTTCACGTCGCAGACGGTGCAGCTACCGCTGAGGGTCCGATAGCGGTCGCGCGGGTGGGCTTCCTCGGCGGCTTCTTCGACTCGAACGAAGCCGAGCTAAAGCGGCTCCGCAAGCTCACAGAGCGGGTGAACGCTTGCGAGCCGACCGTCGCCGCGATGTCCGAGGACGAGCTGCGCGGCCGCACCGCGCACTTCCGCGAGCGCCTCGCCGCGAGCGAACCGCTGGACGCGGTGCTGCCCGAGGCCTTCGCGGCGGTCCGCGAGGCCGCCAAGCGCACGCTCCAGCAGCGTCACTTCGACGTCCAGCTGATGGGCGGCATGGCGCTCCACCGGGGTCACGTCGCGGAGATGAAGACCGGCGAGGGCAAGACGCTGGTCGCCTCGCTCGCCCTCTACCTGAACGCCCTGCCGGGCAAGGGCGCGCACCTGGTCACCACCAACGACTACCTGGCCAAGACCGGCGCGGGCTGGATGGCGCCCATCTACCACTCGCTGGGTATGAGCGTCGCCTACATCGCGCACGACAAGAGCGCGGTCCACGACCCGGCGGTGGAGCTGGAGGCCGTGGACTGGCGGCACCGCCACTGGCGCGACGTCTCCCGCCGCGAGGCCTACCTGGCCGACATCACCTACGGGCAGAACAGCGAGTTCGGATTCGACTACCTGCGCGACAACATGGTGGTGGACCTCGCCGACACGGTCCAGCGGCCGCTGCACTTCGCGATCGTGGACGAGTCCGACTCGATCCTCATCGACGAGGCGCGCACCCCGCTCATCATCAGCTCGCCGGCGGAGGACGCGACGAACACGTACTTCGCCGCCGCGCGCGCCGCGGCCCGCCTGCGGGAGGCCACCGACTACGTCGTCGAGGAGAAGCACCGGGCCGTGTCCCTCACGGAGGAGGGCATCGACCACGCGCAGAAGCTCATGGGCGTCAAGGACCTCTACACCGGCAGCGGCGACGCCATCCACTACCTCGACAACGCGGTGAAGGCCAAGGCCCTCTACCGCAAGGACAAGGACTACATCGTCAAGGACGGCGAGGTGGTGATCATCGACGAGTTCACCGGCCGGCAGATGCCCGGCCGCCGGTGGAGCGACGGCCTGCACCAGGCCGTGGAGGCCAAGGAGGGCGTCCGCATCCAGCGCGAGACGCGCACCTTCGCCACGATCACGATCCAGAACTACTTCCGCATGTACGACAAGCTCGCCGGCATGACCGGTACGGCCGCGACGGAGGCCGAGGAGCTCTTCAAGGTCTACAAGCTCGAGGTCACGGTCATCCCGACGCACCGGCCGATGGTCCGCCGCGACGAGTCCGACCTCGTCTACAAGTCAGAGAAGGGCAAGTGGGCGGCCGTCATCGAGGAGGTCCGCGAGCGGAACCAGAAGGGCCAGCCGGTGCTGATCGGCACGACCTCGGTGGAGAAGAGCCAGACCCTCTCGGACGAGATGACCAGGTTCGGCATCCGCCACGAGGTGCTGAACGCCAAGAACCACGACCGCGAGGCCCTGATCATCGCCGGCGCGGGGCGCAAGGGGGCGGTGACGGTCTCGACGAACATGGCCGGCCGCGGCGTCGACATCCTCCTGGAGGAGGGCGTGACCGGGCTCGGCGGCCTGCACGTCGTCGGCACCGAGCGTCACGAGGCCCGCCGCATCGACAACCAGCTGCGGGGCCGCGCCGGCCGCCAGGGCGACCCCGGCTCCTCGCGGTTCTTCACGTCGCTCGAGGACGACCTGATCCGCGTCTTCGCCTCCGAGCGGGTCGCGGGGCTGATGGAGCGCCTCGGCTTCGACGACTCGATGCCCATCGAGTCGCGCATGGTCACGAACGCCATCACGCAGGCGCAGATCAAGGTCGAAGCCCGCAACTTCGACATCCGCAAGCGCGCGCTCGAGTTCGACGACGTCCTGAACCAGCAGCGCAACGTCATCTACGCGCAGCGACGCAAGATCCTGGAGCAGGGCGACGTCCAGGACACGGTCCTGGAGTTCCTCCAGGAGGAGGCCGCCGCCCTCGCCGCTGCCGAGGCCGAGCTGGACCCGGAGGAGCGAGACCTCGAGAAGCTGCGCGCCGCCCTGGGCGGCCTCGTCGCCCGCGACATCCCGCTGTCCCGCCTCCAGGACGGGGGCGACGACCTTCTGGGGACCGCGGCGGACCTCGTGGACGAGGCCTACGACGACAAGGAGAAGGAGGTCGGACCCGACCTGATGCGCCAGGTCGAGCGCTGGGTGATGCTGCGGGCCATCGACACGCACTGGGTCGAGCACCTCACCCAGATCGAGGAGCTGCGCGAGGGCATCCACCTGCGCGGCTACGGGCAGCAGGATCCGCTGATCGCCTACAAGAACGAGGCGCGCCGCTACTGGGACGAGCTCAACGGGCGACTGGCGCAGAGCACCGCGCAGATGATCCTTCGCGTCACGGTGCGCCCCGCGGAGCAGCAGCAGGAGCGGCAGGAGGAGCGCCTCCACCGGCACGACCAGGGAACGGCCAGCGGAGGCGGCCTCGACCGGCCGGCCACTCCGGGCCGCGGCGGCCATCCGGCCGGCGGGACCCCCGGCGCCGTCGGCAAGGTCGGGCGCAACGACCCCTGCCCCTGCGGCAGCGGCAAGAAGTACAAGAAGTGCCATGGCCGCTAGGCGGTCCGGCTGATGGAGCTGCCGCTCGACCCTGAGATCCACCTGGGGCCCATCGCCCTCGCCTGGCACGGGATCTTCACCGCGGTCGGGATCTTCTTCGGCGTCTGGCTGGCCATCCGGCTGCTGCGCGGCCGGGTCCCGGAGGACGCGGCCTACTCCGTGGCGACCTGGGGCGTGGTCGGGGGGATAGTCGGTGCGCGGATCGTCCACGTGATCGACCAGTGGCCCCACTACTCCCAGAACCTGGTGCAGATCCCGATGATCTGGACCGGCGGGATCGCGGTGTGGGGCGCGGCCATCGGCGGGGCGCTCGTCGGCCTCGTGGTCGCCGTCAGGCGCGGCGACGTCCCCGTCGGGGCCACGGCGGACGCCGCGGCCGCCGGCATCGGCCTCGGCTTCGGTCTCGGCCGGATCGGCGACATCTTCAACGGCGAGCACCTGGCGGTCCCCTGCGGCGACGATCCAGGGATCTGCGTCGCGTACACGCACCCGGCGACGCTCGGCCAGGGACCGGACGTCGGGTTCGGGCGCCAGTTCAGCGGCGCGGCGTGGGAGGGCCCGGTGCACCTGCCGGTCGCCTACGAGATGGTGTGGGACCTCCTGGGCGTCGGCCTGGTGCTGCTCCTGCGCCGCTACCTCGGGGCGCCCGAGGGCCGCGTCTTCTGGATCTGGCTCATCACCTACGCGGTCGGGCGCCTCTGGTTCGGCTACCTGCGGGTGGGCGACCCGACGCCGTTCCTGGGCCTGCGGCAGGACCAGCTGATCGCACTCGTCGTCCTGGTCGCGGGCAGCCTGGCGCTGGCCCTCGTCCAGCTGGGCCTGCTGCGCCTCCCGCGCCGTGCCCCGCCGGCGGCCACCGCGGAAGGACCGCCCGAAGCCTGAGCCCTATAGAGATCCCCTTCTCGCCCGACCTCGTGGTCGGGCCGCTGCGGATCGCGTGGCACTCGGTCTTCTCCTTCGTCGGGTCACTCGTCGCCGCGATCGTGGCGGTCCGGCTATCGCGCACGCTGGTGCGCGACGACCGGGTCTGGCTGTACGCGATCGCGGTCCTGCTGGGCGGCCTCGTCACCGCGAGGATCGGCCACGTCATCGACAACTGGCCCGACTTCGCGGGCGACCTCTGGCGTATCCCCTTCGCGGGCGGTGGCATCGCGGTGACCGCCGCCCCCATCGGGTCGGCCATAGCGGGCGTGGTCGCGGCGCGGCGTCTGGGCCTGCCTGTCGGGTTCATGCTCGACGTCGCGGCGCTCGGGATCGTCGTGGGCCTGGCCATCGGCCGCATCGGCGACGTGATCAACGGCGAGCACCACGCCGTCGCCTGCAGCGGCCTGGCCTGGTGCGTGCGCTACACGCACCCCGAGACGCTCGGCCAGGCGGATCCGGTGCACCCCGTCGTCGTCTACGACGCCCTCTGGGACCTCGTCATCTTCGCCGCCGCCTACGCGTACTGGCGCCGGGTGCGCGGTCGCCCGCCCGAGGGGCGGGCGTGGCTGCTCGTGCTCGGCCTCTACGGCGCCGGCCGCTTCCTCAGCTCGTTCCTGCGCCTGGACCCGGTGCTGGTGGCGGGGCTCCAGGAGGCCCAGATCCTGGGCCTCGCATACGCGCTGGTCGCCTTCCCCGCCATCCTGGCCATCGAGCGACGCCGATGACGCCTCTGGATCAGGTGTTCGGTATCCGCCCAGGCTACGGGGCCCTAGGAGCCCCCGTGGAGCTTGCTCCGTAAGCGGGCGACGACGGGCCGCTACGAAGTACCTCCGGACCCTTCCCCTAGGGGGCCTCCGCCGTTAGACTGACGTACGAAAAGCGGCACAAATCGAAAGTGGGGAGCGAGGCCCGGAAGCCGTATCGATCCGGTGTCCCGGCCTTCGGCACTTATAGAGAGGATCGGCCCCGATGAAGGAATGGATCGTCTGCGAGGACAACTGCCTCAAGTGCAGCTACGGCGCGACCCTCGACTGCGACGGCGACTGTCCCCGCTGCCCGCGCAACACCTACTGCCCCTGCGTGACCTTCGTCTCCTTCGCGGCCGGCAAGCTGGCCCCGGTCGTCAGCCCGATGACGACCACCTTCGACCGACCCCGGAAGCGCTGAGCCTTGGCGCTCGACCAGGCCACGCTCGCGCAGCTGCGCGAGCGCATCGACCGTATGGCGGTGTTCCTTTGACCTCCCGAAGCTTCGCGACGAGGTCACGCGGCTAGAGGCCGAGGCTTCCCGGCCCGATCTCTGGGCCGACCGCGAGAGGGCGCTGGTGACCATGAAGCGGCTCGACGCGACGCGCGAGCGCCTGCTCCGCTGGGACGGGTTCCGGAGGCGCGCCTCCGACATCGCCGAGCTGGCGCCTCTCGCCGGCCAGGACGCCGCGCTCGGTGCCGAGCTCGAGCGCGAGTACGCCGGCCTCGCGTCCGAGGTGGACCGTGCCTCCGTGGAGGCGCAGCTGGGCGGGCCCTACGACCGGCGCGACGCGGTCCTCAGCATCTCCGCCGGGGTCGGCGGGACCGACGCCGCCGACTGGACGGAGATGCTCATGCGCATGTACCTGCGCTGGGCGGAGCGGCGGGGCTGGAAGGCGCAGATCCTGGACCAGACCCCGGGCGAGGAGGCGGGCCTGAGGAGCGTCGCTCTCTCCATCGAGGGGCCCTACGCGTACGGCTACCTCAAGACCGAGCGCGGGACGCACCGGCTCGTGCGGATCTCGCCCTTCGACTTCCAGAAGCGGCGCCAGACCTCGTTCGCGCTGGTGGACCCCATGCCCCAGGTCGAGACCGACACCGAGGTGGACATCAGGCCGGACGACATCAAGATCGACACCTACCGGGCCACCGGAGCCGGCGGGCAGAACGTCAACAAGGTCGAGACCGCGGTCCGCATCACGCACCTGCCGACCGGCGTCGTGGCCGCCTGCCAGACGGAGCGGTCGCAGCTCCAGAACCGGGAGACGGCGATGAAGATGCTCCGGGCCAAGCTCCTGGAGCGCCGGATCCTGGAGCAGGAGGCCGAGGCCGCGCGCGAGCGGGGGACCATGCGCGCCGCGGACTGGGGGAGCCAGATCCGCTCGTACGTCCTGCACCCGTACACCCTGGTCAAGGACCACCGGACGGCGGTCGAGGTGGGCGACACGCAGCGCGTGCTTGACGGCGACATCGACGGCTTCATCGAGGCCGCTCTGTCTCAGGAGGCGCCCACGTAGGCGGGGCGGGCCGGGACTGGCATCACCCCTGCAACTAGCATTCGGACGAGCCAGCGGGCGGAGGTTGTGACATGAGAGTCAAGGATCTGAGCGAGATCAGGGACATCAAGGACCTCAAGGACGTTGATCGGAAGGACGTCATCGAGCTCCTCGACGAGCTGCGGACCATCGCGAGCAAGAGCGCCACCGAGCTGCTCGGCAGCGGCAAGAAGAACGCGCGCCGGGCCATCGGTGCGCCGGGCGAAGGCGCCGTCTCCATGGCGCTGATCGGCGGAGTCGTGCTTGGGATGATGGTCGGGGCGCTCCTGGCGCTCGTCTTCTCGCCCTTCTCCAGAGGCGAAGCGCGCGAGCGGCTCACCAAGGAAGTGAGCCGGATCAAGGAGCGCGCGCCGGCGGCGATGCGGGGCGACGACGGGGGGAGCTTCTACCCGCCCGAGAGCGCACCCGAGACCATGGGGTCGCCGCGGAGCGGGTCGCCCGAGGGGACGCCGACCGCCTAGAGCCCGCTCATCGACGGCCGGTCCTGTCGGAGGCGTCGGCGCGTGAACGCGTAGCGCGCAGGAACAGCCGCGCCGCGAGCCAGCCGAGCAGCACGGCTGTCGTCACCAGGATCGCGACCACGAGCATCCCCGTGAGGTACGTGGACCAGTCGTAGGGCACCGCAGCATCGTCCTCTGCCTATCCCGCCTAGGACAGGGCCGAAGGTCCTACCCCCAGGGGGTCCCGTGTCCCGGCCCGAGGGCGTTCGGGTCCCCGGCCGTTCGGGTCGCAGGACCCTATGGAGGGCCGCAGGCGCCAGCCACTCTTCTCCTCGCAACGGCGAGCACCAATCACCGAAAGGAGCAAGAGACATGATCCGCGAGACCGTCGTGCAGGAGCCGCCCTTCAGCCGCTTCCTGTTCAACGACATCCGCACCGCTCCGCTCTGGTTCCTCGCCCGCCTCTACGTGGGGTGGGCGTGGCTCGACGCGGGGCTCCACAAGGTCCAGGACCCCAAGTGGATGGACACCGGCACCGCCATCCAGGGCTTCTGGACGAGCGCGGTGAAGGCGCCGCCGGACGTCGCCCGGGCGCCCATCACCTACGACTGGTACCGGGGCTTCCTGCAGTTCCTGCTGGACACCGACGCGCACGTCTGGTTCGGGAAGCTCATCGCGGTCGGCGAGGCCGTCATCGGCATCGCCCTCATCCTCGGGATCTTCACCGGCTTCGCGGCTCTCGCCGGAGCGTTCATGAACATGAACTTCATGCTCGCGGGCAGCGCCAGCTCCAACCCCGTCCTGTTCGTCCTCGCGGTCCTGATCCTCATGGCTTGGAAGGTCGCCGGGATCATCGGCGTCGATCGCCTCCTCCTCCCCGTGCTCGGCACGCCGTGGAAGAGCGAGCCTGTCAAGACACGCAGGGTGAGCTCGGCGGCGGCCACGACGTGAACCCTGCCCCGCGCCGCGACGGGAGGGCCGGAGCCTTCCGGCCCTCCCGCACCGCCCGCGCTTTGGTCGTCCATCCCGACCCAGTGGTCCGAGACGGCTGGGCCCGGGCGCTCGAGGCTTCGGGTCTGCGCGTCACGCGGTGTGTCGGACCCACAGTGAGCTGCATCCTCGACCGTGGCGGGGCGCGCTGCCCTCTCCTCGACGAGGTCGACCTCGCCCTCTACCACGAGCCGCTGCTGACGGACGCGTTCGTGGCGAGGCTCGTCGCGACACGCCCGCGCGCCATGCTCATCGCGACCCGCGACCGGCATCGGACCGACGGCGATCACGAGCCCGCGCTCGCGCGGGTCATCCCTCCGGCGTCTGACACCATGAGCGCGTGAGAGCGGGACGCTCCCGAGGCGTGTTCCCGCGCCGGATCGAGGTCGCCGCCCTGGTCCTTCCATCCGTCCTCCTGGCCGCACTGGTGGCGCTCGACTACGTTCTCGAGGACCTCGTGCCCTCCGGCATTCGCCACCTATCGATCCTGGGGCTCGGCGTCAGCGGTGTCCTTGCGTTCTCGTTCGCCATCTTCAGTCGGCTCACCGAGCTGCAGCGGCACGAGCGTGAGCAGCGTGAGCGCACCGCACTGCTGGCCGAGGTGCTCGACCGCCGTGGCCGACAGCTACAGGCCCTGAACCAGGCGGGACTGTCCCTGGCTGCGGAGCTCGAGAGCGCGTCCGTGCTCCAGAAGATCGCCGAGCTCGCGCGCGACGTGGCCGGTGCGCGCTACGCGGCGCTCGGCATCTTCAACGAGAACGGCGAGGTCATTCAGTTCCTGACCTCGGGCATCAGCGCCGAGGAGCGCGCCCGCATCGGCCCTCTGCCCCGCGGGCGCGGGCTGCTCGGCCTCCTTCAGGACGAGCAGCGTCCCATCCGTATCCGGTCGATAGCCGAACACCCCGCCTCCGCGGGATTTCCGCCGCACCATCCGCCGATGAACAGCTTCCTGGGGGTCCCGATCGTCTGGCGCGGACGCTCCGTCGGCAACCTCTATCTGACCGAGAAGATCGGCGCGCCCGAGTTCACGGCCGAGGACGAGGAGGCCATCATCACGCTGGCCGCGCAGGCCGCCACCGCCATCGAGAACGCGCGTCTCTACGAGCAGGTCGGTCGCATCTCCGTCTTGGAGGAGCGCCAGCGTATCGGGATGGATCTCCACGACGGCGCCATGCAGTCGCTGTACGGCGTCGGCCTACTTCTGGAGGACGCGAGCGAGCGGAGCCTGGAGGACCCGGATGCGGGACGCCGGTCCATCGAGCGCGCGGTCGAGCTGCTCAACGGCACCATCGCGGAGATGCGGCGATACGTCATGGGACTGCGCCCGATCCGCGGGGCGGAGCGTCCGCTGTCCGAATCCCTCCCGACGCTGGCCTCCCAGATGGGGCAGCAGGCCCTGCTCGAGGTGAAGGTGGACGTCGATCCCGACGCCGAGCGCGACCTCGATCCCGAACAGCGCGAGGCGGCGTTCTACATAGCGGCGGACGCCCTGACGAACGTCGCCCGGCACGCGCGCGCGACCGTTGCTCGGATCCGACTGGCGCGCACCGACGGCTGGACCACGCTGGAGGTGAGCGACGACGGGGTCGGCTTCGACCCGAGCGTGCCCGGTACCGGCCTCGGTCTTCGCAACATGCGCGAGCGGGCGTTCGTGGCGGGAGGCAGACTGCATGTCGGATCCGCCCCCGGGCGGGGCACGCTCGTCCGGCTGGAGCTTCCGCTGGTAGGAGAGGTGGCGCGGTGAGCGGCGAGCCGACGATCCGCGTGCTCATCTGCGACGACCACGAGGTCGTTCGCGAGGGTTTGCGCACGCTCCTCGCGAAGCAGCAGGGCATGACGGTCGTGGGCGAGGCCGCGAGCGTGAAGGAAGCGGTGCAGGCGGCATCCCGGTCGAAGCCCGACGTGGTGATCATGGACGTGCGCCTGCCGGACGGAACCGGGATCGAGGCCTGCCGCACGATCAGGGAAGCGCGGCCCGAGACGGGCGTGATCATGCTCACGTCCTACGCCGACGACGACGCGCTCTTCGCCGCGATCCTGGCTGGTGCGGCCGGATACCTGCTGAAGGACGCCAGGTCGCAGACGGTGCTCGACGCCGTCGCCGCCGTCGCCGAAGGGCGATCGCTCCTCGACCCGACGGTCACGGGGAAGGTGCTCGAGCGTGTACGGATGGGCACAGGCGAGGATCCCGCCCTGGCTTCGCTGACGGATCAGGAGCGAAAGGTCCTCGAGCACGTTGCCGAGGGCAAGACGAACCGGGAGATCGGCGGCGTCATGTTCCTGTCCGAGAAGACCGTGAAGAACTACGTGAGCCGCATCCTGGACAAGCTGGGCCTGGCCCGGCGCGCCGAGGCGGCCGCGTACATGGCGAAGCGCCGGCCGAAGTACTAGCTCGAGCCGCCTCGGGGGGCCGAAAGGACCCATGGGATCGGGGTCCATCGGTACTGTCTGGCCTGCCGGGCGGCCGCCAGTCTCCTGTACGTGACCACCCATCTCCCGGGGACCACCGCATCCGGCACCGCGCCGCGGCGTCCGGTCCGCATCCTCATCTGTGACGACCACGAGGTCGTACGCGAGGGCCTGCGGACGCTCCTCACCGGGCGCGCCGACATGCGGGTCGTCGCCGAAACTGGCACCTGCGCCGACGCGATCGAGGCTGCAGCGCGCGAGATGCCGGACATAGTGATCATGGACGTCCGGCTCCCTGACGGGAGCGGCGTCGAAGCCTGCCGGGCCATCCGGGAGATCCTGCCGGCCACCCGCGTGATCATGCTCACGTCGTACCCCGACGATGAGGCGCTGTACGCCTCGATCGTCGCCGGCGCCTCGGGGTACCTGCTCAAGCAGACGCGCGCGCGCGCGCTCATCGAGGCGATAGAGGCCGTGTCCAATGGCCGGGCTCTGCTCGATCCGGACGTCACGGCGAAGGTGCTGGACCGAGTCCGCCGCGGGCGCACCGACGAGGATCCGGCCATGGCCTCGCTCACCGATCGGGAGCGGCGCGTCCTGGTGCAGCTGGCGACCGGCAAGACGAACCGGGAGATCGGGCAGGCCCTCTTCCTGTCCGAGAAGACGGTGAAGAACTACGTGAGCCGGATCCTCGAGAAGCTGGGCCTGCACCGCCGGGCCGAGGCCGCCGCGTTCGCGGCGCGCCGCGGCGGGCCACGGGACTAGGCGAAACCCCGCAGCGACGATCGGACGCTTCGTGCGGCCGCGACAGCGAAGAGCATCAGGGCGGCATACGCGAGCAGCCCGCTCGCCGCGAGCCCGGCGCCGGCCCCCGGCAGCGACATACCGAGCTCGAACGTGACTCGCAGGAGCGTGGCCGCGTTCGTGAGCAGGAGCGCCGCTCCCATCGCTCGCGCCGGCAGCGCCACTCCGCCGGTCAGGGCAGGGACGAGCCGCGCGCCGACCCCGAACACCATGGACATCAGGAAGCCCAGCGCGAGCGCGTGTCGCGCGGCCGTCGTCGCTCCCGCGACC
>JBOGTE010000048.1:0-14444 GCA_050692015.1 Candidatus Limnocylindria bacterium
GCCACCGGTTGAGCGGCGCTCGGCCGCGCGCCGCCGCTAGCTCTCGGCGTCCCTCGCCGGCCTGAGGTGAACGGGGCTCAGGCCGGCGTGGCCACCGCCTCCAGGGCGTACGCGACCGCCTGCTCGCGGTCCATCGCGCGGCCCTCGAGCACCAGGCCCTCGGCCTCCGCGCCCAGCCGCCGGAGCGCCTCCTCCGTGTTCGCGGTGAACCCGCTCCGGCGCTCGACGTGCGAGGTCACCTGCGCCCCCGTCGCGTCGATGAGCGCGAGCCGCGCGCCCCAGAGGCGAGCGGCGCGGCGGTCATCACCCTCTGCGGCGGCGAGGTCGTCCTCGGTGACGTCCTTCCCGAAGAGTTCATGCATGAAGGTCGTGCTGCGCTCCACATCCGAGTCCGCCTCGCCCAGCTGCTCCAGGATCCAGTAGGCGGCGGGCTCGATGAGCGTCAGCGTCCGGACTCGTCGCGGGTAGGCCAGGGCGAACTCGATCAGTCGCGACCGGCTCGGCCGGCAACGTCACTACCGAGACGCTCCGCGCATTCACCGAGGACGAGTTCCGGAAGCTCGTCTCCGAGCTTCCGTAGCAGCGGCGCCCGCGTCTCCCCGTCGCGGATCGCGCCCAAGGTAAGGTTGGACCGCGTGCGCGCGTTCGCTGCGGCTCTTCGCCGCTACCGGTGGCTACAGGCGGCGACGGCGCTCGCCGGCCTAGCCGCGGTCTGGTTCGCCTGGTGGACGATCTCGCCGTTCTTCATCCGGCCGGTGCTCGTCGAGTCGACCCGCGTGTCGACCGTCGCGGTCGCTTCGCCGAGCCTTCCAGCGGCGACCACGGGCGCGGCGATGAGCCCGGTGCGGAGCGCGGTCCCGGAGGCGACCGTCGCGCCGGAACCCGTCCCGAGGCTGCTAGCGCGCGGGGAGCTCCAACGGATCGACGCCCTCCATGCCGGCAGCGGCCCGGTGATCATCTTCGAGCTCGAGGGACAGCACTTCCTGCGGTTCGAGGACGTCAGCATCCTGAACGGACCCGACTTGCAGGTCTATCTCGGGAAGGAGGCCGGCGGCGCGTACGAAGGCGACCGCGACCTCCACCTCGGCGCGCTCAAGGCGCCGGAGGGCACGTTCAGCTACGAGATCCCGCCCGGCACAGAGCTCGCCGGGTACCGCTCGGTCGTCGTGTGGTGCCGCGTCTTTCGGGTCGTCTTCACCTACGCCGACCTGGAGGCGCAGTAGTCGCGGCAGCGCGAGCCGCCAGGGCTTACGCCAGCGTGAATACGGGCAGCGGTCGCTCCTTGCCGCTCACCTCGAACTCGCCGCACGACCGCAGCGGCACGACGCCGTCGAGCAGCCGCGCCGTCTCGCCAGAGAGGACGACATCCACGCCGAGCCGCTTGGTCAGGCCCTCCATGCGCGCGGCGGTGTTGACCGTGTCGCCCACCGCCGTGTAGTCGGAGCGCTCGGGGAGCCCAACGGCGCCGAGCACCACCGGCCCGCTGTGGATACCGACGCCGTGGCCGACCACCGGCTCGCCGCGCGCCGCCCGCTCCGTGTTCAGGGCGGCGAGGTCGGCGCGGATCCGGGCCGCCGCGCGGGCCGCGGCCCTGGCCCCGTCGGTCGGATCGCCCATGGCGCCGAAGATGGCCATGAGGCCGTCGCCGGTGAACTTGTCGAGGATCCCGCCCTCCGCCATGACCGCGCTGGCCATGGTGCGGAGGTACGCGTTCAGCACGGCGATGGTCGCCTCCGGGCTGAGGCGCTCGGCGAGCGCGGTCGAGCCACGCAGGTCGGTGAACAGGATCGTCGCCGTGCGCCGCTCGCCGCTCAGGGAGAGCCTGTCGCCGGCGACGACCCGCTCCACGACCATCGAGGGCAGGAAACGCTCCAGGCCGCGCCGCCGGTCGAGCTCGACGAACATGGCGCCGATGGCCAGGAGGGTCGCGCCGGCCATGAGGCCGTGGTACTCCCAGAACGCGGCCAGGTGCATGGAGCTCGGGACCATGGCGATCTGCGCCTCGGCCAGCAGCAGATAGCTCACCCCGAGGGCCGCCTGCGTCGGCAGCCGGTCGCGCGCGAACTCGCCAGCCTGTCGCCGGGCGGCGAAGACGTAGAGCGCGACGGCGACGGCGGCCGTCGCGACGATCCACGGGGCATACCGTTCGAAGGCTGAGCTCTGGCCGGCCGAGACCAGATCAACGCCGCCCTGGCCCATGACGAAGAGCATCGTCCGGGCGACCAGCTCCGGCAGGGCGATGGCGGCGGCGCCGTACAGCAGCAGCCCCGCGACCGTAACGGTGATGAGGCGGCGCGGAGCCAGGTGCGTCCCCTCGAGCCGCCGCAGCGGGCCGGCGTAGCTCGCGGCGAAGAAGACCGCCGGAACGAGCAGGCTCAGCTGCGACGAGAGCGCGGATACCAGGGTCGCGGCGGCCTCCGGGACCTGGCCCATGAACAGCACGCCCGGGGTGGTGAGCCCGTGCACGGTGAAGAGCCCGGCCATCGACACGAACCCGAGCGCGACGAGCAGGGTGCGCGGGTCCCTTCTGTCCATCGCGCTCCGCGCCAGCAGGAAGGCGATCACGTCCGCGAGCATGGCGACGTTCGTGGTCACGCCGAAGTGCTGGCCGGCGAAGTCCTGCAGCCGGACGTTCTCGGCCGGCGTACGGAGGATGACGGCCAGCGAGACGAGCGGTGCCGTTATCGCAAGCGCGGTGAGGATCGGCCACGGACGCAGCCTGGAACGCGCCATGGTGCGCGGGCTGACCCACTCCACGGGCGGCAAAGTGTAGGCCGGCCGAGTAGGACGGTACTCTAAACCACCCCCATTAGCGATACCGCGGTATCGCGGCGGATGGGATCCGAGGCGGAGTCGATACGCGAGGCGGCGGACATGAGCCTCAAGGCGCCGCCAGCACGGTGTTCCCCAGGACGACGTTCCCGCCCTGCTGGACGAGGATCCTTCCGGCGATCACGTTGCCCTCGCCCGGGAGGAGGCCGCCTACACGGTTGAACGGCTCATCGAGCACGAGCTGGCAGAACGGACACGGCAGCACCTGACCCGCTGCGTTGACGCCGATGCGGTTGCCGACGAACGAGTTCTTGTAGCTGCCGGGGTCGGCGACGTACACACCGTTGCCAAAGATGTTGCCCTCTATGTGGTTCATGGCCGAACCGAGGTCGAGGTCGAACGGCGGGTTGCTGGTCTCGGGATCGTACGCGAGGGCCAGGCCTGCGGCATCGACGCTGACGAGGTTCCCAACGATCCGGTTCCCGCTGCCTCTGGCGAGCCTGAGGTCGGTGTCGTTGCCGGCGATCACATTGCCTTCGATCTTGTTGCCGTTCGAGTCGACCACCAGTCCGTTCCGGAAACCCCGGATGTGCAACCCGCGCAGCGTGACGCGATCCTTTCCCGTGAGCTCGAAGCTTCCCTCGGCCGTGCCGCCGCCGTCGAGGACCACCCCGCCTCCACCGTCGACCGTGATGTCGCCCGAGCCGAGGGCCAGCGGGGACCCCAGCCTGATCGTCGCTGGCTGCTCGGGCGAGAAGACCTGAGGGTCGAAGGTCACCGCCCGACCGCGGGCGACACGGAAGACGCAGTCTCTCAGCGACCCAGGACCGCCACCTAGGGTCGTGGTGACGAGGCAGCCGCTCGGCGGCGTCGCCCTGCTCTCGTCAGCGATCGTGACTGCGGCGCGCTGGACCCCGGCCGCGATCCCACTCCAGCCCGGTCCTGAAGGTTCGACCCCCGCTGGGCCGCGCGAGGGACCGACCTGGACGACCAGCAGGCCGGCCTCATTGGAGCCGACATAGAGGTGGTCGCCAGCGGCGCCGACACTCACGGCCAGCCCGGGCACGCCCAGCTGCCCCGCCAGCCGCGGCCGACGGGGATCAGAGACGTCCACCGCCAGGATCCCGCCCTCGCCCGCGGCGATGAACAGGCGTCCCGCAGCGAAGGCCATCGACTGAGAGCTCAGGTACCGCGGCTCGGCCGGCAGCTTCAGTGAACCGACGGGACGGGGGCGCGAGGGCTCGGTGACGTCGAGCACCGTCAGCACGGGGACGTCGTCATCGAGAGCGAAGCTCGCTGCCGCGTAGAGCCAGCGGCCGTTGAGGAGCAGACCGCCGTCGTTGGAAGCGAGCACGCTCGCGAGGACCCGCGGATCCCGGGGATCGGAGATGTCCACCGTCAGGATCTGTGGCCCACCGTCGGCGCCCGATGCGCCGACGAAGGCGACATCGCCATTGACGGCGACGCTCTGCGCGAGATCGGTGTGCAGCTGTGGCGTGGTCTGCACGAACGCCAGCTCGCACGGCGTCCCCGAGCCGGCATCAACGATCAGGAACCCCCACTCGTTCGCATACAACGTTACGGACCCCGAGGTCCCGAGGCCGAGCGCCGGGCCTGGTGGGATCGCCTCACGCCCGCTGCCCGCGAACATGCTCTCCTCGGCCGGGAACGTCGTGCGACCAGGACGACCAGCCTGCGCGTATGCGCTGCGCGGCCGCAGGTGGGCGGGGTCCGAGACATCGACGCCGATCAGGGCGGATGCTTCGTGTGTGCCGGCGTCCGGCACGGTCGAGACCAGGATCCCGTCTTCGGACCCGCGCACCGCGTTGGCCCAGGCGACCGTCGGCAGCCCGTCGAGGTCACGTGGATGCGCTGGCTCGGAGACATCGAGGGCGCGCAGGCCGGCGCGGCCGCTGGCCACGTAGGCCCGGTCCTCCGCGAACGCGAACCCCCAGCCCTCGAGCAGCGGCTGCCAGGTACCGATCGGCCGCAGCGAGGCGGGTGACGTCACGCCGACGATCTGGACGCCTTCGAACGGATCGATGACGTATGCGACATCGCGGCGCACCGCGATCCCGACGGCCTGCATGCCCGAGAGCGGAGCGCTGCCCACGGCGGTCGGGGCGGCGGGGTCGCTGACGTCGGCCACTATCAGACCCTGCGAGCCGGCCGCCACGTAGGCGAGGCCACCTTCGACGCTCACCGCCCGCGCCCAGCCCGCGGTCGCGAGCGAGCCCAGCAAGCGCGGCCGTGATGGGTCGGAGGCATCGATGGTCCTCAACCCACCCCAGCCATCGGCCAGGTAGATGGTCGCGCCGACCAGCCGCGCGGCGAAGGCGTAGCCGCCGGTCATGAGACTACCCAGGGCGGCGGGCGCGCGCGGGTCCGAGACGTCAGCGATGAAGAGCCCATCGCTGCCGGCGGCCGCCACCAGCAAGCCTCCCTGCGCGACCACGCCGAGTACCTCTTTATCGACGAGCGTGTCGCCGAGGATCTCCGGGCGCTTAGGGTCCGATAGATCGACGAGCCGCACGCCCGCAGGACCGGCGGCGACATAGGCGACACGATCCTCGAGCGCTAGGGCGTGTGCCGGCCCACCGACCTCGAGCGAGCTGGACAGGGCGAGCCCCTCGGCCAGCTGCTCGAACACGGCGATCCCCGCGTCGCCGAGTGCCGCCACGATCAGGTCGTCGTCCACGGCCAGACCCTCAACGACGGCGGGCAGCAGGACGGACCGGTCGGCCTGCCTCCAGATCGGGTCGGTCTCGAAGATCATTACCCGCGGGCCGACGCCGACATACACGCGGTCACGTGCGATCGCGATCGAGCGCGGCCTTCCGCCCAGCTGACCGACAACACTGAGCTCGACCGATCCGGAGACGGCGGGCTCGGCGTCCTTACGAGTGACTAGCGCCGGTCGGAGCGTCGGATCACATGCCGGCAGAAGGCGACGCTCTGCGTTGGCGGGCGTGACGCCGGCAAGCCGCTCACGCGGGACCGGGAAGTCCGGCCGAGACACAGATCGATCGAGCGCAGGCGTCGCCGGAGCGGCCACAGGCGTCGCCACGGGTGTGCGCGTCGGCACCGCGGTCCGCGCGGGCGACGGCGTCGAGGAGACACAGGCGCCGAGCAGCAGGGCCACCGAGGCGACTAGTACCCGCGCCTGCACTTCATCTCCTCCTCGATGTTGGGCCGCGCTATAGGCCCCGCTCGGCTCCCCACTCCGTCAGCCATTTCCGCCAGGCATCGACATCGTCCTCGTCGTTGAATCCGAAGTCGGTCTCCGAGTGGTCCAGGAGGAGACCACGCAACGTGCTCACGTACGAGCGGCTCGCGTCGTCAGGAGCCCCCATGACCATCGGGATCGTCCAGATGGCAGCGTCAAGGAACTCGTACTGCGAGCGGGTCGGGACGTCGGCGCGCTCCATCGTGCGGTAGGCATCGATCGCCGCGCCCATGATCGACAGGAGGACGTTGTGGGAGCCGCTTCTGTGGGTGGCGACCACGTCAGTTAGGTAAGGCACGGAGCTGGGGCCGAAGAGCTCGGCCATGGCGCCGCTGAGGCCGATCTCGAAGGCCTCCTCGAACGGCGCGCCCGCGGGGTCCTTCTGACAAAACCGAATGAGAGTGCGGGTCGGCACCTCGCCGGCGACCGACGCGTGCAGATCGGGCTGTCCCTCGGCGCTGAGGCGGACCGTGCCCTGGACGCGGGCCCCGGTGTAGCACGTGCCGGCCTGCATGTACTGATCCGAAAGCGGTGACCCGGTGAGATCGAGCCGTAGCCGGGCCTGTCCCTCGTCGCTCAGGTCAAGGCCGATCACATCGAGTGCGTGCGTGGCCAGTGCTAGAAGATCGGAGGCCCGCTCCGGTGGGTCGAACGCCAACTCCACGGAGACCACGCGCACCTCTTCGCCGCTCCATCCGGCGACGGCCACCCCAGGAGCCGGGGCCGGCGTCGCGGTGGCCCCTGGGGAGGGAGCGAGGGTCGTAGATAGCGGAGTGTTGAGCGGGGTGGGAGTAGCGCCGACGATCCTCGGGGACGCACTCGGTGAGCTCTCGGAAGCGGCGCTGTCGATCGCCTGTTCCCCGCCGCACGCCGTGACCAAGACCGAGACGACGACGACCGAGCAGAGCGCCCCCGTCCTCAGCCTCCGGAGCATGTCCCTCCCGCGCAACCTGGCAGTGACGACGCCGGCTCGCCCCACATCCCCTCGCGACACGCCCGAAGCCTAGCGAGGCACGCCAGGCAGACGGGTGACACCTACCTCGTGCGCCCACCGCCGTTCAGTCCTCCGGCTGGTAGGTGCCTCTGAAGACGCCACCGGCCGCGGCGTACAGGGTCCCGTCGGGCGCGAAAACGAGAGCGTCGATCAGCGGCACCAGTCCCGTCTCGATCATAGGCACCTGCCCGCGGAAGCTCAGACCGTCGCTGGCCTCGCTCCAGGTCTCGCCGCCATCGGCGGAGACGTACGCGCCGTTCGAGGTGCCGATCACCAAGAGGCTATGGGGTTCGGCCGCGCTGGCCACCGCGGTCAGCCACGCGCCGTCATCGTGCCACGACCATGTCTTAGACCACGACTCTCCGCGATCATGGCTCACGTACAGCGCACTCCCGGCGCCGGCGTAGAGGGTGTCCGGGTCGGCGGCGTCGAAGGCGAGCGCGTAGATGTTGAGATCCTCGAGACCTTGGTTGACGGCGCCCCACGTCTGACCGCCATCGGTAGTTCGGTAGATGCCGATGGGAATGCAAGGCGGCTGAGGGCCGCTCACGCATCCGAACTCTCTGTCGGTTGTGCCGATGAAGACCACGTCTGCGTCCCGCGGGTCGACGATGAGGAACTCGATGTGGTAGTTCGAGCGTGGCAGGCCACTGTCGGCCAGGTGCCAAGTCAGACCACCGTCTAGGGATTTGATCACGTGCGTGAACACGAACTGGTCGCCGTACTGCCCACCCGTGCCCACGTACATGATCTGCGGGTCCGTCGGCGCGATGGCGATGCCGTGGAAGTGGAACTGCTCATCCAGGACTCCCGTGTCGACGAGCTCCCAGTTGTCTCCCCCGTCGCGGCTTACGAACAGGCCGAAGCCCGACGTGTACCACACCTCCGATGTGTCCTGCGGATCGATCCTCACCTGCATGCCATAGGTGTGGTCGATCGAATACGGCGCGCAGTCCAGCCTTCCGACCGGGCAGCCGGGACGCGTCCTGGTCGATGCCAAGGGCTGAAGCGGCCCTATGAACTTCCAGCTCGCACCGCCGTCAGTCGACCGATACAGGTCTCGACCGGCCCAGGCGCCGCCTTCGAGCACGTAGAGGCGCGACGGATCGTCCGGCGCGATCGTGAGGTCCATGGCTCGCGAGTAGAACACCGTGCCAGCCAGGTGCTCGAACGAGCCCGAGGCGACGTCATAGCGGAAGAGGCCCTGGCCCGTACCCACGTAAAGCCTGCCCGTGCCGTTGGGGTCGAAGGCGAGCGAGAAGATGCGCGCGCGGTGGAAGTCAAGGGCGTTCAGGCCGGTGGGCTGCCAGGTGTCCCCGCCGGTCGTGCTCGTGAACAGGCCACCGCCGAGCGTCCCCGCGAACAGGCGCTCCGGATCGGACGGATCCTGCGCCAGCGTCCAGACCCGCACGTCCCAGAGGCCGGCGCTCGTCCGTGCCCACGTCGCGCCATCGTCATCAGACCGGTAGACGCCCTCGGAAGTGCCGATCCATACCCGAGAGGGACGGCCCTCGTCCACCAGAACGGCGTTGATGTGCAAGGTGGCCAGTTGCGGGCCGCCGACCTGGCTCCAGGTCTCACCCCGATCAGCGCTTCTGAACAGGCCTCGCGGTCCGTAGCCCTCTGGCACCTCACCGGGGAACAGCGAGTCGTATAGCCATGGGCCGCGCGTCCCGACGTACAGGACGTTGCGGTCTGTGGGATGGGTAGCGATCGCGGGGTAGATGGTCGATCGGGGAAGGCCTTCCCCTATCCGTTCGAAGTGCCGCCCCTGATCGGTCGTTCGGAATATCCCTGCTGGAGATGAGATGTAGGTAGTACCTCCGGTGGCATCGGCCACGACGGCTCCGACGCGGTTCTCCAGCGAGTACGCGGGTCCGGTGTCGGTGCGGATGGCCGACGGCCGCTCGCCCTCCTCGAGGTCGACGAACCACTGCTGGTCGCCGGCCCGGTCGTACAGAGCCAAGCCGCCGCCGAACGCGTAGTACACCGTGTCCTCGTCAATGGGATCCACCAGGATCCCGCGCGGAAAGTGATGCCCGACATCGTTGCGCTCCCAGGTGAGGCCTCCGTCCCGGCTGTGAAGGAACCCCAGGTTCTCGACGGCTGCGTAGAGCCGCTGAGGATCACCCGGCTCGACCGCGATCGCGAAGAACACCCCGTCAATGGGAAAGCCCGCCGTCGGCGTCCACTCGATCGGTCCGCGAGTCTGGTCCGGCGCTTGGCGGGTGACCTCTGGATCTGCGCTCGCGGTCGGCTCCGCGGACACCTGTGGTGCCGACGTTCGCGTGACGCCTTGAGGCCCTGTGCAACCGACGGCCAGCGCCAAGCCAACGATCGCGAGTACACGCATGGGGCCTAGATGTTCACACACCCTCCTTCATGCTGGCCAGGGCGAAACAACATCCAGGAACTCGCCGGATCCGGACGGTGCGGCGGTCTACGCCTCCGCGGACGCGGGCCTGAGGTGCCGCTCGAACCAGTCGAGAGCGCGCTGCTGCGCGTCGATGCGGTTGTGGCGCTTGGCGAAGGCGTGGCCCTCGTCCGGGTACACGTGGTACTCGTGGGCGACGCCCCTCTTCTTCAGCTCCGCGACCAGCTGCTCGGCCTCGGCCAAGGGCACGCGCGGGTCGTTCGCGCCCTGGAGCACGAGGAGCGGCGAGCGGATCTTGGACGCGTGCGTGAGCGGCGAGCGGTCGCGGTAGCGCACGGCGTCCCGCTCGGGGTCGCCGAACTCGCGGATCAGGTACTGCTGGAGGTCGCCACGCGTGGTGCCGTACATCGTGGCCCAGTTGACGACCCCGACCGTGGAGACGCCGGCGGCGAAGCGGTCCGGCGCGACGGCGAGGCACATGAGCGTCATGTAGCCGCCGTAGCTGCCCCCGCGGATGCCGATGCGCTCCCCGTCGGCGATGCCCTCGCGCTCCAGCCACTCCGCGCCGCGCACCACGTCCTCGAGGTCCTTCCCGCCCCAGTCGTGGCGGTTCCCCTCCTGGAAGTCGCGGCCGTAGCCCGTGGAGCCGCGGATGTTCGGCGCCAGCACGACGTACCCGTGGTTCGCGAGGACCTGCGGGATGGGGTCCCACTGGCGGAAGTGCTGCGCCGTGGGCCCGCCGTGCACGTACATCACCGCCGGGGGCGTGGTCGAAGCGTCGATCGCCTCGACGTGCGGTACGTAGAGCAGCGCTCCGATGGCCAGGCCGTCCGCGCCCGGGTACGTCATGTGGGCGGGCTCTACCAGGACCTCGGGGTCGATGTTCTCCGGGAGGGAGGGCGTGACGCGACGCACCACGGTCGCCCGCGGGGGCCGCACGATCAGGTCCGCGGGGCGGCGCGCTTCGATGAGGACGGCCACGAGCGTCTCGCTGTCCGGGCCCAGACGCGGCGAGTGATGCACACCGGGAACGTCCGTGATCGCCTCGTCGGCTCGGGAGATCGTGAAGACCCTCCTGACCGAGACGTCGGCGTCCCGGTTGTGGCGGTACAGCAGGCCGCGGCCGTCCGGCCGCCAGGTGGGCTCGGTGTCGTCGAACGGCGTCGCGCCGAGCCGCTCCAGGCGCGCCATCTCTCCGTCCTGGAGATGCGCGACCGCGATCTCGTACCGGCCGCGGACGTTGGTGGTGAAGGCGAGCGCCGCGCCGTCGGGGGACCAGCGCGCGTCGATGGCCTCCCCGTCCACTCCGCCGCGCGTGTCGAGCCTGCGCGCGTCACCGCCGGCCGCGGGGACAAGGAAGAGGTCGGCGTTGGTGCGAAGGCTCTCGCGGCGCGACCAGAAGGAGATCCACTTCCCGTCCGGGGACCAGCGGGGCTGCTGGTCGTCCTCGCGCCCGTCCGTCAGGCGGCGCTGCTCGCCCGTGGCCACGTCGATCACGAACACGGCGAAGCGCCGGCCGCCGGCGTTAGCCGTGTAGGCGATCCGCGTCCCGTCGGGCGACCAGGAGTGCTGGCGGTGCATGACCGCGTCGTCGTGCGTGAGCCGGCGCTCGCGCACGCCGTCCCGGTCCACGAGCCAGACCTGCATGTTCTCGTCGCCCTCGCTGTCGCGCAGGAACGCGAGGTGGGCTCCGTCCGGCGACCACTTCGGCACGACGCTGCGACGGTCGGCCGAGGTCAGCTGGATGATCCGGTCCCCGAACAGCGGAGCCGCGTAGACCTCGAACGCGCCGGACCTGTTCCACGAGAACGCGACCTCGGCGCCGTCGGGCGAGAGGTCCACGCCGCCCCAGTAGAAGTCCACGTTCGGCGCGCCCGCCAGGTCCTCGACCGCGTAGCGGCGGAAGCGCGGGCCCACGGACGCCGGCCGGAGGGTCGCGACATCCGGGCGTCCGGCCGCGCCCAGCGGGTTGGCGATGGTCGTGGGCGGCGCGAGCGTGGAGGCGACGCTCCAGTCCTCCGCGAACGGCCGGGGCCGCTCCCTTCGGCCGGCCTCCGCGGTCACTCGGCGCGGTCCCGCACCGGGCGCGGCGCGCGCTCGATCTTCCGGCGGGCATCGTCCGACACGACGAGGGTCTCGGTGCCCATGGCGGCCTCGCGCCCCACTGTCACCTCGCGCGGGACGATCGGGTCGAAGCGGGTCATCTTGTCTTCGAGCCGGCCCTTGTAGGCGCGGTCCCAGGGCGCGTCGAGCAGGATGCTGAAGTGCTTGCGCGGCTTCGGCAGCTCGCGCTGGAGCGCCAGCAGCGTGTCCTTCCCGGCGCTCCACGTGGGCGGGCGCTGCGCCGCCAGCACCGCCGAGAACTCGAGCCCGAGGAGCGCCTTACCGGCCGGCGAGGCCAGGTCGAGGTCGCCGACCACCAGCACGTTCCCGGCCTTCCGCAGCAGGACCACGGTCGCGCCCTGGCCGTCATGCCGGATCCG
The DNA here is from genome assembly GCA_050692015.1 of Candidatus Limnocylindria bacterium. GTDB lineage: Bacteria > Chloroflexota > Limnocylindria > P2-11E > P2-11E > GWC2-70-10. The sequence goes on from JBOGTE010000048.1 coordinate 11,850, forward strand.
CACCGCGCGGGCGTCGGGCCGCACCGCCTGGTCGTCGCCGAGGACGACGTCCGCCCCGCCCTCGATCGCCACGGCGTCTTCGGCGTGCGCCGCGATCTGCACGCCCAGCTCCTCCCGGAACCGCGCCGCGTCACGCGCGCGTCCCGCGTTGGTGAGGACGACAGTGGACGCGCGGCCGGTCCCGCGGATGAGCCGCGCCGCCCGGTCGCTGTACCGGGGCAGATCGACGATCAGGTTCCCGCGCTCCGCGTCGAACACGATGTACTGGCGGTCGTTCTCGAGCGGATCGTAGAGCTCGAAGATCCACGACCTGAGCTGCTGAATGTCCATCAGGCGGCGTCAGCGTACCGAGGGAGGAGCACGATCGCTTCGCGCCCGGCCGCCCTGCGCACGACGCGACGCTCGGCCTCGAGCCGCTCGACGGCGCGCGCCAGAGGCTCCGGACCCCAGTCGAAGAGCCTGTCGATCTGGCGCGCGGTGAGCGCGCCGGCGAGCTCTACCGCCCGTTCCAGGACGCGGCAGCGCGCTTCCATCGAAGGCAGGGGCTCGGCCGCGCGCGCCACCTCCGGGTAGCGCCGCACGAAGAGGTCGTAGGTGTAGTTGTAGTCCTCGCGCCCCTCGCCGACCGCCTTCACGCGCGCCACGTACATCAGGCGCTGCACGTCGTCGAGCGCGCGGTCGTACTGGCGGCGTCCGTCCTTCGAGGTGATGCCGAGCGCCACGCGCATGCGCCGCGTCTGCGTCTCGCCCTTCTGCGTGACGTGCTCGATGATCCGCTTCGCGATCTCCGAGAGGCGACCGGCCTTCACGTCCTCCAGGTGGTCGTCCGGCTCCCCGGCCCGCCCGTGGGTCGCGTAGAGGAGCGGCAGCATCTTCATGGACACGAACGACGGCTTCCGCCAGAGGACGGGGCCGTAGTAGACCTTCTTCTCCTCGGCCAGCTCGTCCTTCCAGCCCCACATCCAGCCCCACTTGCGGTCGTCGTCGTTCGTCGAGAGGTGGTCGAAGCACGCCGGGATGGGCAGGCCCTCCGCGGCGGTGAAGGCGAAGCAGAACCCGACCTCGTTCACGAACGACACCAGCTGCGCCCCGTTCCGCACGCGGTGCCGCCTGGTGAGCCGCTCGCGGTGCCGCTCCAGCAGGCCGTCGAGCGCCGCCATCAACTGAAGAAGAGCGCGACGAGGCCGAAGACGACCACGAGCATGAACGCCCTTCCGGCGCGCCGGTGCAGCGCGCGGAACTCGCGCCTTCTGACGTCACCCTCGGGCAGGTCGTCGAATCCCGGCGTCTCCCGCCTGATCGTGCGCGCGACTGGCCCTGCCCAGGCGACCCCGTAGAGCACGGCCACGCTCATGAGCGCGAGTGCTCCCCAGCGGGTCCAGATGCGCCATTCGCGCAGGTCCTCCTCGAATGCGCCCGCCTTCAGGACCGTGGTGACGACGACCAGGAGGAGCGCGAGCAGCGCCATGCCGTCGTAGCGCGCCAGGATCGCCCCGAACACGTTGGCGGCCTCGCCGCGCGATCGCAGCGTCTTGAAGACCGCCGGCGCCGCGGCGCCGACGACCATCCCCCCACCTATTAGCAGGGCGAGGCCCAGGTGGTACCCGAACCGGATGACGTCGAAGTAGAGGGTCTCCACCGATCCACCTTAGTTGTCCTAAGGGCCTGCCCTGGTGACGGCGCGCCGCGGTACCCGACGCGGCTCGCGGCGCGCGTCCGCTCGGCTTGAGGTACCCCCCGCAAGGCACGCGCTGTCGCGCGTGCCAGATGCGGTCCCACCCCTCACCGCTGTCGCGTGCGCGCATCCGCATTCGCCGCGTCATCCACGGCGCGCCTCCTTGGGTGCGCCTGCCTCTGCGGAATTTCCGACCTGGCGGATCGGTTTAGGATTTACCCATGCCGACCGCTGCCGAGATAGCCAAGCAGATCCGCCACCTCATCAAGGAGGTCCAGGCCGACGAGGTCGCCGGCGAGCTCGGCAAGGCCGGCGCGCCGCGGATCGTGGACGTCCGCGAGCAGCACGAGTGGGACGCCGGGCACATCCCCGGTGCCGAGCACGTCCCCCTGGGGACGGTGGCCGACGCCGCCGGCGAGCGGCTTCCGAAGAAGGACGAGCGGATCGTCCTGCACTGCGCCGCCGGCGTGCGCTCGGCGGTCGCCGCGTACCAGCTGCAGCAGCTCGGCTACACCAGCGTCGCCTCGATGGCCGGCGGGTTCGGCGCGTGGCGCGAGATCGGCGCTCCCGTGGAGGAGCCCCTCGCGCCGGCACAGATGGATCGCTACAGCCGCCACCTGCTGATCCCCGAGGTCGGCATCGCCGGGCAGACCAAGCTCCTACGGAGCAAGGTGCTGATGATCGGTGCCGGCGGCCTGGGATCGCCGGCGGCCCTCTACCTCGCCGCCGCGGGCGTCGGGACGCTCGGGATCATCGACAACGACGTCGTCGATGCCACGAACCTCCAGCGCCAGGTGCTCCACTCCACCGAGCGGATCGGTGAGGCGAAGGTGCGGTCCGCCAAGCGGACCCTCGAGGCGCTCAATCCCGACGTGACCGTCGTCGGGTACCAGGAGCGACTCACGTCCGAGAACATCGAC